>CAZLTV010000089.1:0-11486 GCA_964562545.1 uncultured Mycobacterium sp. | reverse complement strand
TGAGCAAGACCAGCGAGCACACGGGGCCGTCCCGGGCTTCCGGAGTTTCCGGGACTTCCGGGACTTCTGGGGCTTCCGGGACTTCCGGGACTTCCGGGGCTTCCGGGACTTCCGGGACTTCCGGGTCGACGAGCTCGTCGGGGTCCTCGGGGTCGCTGGGCGGTTCAACGTCGGCAGCGGCACCTGCAAAGACCCGTCCGGTCAGCCGTCCGGCGCTGTCGCCGTCGCGGGCCGCCGACTTCAAACAGTGCCCGCTGCTGTATCGCTTCCGCGCGATCGATCGGCTCCCCGAACCGCCGTCGACCGCACAAGTCCGGGGCTCGGTAGTGCACGCCGCGTTGGAACAGCTCTACGCACTCCCCCCGACCGACCGCGTCCCCGAGAGAGCACTGTCACTGGTGGCACCCGCATGGGAGCGCGTGCTTGCCGAGCAGCCCTCGCTGTCAGACGAGATCGATCCGGCGTTGCGCACCGAACTCCTTGAGCAGGCCCGCACGCTGCTGTCCGGCTATTACCGGCTCGAGGATCCGACGAGGTTCAATCCGCAGAGTTGCGAGCAGAGGGTCGAGGTGGAACTCGCCGACGGCACGTTGTTGCGCGGCTTCGTCGACCGCATCGACGTCGCACCGACCGGCGAGCTTCGGGTAGTCGACTACAAGACCGGCAAAGCGCCGCCGGAGGCGCGCGCCCTGGCCGAATTCAAGGCGATGTTCCAGATGAAGTTCTACGCCGTGGCGCTGCTGCGCTCTCGCGGCGTGCTGGCGGCCCGGCTGCGGTTGCTGTACCTCGCCGACGGCCAAGTGTTGGATTACACCCCAGAACTCGACGAGTTGGAGCGATTCGAAAAAACGTTGATGGCCATCTGGAACGCTATCCAGGCCGCCGGGGCGACCGGGGACTTCCGTCCCCGTCAGTCGCGGCTCTGCGGCTGGTGCGCGCACCAGGCGCACTGCCCCGAGTTCGGCGGCACACCCCCGCCCTACCCTGGCTGGCCCGAAGGCCCCGCCCCCGAAGCCCTCGCCGCGGACAAGCCCGAGGTGTCAATCCGGGCGGAGCCCGCTGCGTGACCGAATGCCTCTTCCGCCACAAGGGGCTGACGGAAGCAAAGGCCACCGCGGCCGCCCACGCGTGGGAAGTGACTTTGCGCTGCGCGCACGCGCATCGATAGGCCCCGACGGCGTCGGGGTAACCTCCGCCGAAATCTTCGACCGCGGCCGCTTCATCGGGACCTACGCGCAAACCTTGCTGATACAGCGCCGCCCATGATCGACAACGCAGTGCCGGCAATGGTGAGGGCAATGACGATGACGATGTGACCACCCGATCATGTCGGCGCCACCCGATCACGCGCGCATACACCGGCGCCGCCTGTTTACGCCAACGCCGCTAGCGCCCTACGGTCCTCGTCCGCGAAGGTGTCCTCCAACTGCAGCGGCGAGTGATCGACATCGATCTCGGCGAGCTGGCGGCCCCGGGCGCTGCTGATGGTTCCGAACCGCCGCATCCCCTTGTCCGCGGCGTACTGCTGGAACTCCTCCATCGTCAAACCAAACGGGACCTCGTCGTAGAGCGCGAAACCGTCCTCGGTGTTCTGCAGGGCCAACGGAATGAGTTCGTTCATCCTGGACTCGAAGACCGTCCAGTTGGCGTCGTCGGCGGCGACGTGGCGCCGGCAGGTGAACGTGCCCCACGCCATGTGCCGCCGTTCGTCGTCGCCGATCCGGCGAACCAGCTCCTGCATACCCGGGAGGATGCCGCGATCGACGCAGATGCGGTGCCACGCGTAGTACCCCGTCAACGCCATCATCCCTTCGATGACGTGGTTGTAGGTCACCGATGCTCGCACCTGAGCCCGCGGCGATGGGTCGGCGGCCAGCGCGTCGAGCGACGCCGGCAACTCCTCGTAGAACATCTGCCGATAGGCAGGCAGTTCGTCGAGATACCTCTGCAGATCCTCGGTGACGCCGACGGCGTCGAGCCACATCCGAAAGACCTGGGTGTGCTTCGCCTCTTCGAATGCGAACTGCGTCAGATACATCTCGTCGCCGAGGCGCCCTTCGGCGCGCATGGCCGCCATGAACGGCTGAATGTCCTGTGTGACGGCCTCTTCGCCGGCGATGAACTCCGCACACAGCCGCGTCGCCCAGTCCCGTTCCAGATCTGACAGGGACTCCCAGTCGGCCCGATCACGGGAGAAATCGATGTCGGCCGGGTTCCAGAACTTGGTGTTGCCGCCGGCGAACAGCCTCAGCGGCAGACTATTCCAGTTGAGCCCGCCGGGAGCCAGCGAATCCGAACGTGTTCTTCTCATGCGACTCTTCCCTCCGATGCCGCGACGGGCCTGTAGCCCCGCACGGGTGCATCGGGATCACGCCACGCACCCGTGACCAGCAGCCATTCTACTGTGATATAGAACACAGTCAAGGCTGGAGTGGGTCGAAACGCTCAGGTCAACGGTGTGAGGTCCTGCAACATCGTGGGCACCAACTCACTGACCGTCGGGTGGATGTGCATCGTGCGCGAAATCGCCGTGTAGGGCAGCTTCGCAGTCATCACGTCAAGGACGCTGTGCACCACCTCGTCGCCACCGACCCCGAGGATGGCGACACCCAGAATCTCCTCGGTTTCGGCGTCGACCACGATCTTCATGAATCCCTGCGTCTCGCCCTTCTCGACAGCCCGGCCCACCCTGGTCATTGGGCGCTTGCCCACCAACGCTTTTCGACCGGACCGGCGGACCTGATCGACGGTCATACCGGCCCGGCCCAGCGGAGGGTCGATGTAGAGCGCGTAGGTGGTGATGCGATCACTGACGCGGCGCGGGTCGTCGTCGAGCAGGTTCGCGGCCACGATCTCGAAGTCGTTGTAGGAGGTGTGGGTGAACGCACCACGTCCGTTGCAGTCCCCCATCGCCCAAATATGCTCGGCGCTGGTGCGCAACTGGTCGTCGACGACGATGTAGCCGCGAGCGTCGGTGTCCACTCCCGCCGCATCCAGACCGAGGTCGTCTGTGTTGGGTTGTCGGCCGACCGCGACGAGCAGATGGCTCCCCGCGATCGGCTCCGCACCCTCGCGGGGAGTGACGGTGAAGCCTCCGGAAGCGCTGCCCCCCTTCGCAAATCGGATTGCATCGGCATCGACGACGACATCGATACCCTCAGCCTCCAGAATGTCCTTGATGGCGGCGGAGACATCCTCGTCCTCGCGCGAGGTGAGACGGGGCCCCTTTTCGATGACCGTCACGCGTGCACCGAAGCGGCGATACATCTGGGCGAACTCCAATGCGATGTAACTGCCGCCGATGATCACCAGATGTTCGGGAACGACGTCGAGTTCGAGGATTCCCACGTTGGTAAGATAGTCAATCTCGGACAGGCCGGGCATCTCCGGCGCGACGGCACGTCCACCGACATTGAGGAATATCCGGTCAGCGCGCAGCAGCTGGTCGCCGACCCGCAGGGTGTACGGGTCTTCGAAGTGGGCGTGGCCGCGAATCAGGGTGGCGCCCTTCATGCCCTCGAGCCATCTTTCGACGCCCCGGCGGTCGCCGCCGCTGACGTTGTCCATGCGGGCCTTGACCTTGGCCATGTCGACGGTGATCTCGCCGGTGGCGATGCCGTACTCAGCACCGCGCCGAGCCACGTGAGCGGCATGCGCGCTGGCCACCAGCGTTTTGGTGGGGATGCAACCGTAGTTCACGCAAGTGCCGCCGACCAGTTTGCGCTCGATCACCGCCACGGTCTGCCCGGCCGCGGTCAGCCGTCCGGCCAGCGGCGGCCCGGCCTGGCCGGCGCCGACGATGATCGCGTCGAATTTGTGAACCATGCCCGCCACTACACCAGACTGACGAGGAACGCGACGAGGAATCCGCCGCCGACGGCCACGATGTCCTCGCCGAATGCTCCCGGCCGGTCGTTGCCCTTGTTCGCGACAGCGACCCGGCCGCGCAGCTCAGCTCCGGCGAGGGTTCCGATGACGGCTCCGACGATGCCGGCCCCGGCGGCGCTGAACGTGTGAAAGAAGGCGCTGCCGATCACCGCACCGGCGAATCCCCCGGTAACCAGTCGGGTGATGAACTGCTGGGCCACTTTCCGGCTCGGGGTGTTCGGCAGCTGGTCGGTGACGAGCTCGCCCAGGAGGAAGATTGTCAGCACGGTGATGGTGACGGGGTGTGCGATCCATTCCGACCATTTACCGTCGACGTCGATCCATCCGAACGCCGCCGCCCAGGCCACCACGGCGGGCGCGGTCATCGCCCGTAGGCCAGCCACGACACCGATTAGCAGGGCCAGAATGAGAACGAGAACGAGTGTCATCGGACCTCCGACCGGTGAGCGGATACCGGGACGCTAGCACGTCGAAACGTCCGAGGAGCGCCGTCGATCAGAAGCGGCAGAACCGGATGTCGGAGGCCAGGATGGCCTTGGCCCCGATGGCCGCCAGTTCATCCATGATGGCGTTGACTGTGCGTCGCGGCACGAGGGCCCGCACCGCGACCCAGTCCGGGTCGGCCAGCGGCGCGATGGTCGGCGACTCCAGGCCGGGAGTGACCTCGGTGGCTTTGTCCAGCAACGAACGTGGGCAGTCGTAGTCCAGCATCAGGTACTGCTGGCCGAACACCACGCCCTGCACCCTGGCCGCCAACTGGGCGCGGGCGGCGGCCTTTTCACTGCCCTCGGACTCACTGACGTCGTCCTGCTCGATCAGCACCGCCTCCGAGTCGCACAACGGTTCACCGAAGGCCACCAGGTTGTGCAAGCCCAGCGTTCGGCCCGAACCCACGACGTCGGCGATCGCGTCGGCGACGCCGAGCTGCACCGAGATCTCGACTGCGCCGTCGAGCCGAATCACGGTCGACTCGATTCCCTTGGCGGACAGATCCTTTCGAACCAGGTTAGGGAAGGCTGTGGCGATCCGCTTGCCGTGGAGATCTTCGACGCGCCACTGTTTTCCGGCGGGTGCCGCGTAGCGGAAGGTCGAGGATCCGAAACCCAGCGCTAGCCGTTCACGGACGGGCGCATCGGATTCGCGGGCCAGATCGCGGCCGGTGATGCCGAAGTCCAGCTCACCGGAGCCGACGTAGATGGCGATGTCTTTGGGGCGAAGGAAGAAGAACTCGACATTGTTGACCGGGTCGACGACGGTCAGATCTTTGCCGTCGTTGCGGCGCCGATATCCGGCCTCGGAAAGGATCTCGGCGGCCGGCTCGCTCAGCGTGCCTTTGTTGGGGACGGCCACCCGCAGCATCGATGAGCCGCTTGCGCGAAGAGAAGAAGACTCCGATGAGCCGCTTGCGCGAAGAGAAGACGATTCAGCGCTCATAGCTTGCCGTACACGTCGTCGAGGGATAGGCCCCGGGACAGCATCAGCACCTGAGTCCAGTACAGCAGCTGGCTGATCTCCTCGGCCAGTGCGTCGTCACCCTCGTGTTCGGCAGCCAGCCAGACCTCGCCGGCCTCCTCCAGGATCTTCTTTCCGATGCCATGCACGCCGGCATCCAGTGCCGCGACGGTGCTACTGCCTGTCGGCCGGGTGCGCGCCCGTTCGCTCAGCTCGGCGAATAGCGCATCGAAGGTCTTCACGGCCTGCGATTCTGTCACGTCGGGGTAAAACACCTGCGATCGGCCCGCGCTCCCTAAGCCGGGCTCAGTGCGGTGTCGGATGCGCCCGGTGCGCCTCGCTGTGCATGTCCTCCAGTGTCCTGCCCTTGGTCTCCTCGACCCAGCGCCACACGAACAGCAGCGACAACACCGCGCACAGCGCATAGAACCCGTAAGCCAGGCCTAGGACATCGCGCAGGCCGGGGAAGGTGACGGTGATCAGCCAGTTCGCCGTCCACTGACCGGCCGCGGCCAGGCCCAGCGCCGCCGCCCGGATGCGGTTCGGGAACATCTCACCCAGCAGCACCCAGACAACCGGGCCCCAGGACATGCCGAATGCGACGACAAACAGATTCGCCGCGACCAGCGCAACGGGTCCGGCCACAGCGCCGAGCTGCGGTTGACCATCGACCAGCGGCGCGGTGCCGAAGATCGCCGCCATGGTGCCCAGGGTCACGGCCATCCCGGTCGAGCCGATCAGCAGCAGCGGCTTGCGACCGATCTTGTCGATCAGTGCGATCGCTATCAGGGTGGTCGCAATATTTGTCACCGAGGTGATCACGGTGATCGTGAATGACGAACTCTCATCGAATCCGACGGCCTGCCACAGCACATTCGAGTAGTAGAAGATCACGTTGATTCCGACGAACTGCTGGAATATCGACAAGCCCAGGCCCACCCAGACGATGCCGTAGAGACCGCCGACGATCGCCACGGCGATGAGCAGCGCCAGGAATACCACCGCCAGGGCCCAAAGACCGACACCGAAGGATGCCACGGCGAGCACGGCAAAGACCGCCAGCAGCCACCACAGGTACTCCCGAATCCAGTTGATCGGACCCGACGCGATCTCGTCGTCTGGACGCGGCCGGGAAAGATCCCGCCACGACCGCCGCTCCTCGGCGTGAAGCGAGTCCTGGATGCGGTTGATGGTGATTTCGAGGTTCTTCTCCCCCAGCAGCCTGGTCAGCACCCGGCGGGCCTCCGGGATGCGGTGGGTGGCAACCAGATAGCGCGGCGACTCCGGAATCGTGTATGCCAGCACGCCGTAGGCCAGCGCGGGAATGACCTCGGCCAGGAACATCCACCGCCAGGCTTGCATGCCAAGCCATAGTTCCTGGTTGGAGCCGCCTGCAACCTCGGCCAGCAGCCAGTCGACGGCCAGCGACACGAAAATGCCGCTGACGATCGCCAGCTGCTGCAGCGAGCCGAGGCGGCCGCGGATGCGTTCCGGGGAGGTCTCGGCGATGTACGCCGGGGCGATCACCGAGGCGATTCCGACGGCCACACCTCCGACAACGCGGAAGACCACGATCAGCCAGATATCGGTTCCGATACCCGTGACGATCGCGCTGACCAGGAACAACGCCGCAGCGAGCTTCATGACCCACAGCCGGCCCAGCGCGTCGGCCAGTCGGCCGGCGGTCAACGCCCCGACCGCGGCGCCAAGCAAAGCCGAAGCGACGGCAAAGCCCAGAGTCGCGTCGTTGATCGCGAACTCCTCCTGCAGGGCGCTGACCGCTCCATTGATCACGGCGCTGTCGTAGCCGAAAAGCAGCCCGCCGAGCGCGGCAACGGACGCCACGCGCGCTGCACTACGCCCGGAGCTGAACTCGTTCCCCGACCGAACTTCCCCGGCCGCTCCTCTGCCCATGGCGCGCTCCCTCCCAGGCCATATATGTGAGACACATCACATTGAGAATGGCACACAGGAACGCCACCAGGAGCGATATCGAATGTGGAAACTCAGCGTCAAGCGGTGCGCCCACGCGCAGCCCGGTCAATCTCGCAATACAACCGGCGTAGCGCGGCCGTGTCCAAATCGGCCAACGAGTTCACCTGACGACGGCGGTGGCCACCGGGTACCGCAACCTCGGAGGGCACCACCAGCACCGCGCAACCTGCACTCTCGGCCGCCACGGTCCCGGTCACCGAATCTTCGACCGCCAAACAGTCCGCCGGAGCCAGACCCAGCAACTCGGCAGCCCGCAAATAGGGGTCCGGCGCCGGTTTTCCGTTGACTACCTCGTCACCGCACACCGTGACCGAGAAATAGTGCCGTCCGATACTGGCCAGCGCCCGATCCGCCAGATCCCGCTGGGTGTTCGTCACCAGCGCCATCGGAACACCTTCGGCAGCAAGCGCTTCGAGCATCTCGCGGGCACCCTCGCACCAAGGAAGCCCCTCGTCGAACAGCTCGGCAGTGAAATCGTGTATCCAGCGGATCGACTCCGCGATCGCTTGAGGGTCGTGATCGAGCCCGAGCTCGGTGTAGGCCACAATCATCGTGTCTCGGGCCGATGCCCCCACCAACGATTCCCGCGTTTGCGGGCTCATCACGCCACCGTGGAACTCATAGAGCGCACTAAGCGATATGTCCCAGAGCTTCTCGGAGTCGACCAAAGTGCCGTCCATGTCCCACAGCACCGCACGCACTGGGCAATTGTGCCACGGCGGCGAGACGGCACGCGAACCACCGAATCACCGAACCGCCGGCCACGCCGTCACGCCGGTCGAAGGCCACTGCCCTCATGCCTGCGGAAGGCGGTCGGCGTCAGCCCGACCCGGTTCCGGAACGTGGTGGCGAAGTGGCTCGGGGTGGCAAAGCCGACCGAGGCGCTGATCTCGGTGACCGACAACGTTGTCGTGGCCAACAGCGTTTTCGACCGGCAGATCCGCCGATTGAGAAGGTACTGATGTGGAGTCATCTTGAACGCCACCGCGAAAGCTTTGTTGAACGTGCTGATCGGCATGTCGACCAACCTCGCCATCGCCGCGACACTGACCTCGGCGTCCAGTCCGTCCTCGAGGAACTCCACCAACCGCGCGATCATGCCCCGATCCAATTCCCCGAGTCGAACCGGCCTGGCCCCGGCGGCCGCCACGAAACGTTCGAGGAACTGCAGGCGGAAAGTTTCACACACCGACTCCGACAGCAGGCGCGCGAAGACATCGTCGCGCCCGCGCAGCGCGTGCATCCGCTCGACCAGGAAGTAGATCAATGGATCACGTTGTTTGACCGCCGGCTCGACCGGCCGGTCCCCGATCACCGTTGTCGGAAGCCTGACCTCGCAGAACTCCACAGTGGCCCCGTGCGCCAGGGCCGCGTATCTCGCTCCCGAGGGAATCGTCCAGATGTCGCCGACCACCGGCACCGCACGCCTGGTTGCCCCGTCACCGAAGTCGCACTCGAGTGATCTGAGTCGCCCAGCGCGATGCACGACGACCGTGTGTTCGCGGCGCTGGATGCACCAGTCGGTCGGCCTGTCGATCTGCTCGGTGACGAATGCGAAGTCGACACCTCCCACCGAGACGACCTCGCGCGCCAGTACGGTGCGTGGCGTACGCGGACGCCGCCCATCCCACACCCCGATTGCCATACGCACTCACCTCCACAAACAGCACGATCCCGCCCAGAATGGCCGACGCTGGCGCATCGCAATAGACCCGAGACGTCCAGAACACCGCGCTATCGCGGGCGAGGCTTTGTGCGATCCGTCGGAACCACCGGGCACCACCGAGGCAAATTGACGAGCCGTTAACACTGCAGTGACATGGGGTACCGATCGAGGCTTGCGTAACCACGCCCACGATGGACAATGATGCGGCGACAGCGAGAACGGCGGTGCGACGCGGACCGGCACAACACAACGGAGAAGTGACCGATTGCAGCTGAAGGATCTACTCGAGGCTCGCCAGTTGGGTGTGCGCCCGCTCTATCTGCCCGACGACGCTCTGCATCGGGACCTCACATGGACCTTTACCACCGACCTTCCCGACCCGGCGCGGTATATGACACGCGGCCAGCTGGTGCTGACGGGGTTGGTGTGGCACAAGTCCGCCGCCGAGAGCGAAACATTCGTTGCCGCGGTGGCCAATTCGGGGGCGGTCGCGTTGATCGTCGGCGAGGGCTTCCTGGGCCACGTGCCCTCGGACGTCGTCGAGGCATGCACCCGGCATAACTTGCCGCTGCTGGTGGTCCCGCCCGACGTCTCCTTCGCATCCATCACGGCTTTCATCTCCAACGTGTTGGCGCGAAACCGGTTGCAGCGCCTGACCGCCCGACTGGCCCGACAGCGCCAGCTGCTTCTCGACGCCTATCAGGGTCAGCTTCTCGACGACCTGATCAACCGGACTGCCAACCAACTCGGGTTGCCGATCTGGGTTCTGTCCGCCGGGGGGCGTCACATCGTGGAATCGATACGCCCCCTCGACGATGCCGACCTCGAGGTGGTGACCGCGGCCGCGCTGACCGCCCAACAGACCCCGGTGACGGTCACCGACCAAGACGGTCAACGCCTCAGCGTGTTCGCCGTCTCCGCGCTTGGCGAGCATCGAACGACCGCGTGGCTGCTGGTCATCGCGGGCGACTGGGCACAGTGGGATGCCGACCTGCTGGACTCCGCACAGGAACTCGCGGGATTGACCGGCCTGTACCGCCTTCAGCAGAGTCGTCAGGACGACAGTGAACTGGCCGGCCGACTGATCGAACTGATCTCCTCGGAAGACGAACAGCCAGAAACCTCCGGGTATCTGCGCCAGGCCGGTATCGGTCCCAATGACGAAGCAGTGGTGATCGCCGCTCGCTTCCCAGCTGCGGCCGGACTCCAGGATCTGGCTTTGTCGCTGCTGGTCGACGCGATAGCCCACGTCGCCAGCCCCGTCGTCGGGCGTGACGGCACCGACACGGCCATCGCCATCGTCCCGGCACCCACAGCCTTGCCGGCGATTTCCGCCGCGCTGCGAAGAGTGGCCAAGGGCCTGGCGGAGGTTCTCACCGTCGGTGTGAGCCATCCCTGCCGCCCCGAGCAGCTCGGCGGCGCCCTGCGGGCTGCCCGCAACGCCCTTCAGCTGGAGAGACGGGACGCTCCGCCCGGCGAGGAGTCGATCCGGTTCGTCGACGGCGGGCAGGTGGGCTCGGCGGTGCACTTACTCTCCGCAGTCCCCGACACGCTGCGCAGAGCCTATGTCGAGCAGGTATTGGGCAAATTACTCGACTACGACGCTCGCAACCACAGCGAGTTGCTGCCGACACTTCGGGCCTTCCTCGACTGCGGAGGATCTTGGGTGCGCACCGCAGATCTCACCCATCTACACCTCAACTCGGTGCGGTACCGCATCGCCCGGGTGGAGTCGATCACCGGGCGCGACCTCGTCAACACTGCCGACCGGGCCGATTTTCACCTGGCGCTGAACCTTATGTGAGGCCGCCACCCGCGCCAACGACCCGGGAAGATCCGAGAACAAGCCTATGTCGACCGCTCAACGACAGCATTAACATGCTGCGGCACAGTATGTTTCCACTGCAGCTGGCGTGTTCACGCGCCTCGGCGAGCGGCCAGACAGTCTCGTAACACCTGCGAAGGCCACTGTTCCGGTAGCCGCGACAACGCTGACAGCCCAACAGCGCCGGCAGCGAGGGCTTGCCCCCGATCCCTGGCCCAGCCCTCTCCCCCTGTTACGACCGCCCAACCCCGACCGCCGGGACCAATCCCGACCACGACCCGCTCCCAACCGACTACGGCCGGGCCGCCGAGTCAAGGCCGCCGAGTCAAGGCCGCCGAGTCAAGGCCGCCGAGCCAATGAGTGTCACTGGCGTTCCGCCGGTTTCGCATTCGCGCAGACTTTCGGAAAACCACACGAGCCGGCAGGAGCACTCCGGCCATGAACCCACCCCGTCGCTCGACCACGGCCACCGACGGCTTGAGCACCCCATTTTCGCAGGCAGCACCATGTTTTGACGGGCCCCGTCGGGGCAAAGCACGTTGCGCACATCACGACCGACACGCCGCCCAGGGGCTGGGACCCGCGGCAGCGGATACGGTTCGACATGCGAAGAGCTGTGATCTGCCTGATTCTTGGACGATGACGGCACAGACCAGTGCA
>CAZLTV010000088.1:0-14351 GCA_964562545.1 uncultured Mycobacterium sp. | reverse complement strand
CATGATTACATTGTGCTGGTGCGGTTGCCTCACACCCTGACAGGCCCCCGTGGTTAAGGGCAGACTGCGCCGACGGCTTCGTCGGTTCGACCAAGCGTTGACCGACCTTCCGGTGCACGCCCTCACCGACAGGGTGCAGATCCCGGAAGACCTACCCAGCCCGTGGGTGCGGATCACCAAGCGGATCGTCATCGCCCTTGCCGTGCTCTGCGCGGTGGTCCTGATCGTCTATCTCGACCGCGACGGCTACCGCGACGTCCAAGAGGACGGGCTGTCGCTGCTCGACTGCTTCTATTACGCCACGGTGTCTTTGTCGACCACGGGGTATGGCGACATCACCCCGTATACAGAGACCGCCCGACTGGTTAACGTCCTGATCATCACGCCGCTGCGGGTCGCATTCCTGATCGTGCTGATCGGTACGACGGTCGAAACCCTGACCACCGAGTCGCGGCAAGCCTTCAAGATCCAGCAGTGGAGGAACAAATTGCGCAACCACACCGTGGTGATCGGCTACGGCACCAAGGGCCGCACCGCCGTGGCCGCGATGATCGGCGACGAGGTGGCCCCGGCCGACATCGTCATCGTCGACGAAAATCCGGCCGCGCTCGAACGCGCCAAGAGCGCAGGGCTGGTGACCGTGCGCGGCAGCGCCACCGACTCCGACGTGCTGCGGCTGGCCAGCGCACAGCACGCCAAGTCGATCATCGTCGCCACCAACCGAGACGACACCGCCGTGCTGGTCACCCTCACCGCCCGCGAGCTTGCCCCGCGGGCCAAGATCATCGCCGCGGTGCGTGAAGCAGAGAACCAACACCTGCTCGAACAGTCCGGTGCAGACTCCACCGTGGTGACCTCGGAAACCGCGGGCCGCCTGCTCGGCATCGCAGTGCAGACCCCCAGCGTGGTGGAAATGATGGAGGACCTGCTGACCCCCAACGCAGGGTTCGCGATCGCCGAACGCGAGGTGTCACCGAAAGAGAGCGGCGGGTCACCCCGGCACCTGCACGATCTGGTGCTGGGCGTGGTACGTGACAACAAGTTGATCCGCGTCGACGACCCGCAAGTGGATGCGCTCGAGTTGGGGGACCGGCTGCTCTACATCCGCAACGCCGAGGGCGATCGATGAGCCGAGGTCGCCGATGAGCTTCCGGCTGCGCAAGGTCCCGCTGCTCTCGCGGGTGGGCGCCGACCGGGCCGACACGCTGCGCACCGATGTCGACGCCGCGGTGGCCGGCTGGTCCGACGCGCTTCTGCTGCGGGTGGACCGTCGAAACCAAGTGCTCATCAGCGAGGGGCGGGCGGTATTGAACGACGCCAGCGCGGCCGGTGACGTTCCCCCCGAAGACGCGGTGTTCCTCGGGCGCCTCGAGAACGGCCGGCACGTGTGGGCGATCCGCTCGGAGCTCGAGCCGCCCGAGGATGCGCAGTCGCCGACCGAGGTATTGGATCTGCGTCGCACCGGTGAGGTGTTCGACGACCTCAGCGCGCAGCTGGTCGCGACCGCCACCGCACTGCTGAACTGGCACGACAGCGCCCGATTCAGCCCGGTGGACGGGGCGCCGACCACACCGGTCAAGGCCGGCTGGTCTCGGATCAGCTCGCTTTCCGGGCGCGAAGAATTCCCGCGCATCGATCCGGCGGTGATCTGCCTGGTGCACGACGGTCATGACCGTGCGGTGCTGGCACGCCAGACGCTGTGGCCCGAGCGCCTGTTCTCGATCCTTGCCGGGTTCGTCGAGGCCGGGGAATCGTTCGAGTCGTGCGTGGTGCGGGAAATCTCCGAGGAGGTTGGGTTGACCGTCACCGACGTCGAGTACCTGGGCAGTCAGCCGTGGCCATTCCCGCGGTCGCTGATGGTCGGGTTCCACGCGCTCGGCGATCCTGAGCAGCCGTTCTCGTTCAACGACGGTGAGATCGCCGAGGCAGCCTGGTTCACCAGAGCCGAGATCCGCCAAGCACTGGAACGTGGGGACTGGAACTCCAACGGCGGCGACTCACAGCTGCTGCTGCCCGGTTCGATCTCGATCGCCCGGGAGATCATCGAGTCCTGGGCCGTCCAGGGCTAGTGGTGATCTAGCCGCGAACGTGCATTCCCTGTAGTGGTGGGCGCGGCAGATTCAATTGTCTATTGCACCAACTACTTGACTTTGAGCACGTCGCGGCTACGGGGAATGCACGTTCGCGCCCGAGGTGCGCCGACGGGTCTAGCAGGCCTCGGCCCGCGAGCTTGGCCCGTGAGCTCGGCCCGTGAGCTAGCCCGCGACCTACCCCGCGACCTAGCCCGTGACCTTGGCCTTGACCTGCGCGCCGCTCGGATTCGTCAGCGTCGACCCGTCGGAGAATTTGAGTGTGGGCACGGTCTGATTGCCGCCGTTGACCGAGGCCACGAATTCTGCGGCGTCGGGATCGTGTTCGATGTTGACTTCGACATAGCCGATCCCCTCCTTCTGGAGGATCTTCTTCAGGCGGACGCAATAGCCGCACCATGACGTGGTGTACATCGTGACCGCGGCGGCATCGTTAGTGCTCATAGGCCCTTCAACGTAGTCGATGCCCGATGCATGCCATGCCCGGCCCACATGTGTCGGAGGTCGCTGAGATGATGGTCGCCATGCCCCCGACAGCCTCGCGTGACCTGCTGCTGGGTGACCTCGACGACGAGCAGCGCGAGGCGGTGCTCGCGCCGCGGGGGCCGGTGTGCGTGCTCGCCGGTGCCGGCACCGGTAAGACCCGGACCATCACCCGCCGCATTGCGCACTTGGTGACCGCCGGGCATGTCGCGCCCGGCCAGGTGCTGGCGGTGACGTTCACCCAGCGTGCGGCCGGGGAGATGCGATCCCGGCTGCGGGCGTTGACTACCGACGATGCTGCCTCGCCCACCGAATCTGTACAGGCGATGACGTTCCATGCCGCGGCCCGGCGTCAACTGGCCTACTTCTGGCCCCGTGTCGTCGGCGACGCCGACTGGCAGCTGCTGGATTCGAAGTTCGCGATCGTCGCCCAGGCCGCCAACCGCGCCGGGCTGCCGACCGGCACCGATAACGTGCGCGATCTGGCCGGCGAGATCGAATGGTCCAAGGCGTCGTTGATCACCCCGGAGGACTACCCGGCCGCGGTGGCCAAGGCCGGCCGCGACATCCCGTTCGATGCCGCCAAGACCGCGGCTGCCTACGCCGGCTACGAGGCACTCAAGTCGCGCGGCAACGATCTCGTGCTCCTGGACTTCGATGACCTGCTGCTGCACACCGCCGCGGCCATCGAGAACGACGCCGCGGTGGCCCAGGAGTTCCGTGACCGCTACCGCTGTTTCGTCGTCGACGAATACCAGGACGTCACACCGCTGCAGCAGCGAGTGCTGCAGGCATGGCTGGGTGAGCGCGACGATCTCACCGTCGTCGGGGACGCCAACCAGACCATCTACTCGTTCACCGGCGCCTCGCCGCGCTACCTTCTGGACTTCTCCCGACGTTTCCCCGAAGCCGCCGTGGTGCGCCTTGAACGTGACTACCGTTCGACTCCCCAGGTGGTGTCGCTGGCCAACCGGGTCATCGCCGCCGCGCGGGGCCGGATGGCAGGCAGCAAGCTGCACCTGGTCGGGCAACGCCCACCGGGGCCGAATCCGACGTTCAACGAGTATCCCGACGAGGCCGCCGAGGCGACTGCGGTGGCCCGCGCGGTCAAGAAACTCGTCGACTCCGGGACGGCCGCCGCCGAGATCGCCGTGCTGTACCGGATCAACGCCCAGTCGGAGGTCTACGAAGAGGCGCTGACAGAGGCCGGGGTGCCGTTTCAGGTTCGCGGCGGTGAGGGGTTTTTCAGCAGGCAGGAGATCCGGCAGGCCGTACTGGCGTTGCAGCGGGCCGCCGAGCGAGGTGTCGGCACCGAATCCCAATCCGAGGCATCGGTGCCCGATATCGTGCGCGCCACCCTGGAGCCGCTGGGGTTGACCGTCGAAGCGCCGACGGGCACCCGGGCCCGCGACCGCTGGGAAGCGTTGGTCGCGTTAACCGAACTGGTCGACGACGAGGTCGCCCAACGTCCGCAGCTGGATCTGCGGGGGTTGCTCGTCGAACTGCGGCAGCGCGCCGACTCCCGGCATCCTCCGACCGTGCAGGGAGTCACGTTGGCCTCGCTGCACGCCGCCAAGGGCCTGGAGTGGGATGCGGTGTTCCTTGTTGGGCTGGCCGACGGCACACTGCCGATTTCGCACGCGCTTTCCCACGGTCCCGACAGTGAGCCGGTGGAAGAGGAGCGGCGCCTTCTCTATGTCGGAGTCACCCGGGCGCGAGTGCATTTGACGCTGAGCTGGGCGTTGGCCCGGAACCCCGGTGGGCGGCAGGGTCGGCGCCCGTCGCGCTTCCTCAACGGCATCGTGCCACAATCGAAGCGTGATGACGGCCCGAGCCGGCCGCGCAAGCCGCGTGGGCCGACCCCGCGGTGCCGGGTTTGCAATACCGCGCTGACGGCGCCACCGGCGATCATGCTGCGCCGATGCGAGACCTGCCCGTCCGACATCGACGAGCAACTGCTGGCCGATCTCAAGGATTGGCGGCTGCGGGTGTCCAAAGAAATGAGCGTGCCGGCATATGTGGTGTTCACCGACAACACCTTGATCGCTATCGCCGAAACGCAGCCCACCGACGACGCCGCGCTGGTGGCTATCCCCGGCATTGGCGCCCGCAAGCTCGAACAGTTCGGCCCTGACGTGCTCGCGCTGGTGAAGAACCGCCAATCCGCGGTGTAGTCGATACCGCGAAAACCGCTGGTCAAAAATGTGTTGCCGGGTTTGGCTGCTAGCCTCTACTCTCAAGAGCACACAGACGACGGCCATGTGCGAGAGGAGGGTGCAGCGATCATGACAAGCGATTTTGCGTTTACCGCCGTAAACACTGCCGGCATGTCGTGGACCTTCCGTGCCCCCGTCGGGGTGCATCCCGCCATTCCGGCCGCCGCAGCCGCGCCGCGTAAGCGCCGCGCCGCCGCCGCGCCGGGTGCCGCGTCCGTGAGGGGCTTTCACTAGAGACAAGCCCAACCGCCTTCCAGGCCACGGACCCGAAACCCCGGATCCGTGGCCTTCGTCTTTCCGGAGCAGAAACCGAGAAGACCTGGTCGCAGATCCATCACCAGACAGATGGCCGAAAACCGATCAACGACCAGGAAGCAGAGGACTGGACATGTCTTCGCTGACATGCGAGGAAACGAAGCTGGCGGTGCCCTGTCATGTCGAGAATCCCGATCTGTGGTTCGCCGAGAATCCACACGATCTCGAACTCGCCAAGCAGCTGTGCACCGAGTGCCCGATCCGGCGGGAATGTCTCAACGCCGCGCTCGAGC
Organism: uncultured Mycobacterium sp.; assembly: GCA_964562545.1. Classification (GTDB taxonomy): domain Bacteria; phylum Actinomycetota; class Actinomycetes; order Mycobacteriales; family Mycobacteriaceae; genus Mycobacterium. The sequence goes on along the minus strand of CAZLTV010000088.1, from coordinate 9,014 downwards.
GTCAGGAGCCGTGGGGGGTATGGGGCGGCGAGATCCTCGACCGCGGCGTGGTCGTCGCGCGCAAGCGGCCGCGTGGCCGACCCCGTAAGGACGCCAAAGGCCCTGTCGCCGCGTGACTTTCGCGCCGCGGCGGGGTCCCGCGCGGTTTCAGGCGTGGTCGGGGTCGGAGAAGCCGGGCACCATCTGTTCGGCGATCCGCCGGGTCGGCACGTGCGCGTCGAGCTGGCAGGAGATCGCGACGATCGAGGCGATGACGCGCATCGGGATCACCAGCTTCGGCGGGAAGTCCATTTGGCGTGCGGCCCGGATCTGACCGGGTGCGCGGTCCAACTCGAGCGTTGTCATCTTCTGCAGCCATGATCGCCGGTAGTGGAACACCGGCACCTGTAGTGGTTCGACGTATTGCTTGAGCATATCGTCGATCTCGCGGGTCGAGACCTGCTGTCCCTTCTGAATGAACCCGACCTTGCGCATGGTGGACAGCAGCTTGTCGTAGTCCTTGTCGACCGCGTAGCGCAGAATCTGACCTAGTTCGACCGGCCAGCCGCCGGGCATCGGCGCCACGGCGCCGAAGTCGATCACGCCCATCTTGTCGCCGGGCAGCAGCATGAAATTGCCCGGATGAGCGTCGCCATGCACCATTTCCAGGCGCCGCGGGGAGTCGTCACAAAACTCGAACAGCCGGGTGGCCATCAAATCGCGCTGCTCCTGGGTGCCGTCGCGGATGATGTGCGACAGCGGAACACCCTCAATCCATTCCTGGATGACGACTTTGGGGGCGCTGGCCACGACGTGCGGTATCACGAAATGGGGGTCACCCTCGTAGGCCTTGGCGAATGCTCGCTGGTTGTCGGCTTCCAACCGGTAATCCAGCTCCATTTCGGTGCGCTGGATCAATTCGTCCACCACGCCCTGCACGTCGGCGCCGGGTGAGAGCTGTTTGAGCACACTGACCATGCGCTGCATCGTCTTCAGGTCAGCGCGTAACGCCTCGTCGGCGCCTGGGTACTGGATTTTCACCGCGACCTCACGGCCGTCGGACCAGATCGCTTTGTGCACCTGCCCGATGCTGGCCGAGGCGACCGACTTGTCGTCGAACGAGGCGAATCTGTCCCGCCACTTGGTACCCAACTGTGCGTCGAGAACCCGGTGCACCTTGGCCGCGGGAAGCGGCGGGGCTTCCCGCTGAAGCTTGGTCAGCGCCTCGCGGTACGGCTTGCCGTACTGCTCTGGTATCGCGGCCTCCATCACTGACAGGGCCTGGCCGACCTTCATCGCGCCACCTTTGAGCTCACCGAGGACGGTGAACAGTTGCTGGGCGGCCTTGTCCATCAGCTCGGCGTTGACCTCGTCTTTCGACTTACCGGTCAGCCGTTTGCCGAAGCCCATGGCGGCGCGCCCCGCCATGCCCACCGGCAGCGTTGCCAGTTTGGCATTGCGCGCGGCGCGTCCCCGCTTGATGTCGCTCACCGTTCCATCATCCATGACTACGCCGAATTGCCTACCAACCAGTTTGCGACGGTCAACCCCAACAACTGTGCCGATACCTGCGTCAGCAACCGCGTCAACAACTGCACTGAGGGTGGCGCGACCACCGCCGGGTGACGACCGAACTGGCCCCGACGTCGAATTCGAGTGTGCTGTCCAGGGTGGCCGGCGGGCCCGCAGAACCTGGGCCGCGCTCGTCGTGGCCGGGCAGCGCCCGCAGGACGTGGTGGATTTCACGCAGCGCCAACGCCGCGGTAGCCAGGATGGTCGCCCGGTCGGCGCTGCCGACGGTGCGGCACAGCTGCGTCGCGATCACCGGCCAGGCCGGGTCACGATCACTGCGGTGCAGGTCAGCGCAGCGAAGGCAACTCGTCGCCCCGGGGATCACCAGGGGACCGACCAGTCCGGCACCGTCGCGGATTCGCACCGTCAAATGCGCGACGCCGGCATCGTGCAGGTCACGCACCACCCGCGGATCGGCCACCAAATAGTCGGTCAGCACGACCAGATCGGCGCGGGCGGTCGAGACGTGTGTACGTGTCGTGTGACTGATCCGGGCGCCCGAGCAGCGCAGCGCCGAGGTGAGCAGGTCGGCCAGCGGGCCCTGTCCGTGCACTCGGACCGTTGCCGCCCTGCTCACCGGTGCCACTTTCGGGGAGGTAGTGACCAAACCGTTGTCGACCAGGTGGCCGAGCAGGCTGGTCACGACCTCGCTGTCAGCTCCGATACCCAGCGCGAGCAGTTCGGGCACTGTGGCAGAGCCCTGTAGTGCACGCAGCAGGTCGGCCAGAACGCTGGCCGACAGCCCGGGCGGTGGATGCACGATGACGGCGCGGCGTGGATCCCAGCCCACCTGAACCGTGCCGTCGGGTCTGGACAACACCGGCGTCGCCGGGTTCAGCGCGTATCGGGTCACCCTTCGACGGTGTCACGAGCCTGCACCGCCGAACCGAGTTATCCACAGGCAGCGTCAGCTGTTGCGGGGTCCGTCGGTGTCATCGGAGTCGCCGGGGCGCTCATCGGAGCCGCGTTGGATGTCACGCTCGAGGTCGGAGATCGCTTCTTCGAACTCGCTGTCCATGTCGCTGGTGTCACCGCCGATGATGCGGTCGATGAAGGCGGCAGGCTCGTCGAGATCCGACGAGTCCGGCAGCAGGTCGGGATGCTGCCACACCGCGTCGCGGGCGTCGGGGCCGACGGCGTCGGTCAGCCGCTCCCACAACTCGGCGGCCTCACGCATCTTTCGTGGCCGCAACTCCAAGCCCACCAGGGTGGCGAACGTCTGCTCGGCAGGTCCGCCGGTGGCCCGGCGCCGGCGCAACGTTTCACTCAGCGCCGACGCGCCGGGAATCCGGTCACCCAGTGCCGCGGCGACCACGGTTTGCACCCAGCCCTCGATCAGGGCCAGCAGGGTTTCCAGCCGCTCCAGCGCCGCGGTCTGCTCCGGTGTGGCCTTCGGCTCGAAGATCCCCTGGTTGAGCAGTTGCTCCATCTCCGAGGGGTCGGTCAGCGAGGCGGGGTTGAAACCGCGCGCGAACTCTTCGATGCCGCTCATGTCGATCTTGGTGCCCCTGGCGAACGCCTCGACGGCGTTGAGCAGCTGGGTCGACAGCCACGGGACGTGCGAGAACAGCCGGTGGTGGGCGGCTTCGCGGGCCGCCAGGAAGGTGACGATCTCGCTGCGCGGCTGCTCGAGGCCCTCGGCCAGGGCCTCTATCGCGTCGGGCATCAGCGCCGCGACACCCTTGGGACCCAACGGCAACCCGATGTCGGTGGAGGTCAGGACCTCTTTGGACAGCTTGCCCAGGGCCTGGCCCAGCTGTGAGCCAAATGCCATGCCGCCCATCTGCGACATCATGGCCATCAGCGGGCCCGCCATCGCCTTGGCTTCCTCGGGCAGCGCCTCGGCCCATACCGTCGAGAGCTGCTCGGCGACCGGGTCACACAGCCGCTTCCACGTGTCGAGGGTGTTGTCGATCCAGTCGGTGGGGGTCCAGGCCACCGCGCGGGTGGTGCCGGCAGGCAGCGGGGTCGCCCCGTCCAACCAGGTCTCGGCCAGATGCACCGCGTCGGTGATGGCGGCGGTTGTCTTCTCCGGCACCGGCGCCACGAACCCGATGGAACTCGACGCCAGCTGGCGGGCCAGGTCGTAGTTGACCGGCCCGGTAGAGGTGCCGCTGGCCATGGCGCCACCGGCGCCGCTGAACATCTCACCGAGCTTGGAAAAAATCTGACCGAGTTGCGACATGTCGAACTCGCCGCCACCGAAACCGGATCCGAACGGATCGCCGCCCGGCCCGGAACCCGGATAGGGGTCCTTCTTGTTTTTGTCGCGCTCGGGATCATCCCCGGACGAAAAGCCGAAAGGCAGGTCAGCCATATCCCCAACGGTACTCACCACCCGGGCGCCTCGCGGCGCCGCGGGTCACGCTCTCAGTGAACCGCCGCGTTCGGGGAGGTCTCGGCGACTTCAATTCCTGATCTACTCCTGATCGGCTCGAGGTCATCTCCCGGTCGCCGACTCGGTCCGGGAAGGCCGAACCTTTACTGTGGGCGGCGTGAACAGGCGGATTTCAACCCTGGCTGTGGCGCTGGTGCCGATCGTGATCTTCGGTGCGCTGCTGTGGACGGTGACCGTGCCCTACGTCGCGTTGGGCCCCGGCCCGACGTTCAACACCCTCGGTGAAGTCGACGGCAAGCAGGTCGTCGACATCGAGGGCACCGAAGTTCACCCCACCACAGGTCACCTCAACATGACCACGGTGTCGCAGCGCGATCAGCTCTCACTGGTGCAAGCGCTGGTGTTCTGGGCCTCGGGACGCGACCAGTTGGTGCCCCGCGACCTGGTCTATCCGCCCGACCGCAGCAGAGAAGAGGTCGAGGAGGCCAACAGCAGGGATTTCCGGGAGTCCGAGGACAGCGCGGAATACGCCGCGTTGCACTATCTGAAGTACCCGATGGCGATCACCGTCGAAAGCGCCGATGAGGACGGCCCGTCGGACGGGAAATTGCAGGCCGGCGACGCGATCGACGCGGTGAACGGCACGCCGGTGGCCAACCTCGACGAGTTCCAGGCATTGATGAAAGACACCAGGCCTGGCGAGACCATCGTCGTCGACTACCGACGCAAGAATGCCCCGTCCGGCACCACCGAGATCACGCTCGACGCACACCCGGAAGGCGAGCAGGGCTTCATGGGTGTCAATGTTCTCGACGCGCCGTGGGCGCCCTTCAGCATCGAGTTCAACCTCGCCAACATCGGCGGACCGTCGGCCGGTCTGATGTTCAGCCTGGCCGTCGTCGACAAGCTGACCACCGGTGACCTCAACGGATCCAAGTTCGTCGCCGGCACCGGCACCATCAGCGGCGACGGCCAGGTCGGCGCGATCGGGGGCATTACCCACAAAATCGCGGCCGCCGAGGAAGCCGGTGCCACCGTGTTTCTGGTGCCGGCCGAGAACTGCGCCGAGGCCAAGACCGCCGAAACCGACGGCATCGACCTGCTCGAGGTGGACACTTTGGAGCAGGCGATAGATTCGATGCGAGTGCTTTCCGCTGGTGGCGAACCACCTCGCTGCTAGGGAGTAGGCCGGGGCCGGGTGCGTAGAGTTGGGTCCAACCTGAACAACTGCTGGGAATGTTCGAGACTGGAGTGATCGAGTGGGTATGCGGCCCGCGGCGAAAATGCCGAAGCTGACCCGACGAAGTCGGATTTGGATCGCGGTCGCGGTGGCCGCGGTGCTGTTGTTGCTCATCGGTCCACGGTTCGTCGACACCTATGTCGACTGGCTGTGGTTCGGTGAGCTGGGCTATCGGTCGGTGTTCACCACCCAGGTGGTGACTCGTCTGGTCATTTTCTTCGCCGTTGCCCTGTTCATCGGTGCGGTGCTGTTCGCCGCGCTGGCGCTGGCCTACCGGACCCGGCCGGTGTTCGTCCCGACCGCCGGACCCAACGACCCCGTCGCCCGGTACCGCACCGCGGTGATGTCGCGGCTGCGTCTAGTTGGGGTCGGGGTGCCCGCGTTCATCGGCGTGATGGCCGGTTTCGTCGCCCAGAGCTACTGGGACCGGGTTCAGTTGTTCCTGCACGGCGGCGACTTCGGGGTCACCGACCCACAGTTCGGCATCGACCTCGGCTTCTACGCCTTCGAGCTGCCCTTCTACCGGCTGGTGCTGTCATATCTGCTGGTGGCGACGTTCCTGGCGTTCGTGGCCAACCTGCTGGGCCACTATCTGTTCGGCGGCATCCGGCTCACCGGGCGCACCGGCGCGGTCAGCAAGGCGGCCCGCATCCAGCTGATTTCATTGGTGGGCACGTTCGTGCTGCTTAAGGCCGCGGCGTATTGGCTGGACCGCTACGAGCTGCTCAGCAACACCAGGTCCGGCAAACCGTTCACCGGAGCGGGCTACACCGACATCAACGCCGTGCTGCCCGCGAAGCTGATCCTGATGGCCATCGCCATTATCTGTGCCGTCGCGGTTTTCTCCGCGATCTTCCTGCGTGACTTGCGGATCCCCGCTATCGGCGTGGTGCTGCTGCTGCTGTCGTCACTGGTTGTCGGGGCGGGCTGGCCGCTGGTGGTCGAGCAGATCAGCGTGCGACCCAACGCCGCGCAGAAGGAAAGCGAATACATCAGTCGCAGCATCACCGCGACCAGGCAGGCCTACGGCTTGACCGACGACCACGTCACCTACCGTGACTACCCCGGCGACGCGCCGGCCACCGCCCAAGAGGTCGCTGCTGACCGGGCCACCACCTCCAATATCCGCGTGCTGGACCCCAACATCGTCAGCCCGGCGTTCACTCAGTTCCAGCAGGGCAAGAACTTCTACTACTTCCCGGAGCGGCTCAACATGGACCGCTACCGCGACGACGAGGGCAACCTGCGTGACTATGTGGTGGCCGCCCGCGAGCTCAACCCCGACCGCCTGATCGACAACCAGCGCGACTGGATCAACCGGCACACCGTCTACACCCACGGCAACGGGTTCATCGCCTCACCGGCCAACACCGTGCGTGGAGTGGCCAACGACCCCAACCAGAACGGTGGCTACCCGGAGTTCCTGGCCAGCGTGGTGGGCGCCGACGGCGACGTGATCTCGCCTGGGCCCGCGCCGCTGGATCAGCCCCGGATCTACTTCGGCCCGGTCATCTCCGACACTTCGGCCGATTACGCGATCGTCGGGGAGAACGGCGAGCCGCGCGAGTACGACTACGAGACCAACGTGGCGACCCGCAACTACACCTACACCGGCAGCGGTGGTGTCGGCATCGGCAATATGTTCGCGCGCAGCCTGTTCGCCGCTAAATTCGCCGAGCGGAACTTCCTGTTCTCCAACGTGATCGGAGACAACAGCAAGATCCTGTTCCGGCGCGACCCGGCCGACCGTGTCGAGGCGGTGGCGCCGTGGCTGACCACCGACACCTCCATGTATCCGGCGATCGTCAACAAGCGGATCGTGTGGATCATCGACGGCTACACCACGTTGGACAACTACCCGTACTCGGAGTCGATGACCTTGTCCACGGCCACGACGGACTCCAACGAGGTGGCGGTGAACCGGCTGCTGCCGGACAAGCAGGTGTCCTATATCCGTAACTCGGTCAAGGCCACCGTCGACGCCTACGACGGCACCGTGACGTTGTACGCCCAGGACGAAAGCGACCCGGTGCTGCAGGCGTGGATGAAGGTCTTCCCGGACACCGTCAAGTCCAAGAGTGAGATCAGCCCCGAACTGCAGGAGCATCTGCGTTACCCCGAGGACCTGTTCAAGGTGCAGCGCGCCTTGCTGGCCAAATATCACGTCGACGACCCGGTGACGTTCTTCTCGACATCGGACTTCTGGGATGTCCCGCTGGATCCGAACCCGACGGCCAGCAGCTACCAGCCGCCGTACTACATCGTGGCCAAGGACCTCGCCCAGAACAACAAAGAGGCCTCCTTCCAGCTGACCAGCGCGATGAACCGGTTCCGCCGGGACTTCCTGGCGGCCTACATCAGCGCCAGCTCGGATCCCGACACCTACGGCAAGCTCACGGTGTTGACGATCCCGGGCCAGGTCAACGGACCCAAGCTGGCGTTCAACGCGATCAGCACCGACACCGCGGTCAGCCAGGAATTGGGCCTGATCGGCCGCGACAACCAGAACCGGATCCGCTGGGGAAACCTGCTGACACTGCCGATGGGCGATGGCGGTCTGCTCTACGTCGCGCCGGTGTACGCCTCGCCGGGCACCAGCGACGCTGCGTCGTCCTACCCGCGCCTGATCCGTGTCGCGATGATGTACAACGACAAGATCGGTTTCGGCCCGACGGTGCGCGACGCGCTGACCGACCTGTTCGGCCCCGGCGCCGATGCCACCGCGACCGGCCCCGCGCCGACGAACGCACCGCCGGAGGGTTCGCTACCTCAGGCCGCGCCCTCCGGCGACCGGACCGCGCAGGCCACCCCGCCGGCGTCCGATCGCCCCCAGCGCGCCCCCGAGGCTCCCGAAGCACCCGCGACCCAGGCGCCCGAGGCGGCCGTGCCGACAGGCCCGACCGAGTTGTCGTCGGCGAAGTCAGCGGCCCTGCAGGAGGTCAACTCGGCGCTCGACGCTGTCCGCGAAGCGCAGCAAAGCGGTGACTTTGCCCAGTACGGCGAGGCCTTGCAGCGCCTCGACGATGCGATGAGCGACTACCAGTCGGCGGACTGATTCGGCCTGCCGGTGAGCTATCGGCTGCTTGGACCACTGCAGGTGGTCCGCGGGGACACCGCGATCGACATCGGACCGCGCAAGCAGCGGGCGGTGCTGGCGGTTCTGTTGTTGGCCGAAGGACGTGTGGTGTCCGTCGACCGGCTCATCGATGCGGTGTGGGGCGAGGACGTTCCGGCCAGCGCCACGGCGAGCCTGCAGGCGTATATCTCTAACCTGCGCCGAGCGCTGCGCGGCGGGTTGGATCAGGCGCCGGTGGCTTCGCCCATCGTGCGGCAGCCGCCGGGTTACTACCTCGACGTCGACCCCGCCGCGGTGGACGTCGCGGTGTTCACCGCGGCCTGTGCTCGGTCGTCGGCGGCGGTGGACGCCGAGCGCTGGGACGACGGGCTGGCCGAGGCCGAGGCGGCGCTCGCGCTGGTGCGCGGTGAGCTGCTGGAGGACTTCGCCGGCGCGCCCTGGCTGCTCGACGACGCGGCGCGCATCACCGAGCTGCGCACCGAATGCATTGCCAACAGCGTGGTTTCGCTGCTTGCGCTGGGCAAGGTGACCCGTGCGCTGACCGAGTCGTCGCGGCTACGCGAGCTTGACCCGTTGGCTGACCGGGGGTGCCGGCTGCAGATGCTGGCGCTATACCGGGCCGGCCGCGCCGCCGATGCCTTGGAGGCCTACCGGCGCCACGCCCGGCTGCTTGCCGACGAACTGGGGCTCGAGCCCGGACCCGAGCTTCGCGATCTGCAGCTAGCCGTGTTGCGGCAGGCCCCCGAGCTCGCCGGTTGGCCCCGCGCGCCGGAGTGGACCGGCGCGGCGCCGCTCCCCGCTCCGCCGGC
>CAZLTV010000087.1:7948-14406 GCA_964562545.1 uncultured Mycobacterium sp. | reverse complement strand
ATCCCGTCACCGATGACGACGATGCGCTTCTGGTCGCGGTTGGTCCGCATGTGGTGCACTCCATCTCTAGCCGGGTGTCTCTAGCCGGGCAGCTCTGACCGGGCATCTCTGGCGCGTCCCGTATCTCTGACGGGGATCTGTATCGAACGGGTTCACGAAGACAGCTGCTCTATGACACCTCGTGGATGTGTCCAACGTGTAGTGGGTTCCGCGTCACGGAACGTCCTTGAGCGACGGCGAGCGCGCGGCAAGACTCGACAACCACAGACGCCCCGACTCATGAAGGACGAAACCATGCGCCGCTCAAGATTGGGATTCGCCGCCGCGATACTCGCCACCGCCCTTGCGGGCTGTTCGAGCAGCACGGATGTGGAGGCCGGCGAGCCCGCCGCCGACAAGGTCGACGAACTCGCCGCACTGGTCCCCGAGGAGATCGCCACCGAGGGGACCATCAACCTCGGCGTGAACGTCGACATCGCACCGCTGAAGTTCATCGACGACAGCGGCGAGATCACCGGGCTGTCGGTGGCCCAGTTCGAGGCCGCCAGCCAGGTGCTGGGCCTGGACGTCAACATCGAGCAGGGCTCATTCGATTCGCTGATCCCGGGACTGGAATCGGGGCGTTACGACGCATTGGCGTCACTGGCCGACACCGCCGAACGGCAGCAGACCGTCCGCTTCGTCGACTTCCTGCGCGCCGGGGTGTCCTGGGTGGCCAAACCCGACACCAACATCGCGATCTCTTCCCGTGACGACCTGTGCGGACACAGCGTCGCGGTTCTGAAGGGGTCGGGCGCCGAGACCGAGATGCAGGAACAAGTACAGAGCTGCGCCGCGGCGGGCGCCCCGGAACTGCAGTTGGCCTCCTACGCCGACTCGAACGCCGCCCTGCTGGCGGTGGACAGCGGTGAGGACGAGCTCGCGATGATCGACTCACCCGCGGCCGCCTACAACGCCGGCGCGTTCCCGGACAAATACACCGTGACCTACACCGAATACACCAACCCCAACGGAATCGGGTTCCCGCTTGAGCCCGCCGGCCTTGCCGATGCCTACGCGGCCGCACTCAAGCACCTCTACGACAACGGGCAATACCAGGAACTGGCCCAGGAGTTCCAGATCCCCGAGGCCGACCTGATCACCGACTTCCCGATCAACGCCGGACCCCAGCTCAAGGGGCAAGCAGGCTGACGCCCGACCAGCGCGGGGCATGACAACCAGCCCCGCGCCCATCCAGCGCGAGAAGAGGCCCGGACATGACGACCACAGAGACGACCGCCTCTTTGGTGATCCACGAACGCAAACGACCGTTCCATTTTCTGTGGTACGTGTTGGCCGGTCTGGTTCTCATCGTGGCGGTCCGTTTCATCGCGTTCAACCCGCGGTGGGAGTGGGCCGTCGTCGGCGACTACCTATTCCATCCCCGGGTGTTGGCCGGGGTGGCCCACACCATCCAGCTGACCATCGTCTCCAGCCTGCTCGGCTTGGCTTTCGGGGTGCTCATCGCGGCCTGCCGGATGAGCAACAACCGTGTTCTCAACATGTTCGGCGGTGTCTACATCTGGCTGGTGCGGGCGATCCCCACCCTGGTCATGTTGCTGTTCGTGTTCTTCCTCGGCGCGTTGATACCCGAGATCAACGTCGGGATACCGGGCCTGGAGCCCTGGTTCACCATCCCGATGAATGACGTGATGTCTAGGTGGAGTGCGGCCGTCCTCGGCCTGGCGTTCTTTCTCGGCGGGATGAGCGCCGAGATCTTCCGCGGCGGGCTGATGGCCGTACCGAAAGGGCAGTGGGAAGCGTCCAGCGCGTTAGGTATGAGCCGGATCGAGGCTCTGCGCAGGGTCGTCATGCCGCAGGCCGTCCGGGTCATCATTCCGCCGCTGGCCAACGAGTTGATCACGATGTTCAAGAACACCTCGCTGGTGTCCGTGATCGGCTACGTGGAGCTGCTGACGACCGTGCAGCAGATCTACTCGGTGAACTTCCTGACCATTCCGCTGCTGACGGTCGCCGTGATCTGGTATCTCGCGCTGACCAGCATCGCGTTGGTCGGACAGCGACAGCTGGAGCGCCGCTTCGGGAGGGGATTCGACGATGCCCGCTGACACAACAGGGTCCGCTGACACGACAGGGCCTTCTGACACGACAGGACCGAGTACTCCGATCCTGACGGCACGCTCGGTCACCAAACGGTTCGGCAGCTTCACGGCCCTGCACGGCGTCGACGTCGACCTCAACCTCGGCGAGGTGGCGGTCCTGGTCGGGTCGTCGGGGTCGGGCAAGAGCACCCTGATCCGCTGTCTGAACCTTCTCGAGCCCATCGAGGCCGGCGAGATCTCATTCAACGGCGAACTGCTGGGCGCCGAACGAACCCCGCGGGGGCTCGTACGTCGCAGCAAGCGCGACATCCTGCGGCAGCGCCGCTACTTCGGCATGGTTTTTCAGTCCTTCAACCTGTTCCCACACATGACGGCCCTCGAGAACGTGATGTCGGGGCCAAGGTTCGTGCTGGGACGAGGCGGGACCGAGGTCTCCGAACAAGCGGCAGGACTGCTGGACCGCGTGGGACTGTCCGGCAGGGAAGGCAACTACCCGGGCCAGCTGTCGGGCGGTCAACAGCAGCGGGTGGCCATCGCCCGCGCGCTGGCCATGGAACCCCAGATCATGCTGTTCGACGAGCCGACCAGCGCCCTGGACCCCGAACTCGTCGACGAAGTCTTCGACGTCATCCGCGACCTCGCCACCGGCGGAACCACGATGATGATCGTCACCCACGAGATGCGCTTCGCCCGGCGCATCGCCGACACCCTCATCTACATGGATCAGGGCCGCATCATCGAGCGCGGTACCCCAGAACAAGTGATGAGCGACCCGAAAAGTGAACGCGCCCAATCCTTCTTCTCCCGAGTTCACTGAACTCACCTCGTGCCCGGCGATCGCCTACTCGACACAAGTAATCCACCACATTGTCTCCGAAAGGGGCATCGATGATCGACGTCCTCATCGTCTCCGACGAACTCAACTCCTACTTCGCCGGACTGGTCCTCGCCGGCCGCGGCTTCCGGGTCGCCATCGCCGGGCGGGAAGCGGGCGCCGTCGACGTCGATCACTTCGGTCAGCGCCGCACCGTTGAGCTCGTCGACGAAGCCGCCCTCGACGGCCAAACCCGAGTCGCGATGGTGGCCGCCGAGGGCGAAGACCTCGACGCCGGGGTCGACCGGGTGCTGGCCCGCGGCCCAGTGGAACTGCTGGTCGTCGTCGGTGGTGGCACCGCCGGCATCGTTGACGTGCACCGGGTCACCGAACGAACCGGCATGGATCCTGCCAAAGTCCTGGTGGTCAGCGCTTTTATCTGGGGCGGCATCGCCGGCGACCCGGTCGTGTTGAACTCGGAGAAGCTCGGGCTGCTCAGCGGCTACCTGGCGAAGCCCACTGGCGCGACCGCGGAGCTGGGGGCCCAGGTCGTGCCGACCGCCAAAATCATCGACATCGTCGCCGTCGGGCTGGCCAGCCTGAACGCGATCGTGCATCCGGTGCCCATGGTGCTCGGCGCCACCGAGATCGAGCGCGGCCTCGAATCGCGATTCTTCATTGACACGTTCGGGACGGGGGTCAGCGATGTCGTCGGCCGGCTCGACGCCGAGCGGCTCGCGCTGGGGCGTGCACTGGGCCTGGAGCTGCCGAGCTTCGAGGACATGCTCGACACCTATTACGCCAACGAGGGCATCGGCGGCTCGGACATCCGGCAACGGGTGAACACCTTCCGCGCCTACCAGAAGCAGATCATCCCGCACACGTTCGCCCATCGCTATCTCACCCACGAGGTCGCCGCAAACCTGGCTCCGATGGCTCAGCTGGGCACACTCCTCGGCGTGGACACCCCGGTGATGGAAGCCTTGGTGACGCTGGGCACAGCGCTGTCCGGCAGCGACCTGACCAGCGGCGCAGATAAGATCGCAGCCGATTTCCTGGCCTTGGCGCGAAGTGCGGGTGACTCGGCGGCCGAGCACCGGGCACAATTGATCCAGAGGTGAGGACGTGACGCGATGAGCGACGATATCGCTGTACTGGGCAAAGGACTCATCGTCTTGGAGCAACTCGGTGAGCCCATGCGGATCAGCGAGATCGCCGCCAGGACGGGTCTACCGAAGAGCACCGTCCACCGGCTGGTCACCGCGTTGCGGTACGACGGCTGGGTGGCGCAGAATCCTGACGCCACCTATCGGCGCGGGTGGCGCTGGAAGTCGCTGACCGGCCAGATCGCCCCGGCCGACGACCTGCACGGTGTGGTGTTCGACCGGCTCGCCGCCTTCCAGCGCGGCACGGACTGCACTATGGGGTTTTCCTTCTTCCGCGGGGCCACCATGCTCTGCGACATGCGTCTGCAGGGCGATCACGAGCACAAGGTGTTACCCGACCTCGGCGATGTGGTGCCATTCGCCGGGTCTGCCACCGGCCGGGTCATCCTCGGGGCGCTGCCCGATTCGCAGATGTTCCGATTGATCGAACAAGAGCGACAAGCGGATGAGGATATGGACTTCGTCGCGGTGATGGGACATATCAAACGCACCCGCCGCGTCGGAGTCTCGACGATCATGAAGGAGCGCCCGGGTGCGCATTCCGGACGGCCTCCACGGGTCACGTGCTGGGCCGCGGTGATTCTCGATGAGCAGCGTTACCCCATCGGCGCGGTGAGTGCGGCGCGGGTCGGCGAGTTCTTGCCGCGGCACCACAACGAGAGCGGCATCACCGCCTTGGTCGACCTGTCCCATGAGATCACCGCCATGTTCGGGTCGTCGGCGTTGGTGGCGCCGCCGATGCGCACGGGTTGGCGCGCCGCCGCGGATCCGGGGAGCTACGGGTTCGCCAACTGACCCCGGCACCGGGTTCGGGTTTTCGCCTCGTCGGCGGCTCCGCGGTCAGCTGACCGCGGCGATCGCCAACGGCAGCACCTCGGGAGCGCCGGCGGCGCGGACGACGCGCGCGGCCATCGTCAACGTCCACCCGGTGTCGGTCATGTCGTCGACCAACAGCACCGGGCCGTCAACCGCGTCGAGCGACGGCGCCGACCACGAGCCATACAGGGCAGCAACCCGGTAGGCGGAGTTTGCGGCGGTCACCGGCTTGCGTTCCGGCGCGTAGCGCAGCGTGCCGAGGTCGGTGAGGCGCCCCAGTTCGGCGAGTCTGCGGGCCAGCGAACTGATCAACACCGGATGGGTACCCGAGTCCATCGCCAGCACTGCAGTCGGTCTGGCACGCCATTCCCAGGATGCCAACACCTTGACCGCGGCAGCGACCACGTCGTCGGGAACTTCGGCGTCGTCGTCTCCGAGCAGCCGGCGCAGCCGGGCACCCCAGCCCAGGTCGGTCAGCCGGCCGATCACTCGACCGGCAGCGGGGCCGTCGGTGATCCGTCCAGACAGCTCGACCCCGAGCTTGGCCAGCCCCGAGGGCCACTGTCTACGCGCGCTGATCTCCACTCCCGGACGCATCAGGCGGTCACGGGCGTCGTCGGCGGCGGCGGTGTCCACGGCACCGTCGACGCGCACACCGGTGCAGTTGTCGCACCGGCCGCACCGTTCGTCGTCACCCAGTGCGGGATCGTCAAGCTGGCGGCGTAGAAACGCCATCCGGCAGCCGTCGGTGGCCTGGTAGTCGAGCATGGCCTGCTGTTCGCGACGGCGAGCCTCTTCCAAGGTCCGGTACCTCGGTTCGTCGTATTCCCAGGGCACACCGGTGGCGATCCACCCACCCTTGACCCGCCGCACCGCGCCGTCGACATCGAGCACTTTGAGGACCATCTCCAGTCGCGAGCGGCCAAGGTCGACGAGCGGCTCCAGCGCCGGTGTCGACAGTGGACGATCTGGCTCAAGCGCTCGAATCACGTTGCGCACCATAGATTCTGATGGGAACGCTACCGACGAGAAGTATCGCCATACGTCCTGGTCCTCCCGGCCGGGCAACAGCACCACTTCGGCGCTCGACGTAGACCGTCCGGCTCGGCCGACCTGTTGGTAGTAGGCGATCGGCGACGACGGGGCACCGAGGTGCACGACGAACCCGAGGTCGGGTTTGTCGAAGCCCATGCCGAGCGCCGAAGTCGCGATCAACGCCTTGACCCGGTTGCCGAGCAGGTCGGCTTCGAGTTGTTCGCGCTCGGCGGCCTCGGTGGCGCCGGTGTAGGCAGCGACCGGATGCCCGTGCTCACGCAGCAGCGCTGCCACGTCGTGGGCCTGGGCGACGGTGAGCGTGTACACGATCCCCGACCCCGGGAGGGCGTCGATGTGTGTCGCCAACCATGCCGCGCGCTGGGCCGGGTTGCCGGCCTGAACCACCGACAGTCGCAACGACTCCCGATCCAAACCCCCGCGCAGCACCAATGTGTCACCCGCACCGCTAATTCCGTCTCGCTCCTCACGTCCGCGGGCACCTTCTCGCTCCTCACGTCCGCGGGC
>CAZLTV010000087.1:0-7848 GCA_964562545.1 uncultured Mycobacterium sp. | reverse complement strand
TTCCGTCTCGCTCCTCACGTCCGCGGGCACCTTCTCGCTCCTCACGTCCGCGGGCCCCGACACCGAGTTGGGCTGCGACGTCGGCGACGACTCGGTCGTTGGCCGTGGCGGTCGTCGCCAGCACCGGGATGTCGGCGCCCAGCTCGGCGACGAGGGTGCGGATGCGCCGGTAGTCGGGCCGGAAGTCGTGGCCCCAATCCGAAACGCAGTGCGCCTCGTCGACGACCACCAGGCCGGCGTCGCGGGCCAACGCGGGCAGAACTTCGTCGCGGAAATCTGGGTTGTTCAACCGTTCCGGGCTGACCAGCAGGACGTCGAGGGCGCCGGCACGGACCCGCGCGTGGATGTCCGACCAGTCCGCGACGTTGCTTGAGTTGATGGTGGCGGCGTGCACGCCGGCCCGCTCGGCGGCCGCCACTTGGTTACGCATCAGCGCCAGCAGCGGCGAGACGATGATGGTGGCCCCGTGCCCCTCGGCGCGCAGCAGCTTGGCGGCGATGAAGTAGACCGCCGACTTGCCCCAGCCGGTGCGCTGGACAACCAGAGCGCGGCGGCGCCCCACCACCAGCGCCTCGATGGCCGTCCATTGGTCGTCGCGGAGCTGCGCCGTCGGGCCGGCCAGCTCTTCGAGGATTTCCTGTGCCTGCGCTCGGGTCGCCATGGCCCCCATCGTGCCTAACCGGTGTGACGCTCACCGGTGGGCCACCCCGTCAGCGGAGGTTCAGGAGGGAGCCTCCGCACCCGTCGGAGTGTCCACCTGCGTTTCCTCCTGGACCGGCGCACCCACGCCCGCCGGAGTCTCGGCCTGCGTCGCATCCTGCGCCGGCGCGCCCACGCCGGCCGGCGTCGCCGCCTGCATGCTCCACACGGCCTGGGCAACCGGAGTGGGTGTCACGTCGACGCCGCACTGCTCGCGCAGCGCGCTTACCGGCTGATGGACATCCAAAAGGTCATCTTTGACCTGCGGATTCTGTTCAAAGTACGCGTTGTAGGCGTCCTGCTGCCCCTGTGGCTGCGCCGAAATACCCGACAGAGCCTCGTTGGCCTGCGGATTGGCGACCAGATAGGAACTCTCGGATGCTGCGGCAGCGCTGACGGTGTCGGCCACGCTGCTGGCCGTGCAGTCGGAGGCCGGGTCGGGCTGAGCGGTGGCCGCCGGGGCCAGGACCGCTGCTGAGCCGAAAACGAGTACACCGCCGGCCAGCACCCCGAAGAGGCCACGGCGAACGGTCGTAGCGGACGCGGTCATGAAAGATCACTTCCTCACTGTCGGCGACATGGAGTCACGGCGAGATGGTTATCCGCTGCGCGACATGCCCAAACAACCCGAGGTCACCAGGCATGTGAGGAGGCCCGGACAGGTGAGCTAGGCCGAGGCTGGGGCGCCCTGGGCGTCCTGTTCGCGCTTGATCTCTAGCGCGATATCGATCAGCTGGTCCTCCTGGCCGCCGATGAGCTTGCGTTGACCGGCGCGGTGCAGCAGCTGGTGCGCAGGCACGCCATAACGCTCGGATTGGCGGATGGCGTGCTTGAGGAAGCTGGAGTACACCCCGGAATAGCCCATGATCAGTGCGTTGCGGTCTAGCAGGCATTCCGCCGGCATCGCCGGGGCGACGACTTCCTCGGCCGCGTCGGCAATGTCGAAGAAATCGATGCCCGTCTTCACGCCGATCTTGTCGAACACCCCGATCAGGGCTTCCACCGGCGCATTGCCGGCACCGGCACCGAACCGCCGGCAGGATCCGTCGATCTGCTTGGCGCCGGCCCGGACGGCCTCGATGGAATTGGCGACGCCCAGCCCGAGGTTCTCGTGGCCGTGGAAGCCCACCTGAGCGTCGTCGCCGAGTTCGTCGACGAGCGCCTGAACCCGGTCCCGGACCCCTTCGAGCACGAGCGCTCCGGCGGAGTCGACCACGTACACACACTGGCACCCGGCATCGGCCATGATCCGCGCCTGGGCAGCCAGCTTCTCCGGCGGGATGGTGTGGCTCATCATCAGGAAGCCCACCGTCTCCAGGCCGAGTTCCCGGGCCAACCCGAAGTGCTGGATCGACACATCGGCCTCGGTGCAGTGGGTGGCGATGCGGCAGATAGAGCCGCCGTTGTTCTGCGCCTCCTTGATGTCTTCTTTGGTGCCCACGCCCGGCAGCATCAGGAAGGCGATCTTGGATTCAGTGGCCGTCTCGGCGGCAAGCTTGATCAGCTCCTGCTCCGGGGTCTTGGAGAACCCGTAGTTGAAGCTCGACCCGCCCAGGCCGTCGCCGTGGGTCACCTCGATAACGGGCACACCGGCAGCGTCCAGTGCCGCGACGATGGCGCCGACCTCGTCCTTGGTGAACTGGTGCCGCTTGTGGTGTGACCCGTCACGTAGGGAGGTGTCCGTCATCCGGACGTCCCAGACCGGGTTGAAGTAGATGCTGTCTACGCCGCTCATGCTTGGCCTCCTGCCGACGTGGACACCGGCTCTGCGGCGGACTTCTTGGCAATCTCTTCGCCGACTTTGGTGGCCGCCGCGGTCATGATGTCCAGGTTTCCAGCGTACGGCGGCAGATAGTCGCCCGCACCCTCCACTTCGACGAAAATCGTGACGAGGTGGTTGCCACCGTTAACCACCGACGGCTCGTCGAATTGCGGCTCGTTGAGCAGCCGGTAGCCGGGCACGTAGGTCTGCACCTCGGCCGCCACGTCCTTGATCGACTGTGCGATCGCGTCGCGGTCGGCATCCTCGGGGATCGCGCAGAAGATGGTGTCGCGCATGATCATCGGCGGATCGGCAGGGTTGAGGATGATGATCGCCTTGCCCCGCTCCGCGCCGCCGATGTTCTGCACACCCGCGCTCGTGGTCTTGGTGAACTCGTCGATGTTGGCCCGCGTACCCGGGCCGGCCGAAGCCGAGGACACCGACGCGACGATCTCGGCGTAGGGCACCTTCACGACGCGCGAGACCGCGTAGACCATCGGGATGGTGGCCTGACCACCGCAGGTGACCATGTTGACGTTGGGCGCATCCAGGTGAGCACGCAGATTGGCGGGGGGAATCACCCCGGGTCCGACCGCGGCTGGGGTCAGATCGATCGCCCGGATGCCGGCCTCGGCGTAGCGGGGTGCGGCGTCGCGGTGCACGTAGGCGCTGGTCGCCTCGAACACCATGTCGGGCTTCTCGGATTGGTTCAGCAGCCAGTCCACTCCCTCGTGACTGGTCTCCAGACCGAGCTTGCGAGCCCGCGCCAACCCCTCGCTCTCGGGGTCGATGCCGATCATCCAGCGCGGCTCGAGCCACTCCGAACGCAGCAGCTTGTAGAGCAGGTCGGTGCTGATGTTGCCCGACCCGACGATTGCCACAGACGCCTTATTGCCGGCCCCGCCGGCGGGCGATTCATCAGCCATGTGCGGCTCCTTATTCGAAACTCAGTTGTACTGAACCCAACCCCGTGAAGTCGGCGACGAAGTGGCTCCCCGGAGGTGCATCTATCGCACGGGTGCACGACCCCGGGAGGACGATGTCACCGGCCTTCAGGCGCACTCCGAAACTCTCCACCTTGCGCGCCAGCCACGCGACCGCGGTGACGGGGTTACCCAGCACGGCATCGCTGCGGCCCTTGGCGACGACCTCGCCATTGTTGGTCAGCACCGCATCGATGTTTTTGATATCAACGTCTTTTGGCGATACCCGCGACTCCCCGAGCACCCAGCCCGCCGAGGACGCGTTGTCGGCGATGGTGTCGCAGAGTTTGATCTGCCAGTTGGTGATCCGGGTGTCGATGAGCTCAATGGAGGGAGCGAATGCCGCGGTGGCTGCCAGGACGTCGTCCTCGGTGCAGCCCGCACCGGGCAGATCGTCGGCCAGCACGAAGCCGACCTCCACCTCCACCCGGGGATACAGGTAGTTCGCGCTCTTGACCGGACGATCTTCGAAGACCTGCATCTCGTCGAGCAGATGCCCGTAGTCAGGCTCGTCGACGTTCATCATTTTCTGCATCGCCTCGGAGGACAGGCCCACCTTGTGGCCCACCACCCGGGCGCCTTCAGCAACCCGCTGGCGAATGTTGATCAGCTGGATCTCGTAGGCATCGACGACGTCGATGTCGGGGTTGCCGTCGGTCAATGGCGCGATCGGCACCCTGCTGCGCTCGGCCTGCGCGAGATCGGCAGCGAGCTGTACCCGGACCTCATCACGAAGCATCAGATGAATTCCCCTCGTATTTCTGACCGGGCCAGTTGTTAGCCGACTCGGCAATTTTATAACGTGTTCTACATGTCTGGACAGGCGTACGGTGCGTTCGACGTAGTCGTGGTGGGAAGCGGTGCCGCCGGCATGGTCGCCGCACTCACCGCCGCCCACCAGGGACTCTCGACAGTAGTCGTTGAGAAGGCCCAGCACTATGGCGGTTCCACAGCGCGTTCGGGTGGCGGCGTCTGGATTCCCAACAACGAGGTGCTCAAGCGCGCCGGCGTCAAAGACAACCCCGCCGCCGCCGCGGAGTACCTGCACTCCATCATCGGCGACGTGGTGCCGGCCGAAAAGATCGACACCTACCTGCGGCGCGGCCCGGAGATGCTGTCGTTCGTGCTGGCACACTCGCCGCTGAAACTGTGCTGGGTGCCGAACTATTCGGACTACTACCCCGAGACCCCGGGCGGCAAGGCCTCAGGCCGGTCCGTCGAACCCAGACCGTTCGACGCCAAGAAGCTCGGACCCGACCTCGACGGACTCGAACCTCCCTACGGCAAGGTCCCATTCAACGTCGTGGTGATGCAGCAGGATTACGTACGTCTCAACCAGCTCAAGCGTCATCCGCGCGGCATGCTGCGCAGCCTGAAGGTCGGCGCGCGCACGATGTGGGCTCAGGCCACCGGCAAGAACCTCGTCGGGATGGGGCGGGCCCTCATCGCACCACTGCGCATCGGCCTACGCGAAGCCGGCGTACCCGTACTACTCGACACCGCGATGACCGATCTGCACGTCGAAGACGGGATCGTGCGCGGCATCTACGTCCGCACCACCCACGACGCTGAATCCGATGAACCACAACTCATCCGAGCTCGGCGCGGGGTCATCCTGGCCAGCGGCGGATTTGAGCACAACGAGCAGATGCGGGTGAAGTACCAACGTGCGCCGATCACCACCGAGTGGACGGTGGGCGCGGCAGCCAATACCGGCGACGGCATCCTTGCTGCCGAGAAGCTCGGCGCGGCGCTGGATGTCATGGCCGATGCGTGGTGGGGCCCGACGGTGCCGCTGGTGGGGGCGCCGTGGTTCGCTCTGTCGGAGCGCAATTCGCCGGGCTCGATCATCGTGAACATGGCCGGCGAGCGCTTCATGAACGAGTCCATGCCCTACGTGGAGGCCTGCCACCGCATGTACGGCGGCCGCCACGGCCAGGGGCCGGGCCCCGGAGAGAACGTTCCGTCCTGGCTGGTGTTCGACCAGCAGTACCGCGACCGCTACATCTTCGCCGGATTGCAGCCCGGACAACGCATCCCGAGGAAGTGGATGGACTCCGGGGTGATCGTCAGGGCCGACACCGTCGACGAGCTGGCCGCCGGCACCGGCCTGCCGCTCGAAGCGTTCAGGGCCACGCTGGAAAGGTTCAACGGGTTTGCCCGCTCCGGTGTCGACGAAGACTTCAAGCGCGGCCAGAGCGCCTACGACCGGTATTACGGCGACCCGACCAACAGGCCCAACCCTAATCTCGGCGTGATCAGCCATGCCCCGTTCTACGCGGCTAAGTTGGTACCGGGCGACCTGGGGACCAAGGGCGGCATTGTTACCGACAACGACGGACGCGCACTGCGCGACGACGGCTCGGTGATCGACGGACTCTATGCCGCGGGCAACGTGAGCGCACCGGTGATGGGCCACACTTATCCCGGTCCCGGCGGCACGATCGGGCCGGCGATGACGTTCGGTTACCTCGCGGCGTTGCATCTCGCTCGGAAGGATTGAGCCATGCCCATAAACCTTGACGAGGCCATCGGAGCCGAGCTGGATCCGATCGAGTTTTCGTGGACCAGCAATGACGTTCAGCTCTATCACCTAGGCCTCGGAGCAGGACGCAACCCGATAGACAGGCACGAACTGCGCTACCTCACCGACGACACGCCGCAGGTGTTGCCGACCTTCGGCAATGTCGCGCAGACGTTCCACGACACCGAGCCACCCGCGGTCAAGTTCCCCGGAATCGACATCGAACTGTCCAAGGTGCTGCACGCCAGCGAGGCGGTCATCGTTCCGGGCCCCATCCCGGCCTCCGGTACCGGCGTCGCGGTGACCCGATTCACCGAAATCTGGGACAAGGGCAAAGCCGCCGTCATCTGGTCACAAACCACGGTCAAGGATCCGGCGGGCAGGCTGCTGTGGACGCAGAAGCGCTCGATCTTCGCTCGCGGCGAAGGAGGATTCGGCGGAGACCGCGGCCCGAGTTCTTCGGCATCGACGACGCCCGCCGACCGAGCCCCCGACCTCGAGCTATCGGTGCCGACCCTGCCTCAGCAAGCCTTGCTCTACCGCATGTGCGGAGATCGGAACCCACTCCACTCGGACCCGGAAATCGCTGCGGCAGCAGGATTTCCACGACCAATCCTGCACGGGCTGTGCACCTACGGCATGGCCTGCAAGACCATGGTGGACACGCTGCTCGACGGTGATGTCAGCGGGTTGAAATCCTTTGGCGCCAGGATGGCCGGCGTGGTGTTTCCCGGCGAGACGCTGACGGTCAGCGTGTGGAAGCAGGGCGGCTCGCACTACACGGCCGTGGTGACCGCGCCGGAACGCGACAACGCTGTCGCGCTGTCCGGCGTCGAGTTCGTTACGGTCTGAACTGCTACTGCTGGCAGAGTTCGGTGATGCGGCCTGCGGTTTCCTGGGCGCTGGCAAGACGATCCACCTGTTCCGTGCCGGTCGCCTGAGTTCCGGCCAACTGACTCATCCCGATGTCCTGCAGCGTGTTCGCAAACGTGCGCACCTCGTCGGATAACTCGGTCGGCACCGCGGGGCTCAGCTGAGTCAACAGGTATTGCCCACCACCGAGTGTGGCCAACCGGGCGTTGGCCGCCACGGTCTGCTTGGCGACCGGGTCTTGGCCGAGGTCGGCATTGGTCTGCAACGACACGGCGCTACGCACCTGATCAAACGCGCCACAGAGGTGTGATGTGGGATCGGAGGACTGCTCTGCGGTGGCGCTCGATACATCAGTGGAATCGCTGGCGGCATCGTTGGTGGAGGGCGCGCGCAGCAACGACCAGATCGCGACGGCCAGCGCAGCCACGGCGATGACAAGGGCCGATATGACGAGCCCATTTGAACGGCGTGCTGTGGAATCGGTTTCCGGCATCCGGCGATCATAGCCCTCTGTGGCGAGCGTCAATGTTCTACGTTGGCAGCCGCTTTGACGCGCTCGTGAGAGGAAGCTGGGATGACGTCGGGTTACGCACCGCGGGCGCGGCGAACAAAACAGTGTGTGCGCATGGCGAACGCAGACCAGCCGGTGTCGCCCCATATCCTCGACACCTCCCGCGTGAGAGCCTCCGCCACCGCGTGACAGATGGCCCCTCACGTGACAGGCGGGCCCTCGCTCAGGGCGCCCCGCCCCAGAGAGCCCCGAGCCCGCGACCAGGGCTGCTACTTTGCTAGCTGGGGGATACACCTCGCTGCTCGAAGACCGAAACAGGAGGACACGGACGTGAAGATGAAACCCGCGATGGCCGCGATAGCCGTGATGACCGTGATGTCCACGGCTTCCGCCGTGACAGTCGCCACCGCGCCCGCCGCCTCGGCCGATACTGAGCTCCGTTACCTCGGCCAGCAGGGCGAACTCGTCAACGGCGACATCGTGCAGGGCTGGACCG
>CAZLTV010000086.1:0-14421 GCA_964562545.1 uncultured Mycobacterium sp. | reverse complement strand
GGTGGCGTTGATCGACTGCCAGTTCTTGTAGCTGTTGACGTAGCCCAGCCCGATATTGAAGATGCCGTTGCCCATCGGGAAAACCCAGCCGTAACCCGGTAGCTGGTCGCCTTCGAACTCGAGCTTGAGATAGATGTCGAGGCTGTCGGAATCTTCGCGGTTGGCGGGCATTTCCGAGCGGATAGCGATCGCCGAGTAGCCGTTGTATTCCGAGTCGATTTTCAGCGCGCGCTTGATCGGGGAGTAGGCCCCGTCGGCGGCGATCACCGCATCGCCGTAGACCTTCTCACCACTTTTGAGCACCACCCCGACCACCCGGCCGTTGGCGTCAAACTCCGGACCGGCGACCTCGGCGCCCTGCCGGATCTCTGCACCCGCGGACTCTGCGTGCTTGAGCAGCAAGGTGTCCAGGTGCTCGCGGCTCACGGTATGGCCGTGGTCGGGCATACCGGGGCGCTTGGGGAACGACAGTTCCCAGCGACTGGGGCTGAATACGGTGACCCGGTTGACCCGGTGGAAGGTGGCCACCTCGTCGGCTAGGCCCATCTTCTGCAGGTAGCTGACCGCGCGGGCGGTCAGCCCGTCACCGCACGGCTTGGCTCGGGGGAACTGCGCTTTGTCCAGGACCACCACGTTGGCGCCGGTCTGTGCGGCCTGCCATGCGGCGGCTGACCCCGAAGGTCCTCCACCTGCGATGACCAGGTCGTATCGCTGCGTCATAAATCTCGTCTCGTTGAGCGGTTGTCGCTGCAAGATAGTACCCAAATTGCCTGAGCGCATCGCGGTGAACAAACGTTGCTGATCCGCATAGTGAGATAGCTCGGGGTGATGCGGTCTGACCAGGTCAGCGCCGCCCGGGTGGGTACAGTGGCCGGGTGTGTCGTGGGTCGGGATCACGCTCTGCCGGGAAATCGGGTGTCAAGGTGGACGCTCGCAGCGAGCGTTGGCGCGAGCACCGCAAGAAGGTGCGTTCCGAGATCGTCGACGCCGCATTCCGTGCTATCGACAGGCTCGGGCCGGAGGTGTCGCTGCGCGAGGTCGCCGCGGAGGCGGGTACCGCCAAACCGAAGATCTACCGTCACTTCACCGACAAATCCGACCTCTTCCAGGCGATCGGTGAGCGGATGCGCGACATGTTGCAGGCGGCCATCATTCCGGCGATCGACATCGCCGAAGATCCTGCCCGTGCGATCATCCACCGCGCGGTCGAGCAGTATGTCCGGTTGGTCAACGAACACCCCAACGTGGTGCGGTTCTTGATGCAGGGGCGCTTCGCCGAGCAGAGTGCCTCGGCGATGCGCGCGCTGAACGAAGGCCGCGACGTCACGTTGGCCATGGCCGACATGTTCTCCAACGAGTTGCGTGAAATGGAACTTGACGCCGCAGCGTTTGAGTTGGCTGCGTTCGCGACGTTCGGGGCCGCCGCGTCGGCCACCGAATGGTGGCTCGGCTCCGAGGACAGCCCCCGGCGACTGCCTTCGCAGCAGTTCGTCGATCACCTGACGACGATCATGATGGGCTCGATCAACGGCACCTGCGAGGTGCTCGGTGTGAGTATCGACCCCGATCTGCCGCTCCGCGAGGGCGTCCGCGGCCACGAACACGTCGCCTGACCGCTGACGCCGGAGTCGGGCTGATCTCCGGGCTGCCGGGCCGGGTCAGAGCAACTGCCCGTCGGTGAGGGTTACGGCGAGGTCGAGCAGTTCGACGTCGCTGCCCGGCGGGCCGACAACGGCCGCCGCGCATGGAAGTCCATCGGTGGTGGCCAGCGGAAGGCAGACCGCAGGTAGCCCGGCCAGGCTGGCTACACAGGTGAGCGACAGTGTCGCGTCACGTACTTCGCCGGGGTCGGTTCCCAACATCGGTGCCACGGTAGGCGCCGCGGGCATGACGATGAAGCGGTCGCCAACGAGCTCGCAGATCACCGCACCCACCGCGTCGGCCGCGCGGTGCGCCGCCGACGCGTCTTCCGCGGACAACTGAGCGGCGTAGTCGAACCGGGCGCGCACGTCGTGTCCCAGCGTGTCCATTCGAGTCGCCAGCCACCCCCCGTTGGCCGCCCAGGCCTGTGCCGCTTGGGCGGTGATGAAGACTTGCCGCCAGGCGTGCGGGTTCGCCGCCGGCCACCGCTCGACGGTGACATCGCCCCACCGCCCGACGAAGCCCTCGATCGCTCGCCGCACCGCATCATGGGCCAGCACCATGAAATCGGACACCACGACGGCTTTTCGTCGCGGCGACGCCGTGCCGGGTTGCGGCAGCAGGACCCGGCCGACCTCACGCAGCGTATGTGGACTGCGGGTCAGCCATCCGACGGTGTCGAATCGGGGGGCCAACGGCAGCATTCCGTCGGTGCTCACTGCCTGGTGGGTGGTCCTGATGCCAAACAGTCCCTGATAGGCAGCAGGGACGCGGATTGATCCGCCGGTGTCGGAACCCAGGCCGACCGACGCGTGCCCCAGCGCGACCGCGGTCGCCGAACCCGACGATGATCCGCCGCTGACGCGGCCGGGCGCGCGGGGGTTCGGGGGAGTTCCGTAATGCGTGTTGGTTCCGGCGAGGCTGTAGGCGTACTCGTCGGTGCGCGCGATACCCCGGACTGCGGCACCCGCCCCCAGCAAGCGGCTCACCGCCAGAGCATGGGCTTGCTCGACGGGGCCGGCGGCCGCGCGATGCGGGTTGCCGGCGCCGATGGTGAATCCCTGAACCGCGTAGATATCTTTGACGGCAACCAGGTGGCCGTCGAGCGGACCCGGCGAGATCGGGGCCGCCAGTGGGTCACCCGCCACCCGCCAGATCCGTGAATCCAGGGCCGGGGCAGCGGTGCTCACGTGCGCGGCGACGACCACCCACGAGTCGTCGGGTCGTCGACGCCACAGCTGAGTCTGTTGGCCTCGGCCGCCGTCGTCGAGCTCGGTGACTGCGACGACCAAGGCGTGGCTGTCTCCGGCGGGCCGCACATGGGTGGCCAGGATCCGTCGACGCGGCGCGGACCCACGGGTGAGGCGAAAGCGACGGATGTTATCGATTCCCACCAGTAGCCCAGCTGCGTCGCCGCGCAAAGTGGTCGCGGAGTCGTCGAATAGCTGGTCCATCGCCGACAGGTCGTTGTTGGCAAGCGCTTTCTCATAGGCCCAGAACGCCTCCATCAGCGCACCCGGTACTACCGTCATGAGAAGTCTGCCTTCCGTATCCGCGCGTGCACACCCTTGACGACGTCGACCACCTGGGAGATGTCGAAATTGGTTGCGGCGGAAAGGTATGCATAGGCATATGACGGGTCCATCCCGTAGCGGGCCTGCAGCAGCCCGACCGCCGCACGCACACAGTTCTTCATGGCGAGGTCGAGATCTTCGTCGAGGCCGGTGGGGATAAGGAACTCGTGGGTCTCGGCGAGCGGGCCGACGAGATCACCGAAAGCCGTACTCGCCTCCTCACGGGGGATCACCTCGAATCGCACCGTCGCCCGCAACGAAGCCTCCAGAGCGGTCAAGGCGACCTCACCGTCACCCTGCGCGAAATGCGGATCCCCGACGTAAGCCAACGCCCCTGGGACCTGAACCGGAAGATAGAGCGTCGCGCCGGCGGTCAACAGGTTGATGTCGATGTTTCCGCCGTGCCGGCCCGGAGGAACCGAGTGCGCACGATCCTCGGTGGCGGTGGCAACACCCATGATTCCCAGAAACGGCGCGATCGGGAAGCGAGCGGTGCGGCTGTCACCGGGACCGTAAGCGATCCTCGCCCAGGACAGGTCCTGCGGATCGAGGTCGGCGAACACACTCAATGGCCCTGCGGCGCGCGGAAACTCGCCGGGCAGCGCACCGCGCCCGTGACGGTTGGAGACGACTCCGTAGGGCACCCGTGGCACTGTATCGACGACGGTGATGGCAAGGACATCACCCGGACAGGCGCCGCGGATCTCAATCGGCCCGGTGACTACGTGCGGACCGTCGACGTCGAAGGTGCGCGCCACGCTGCTTGCGGCCAGCGTTACCGCGTCTGCCAGTACCTCTTCGACGCCGTGTGCCCCGAAGAAGGTCCGAGGATCGCGCCCCTGGTCTTCCAGGATTCCTTCATGGCTGATCGTGTCGATCGTCACCTCACTGCCGCTATCGACCGACAGCACCGGCGAATCATTGCGGGCGGGAAGCCGGCCCCAGATCACGTTGTCCGGGGTGGCTGGGAGGTAGGTCTGCGACCGGATCGGTCCGCTGCCGGGATGCAGAATTGCCGTCGGCTGCGGCCGCGCAGCCAGGGGCTTGGTCGTGTGGTTCACGGTCATGGTGTTCGGGGCCTTTCGGGTCAACTGAATCGACGGTGAAGGTGTGCAAGGCTCGCAGCGGGCGCATTTGGGACAGTGCAACCAGGCCCAGCACGAGCAGGCAGCTGCCGGCAAGGCCATAGAGCAGCCCGGCACCGCCGAACTCCAGCGCGGATGCAAGTGCCACCGGCAACAGCAGTGCCGCAATGCCCGGTCCGATCTGTGATGCGGCCATCCGCAGGCCCGGTCCGCCGGTGCGCATACCGGATGAGGCAACCGCGAGCAGGTTGCTCGAACCGATCAATAGGCAGATGCCGGTGCCCTGCAGGATTGCCGCACAGACGATTCCGGGCGGGGTGCCCCCCGCGACAGCGAGAACGCCCATGCTGGTGACGCCGCATGCCATGGCGATCGTGACGGTGCCGGACAACCCGACCGTGTCGACGAGTCGCTTGAACGTTAGGCCGATCAGTACCGACGCCACGTCTCGGGTGACGAGCAGCAACGCCACCAGGGCCGCGAGCTCACCGGCCCCGACATCCATGGTCAGCGCGAAAAACGAATTGCCGACCAGGATCAGCGTCAAGCATGACATTGCCGCCATGCTCGCGGCCTTGATCGCGCGGTCGCGACCGGCTAGCTGCACCGCGAGGCCGTAGGAGGCACGCGTAGGGACGGAGACGCCGGCATCGTCTGCCGGACGCACCATTACTACCAATGCCAGCGCCGCGAGGGCGAAAAACCCCGTACCGATCAGCGCGTAGCCCCACTCCCAGGCATGCCGGGCGATCACGGTCGCCGCGACGAGAGCGCCAAGTGCCGCCGCGAGCCGCTGGGTTGCGCCGTTGATGCCTTGCATCCTCAACCTATCGCCGGTGGTGCTGATTGTGGCAAGGATCGACACCCACACCGTTAGCCGCGTCAGGCCGAACAGCAGCAGCGGCACGATCCACCACAGCCATGAGTGGCCAACCGAGGTAATGGAGATGGTCACGGTTGCGATGGCCCCGATGCAGGCGCACACCGCGACAACACGACCCCGTCCGCGTGCGTCGCCCGCTGCGGCCCCGGGCATGGCGGTGAGGAAGCCGACGCCTTGGGGGATCGCGATCAGGACACCGATCATGGCCACCGAGGCGGCACCGGTTTCGGTCAGGCTGATGGGCAGGATGGTCTGCATCAGCGTGTCGGACATCGTGAACGTGAAGACCAGCGCGATGATTCCGGCGATTCGGATCAGACTTCGTGCCGACCGCCGCATCCTCACGCGTGGTAGTCGAAGTCGAGCAGGGGCAGAACTTCTTCTCCGAATCGGTCGAGGCCGGAACGGAAATCATCGAAGCTCAGCATCACGGCCTCGAGCCCGCCGATCGCGGCGAGCTCGTTGAACTTCGCGGCCACGGTCGCCGGGGAGCCCGCGAACAGCGACGGCGCTTCGGTGTCGATCGCCTCGTAGGTTTGTATCCGCGCCGCAGCCGCCGACGAGCTCGTGCCGGTCTTGTCGACGGCGTAGTGGCCTTTCTGGTTGGCCAGCGCCTCATGGTCCGCGCCCGCGTTGTAGTGCGCGATCTTCTTGTACGCGAGCTCGTCGGTGTCATCGAGGATGACGGTTCGCGTGGATAGGACCTTGACATCACGTCCGACGGCGGCTGCCGCCGTCCGCAGTTCGGCATTGGCCGCCTCGATGCTCTCGCGATCGTAGGCCGAGGTGAAGTTGTAGTCGGCGAACTCGGCAGAGAATTGTCTACCGCGCGGTGACGCTCCGGCGGCGGCGATCTCGATCTTGTTCGCCGGCGTTGGACCGAGCTGGCAGTGATCGAGGTTGAAGTACTTCCCGGTGAAATCCGACTCGCCGGTCTCCCAGAGTTCTTTCATGATGGTGGCGTACTCGGTGGCGTATTCGTAGCGGTATCCGAAATACTCGTCTCCCGGCCACATACCCATCTGTGCATACTCGGCACGGTGCCAGCCGGTGGTGATGTTGATCCCGAACCGTCCGGGTGCCACGTCGTCGATCGTCGAGGCCATCCGCGCGACCATCGCCGGGTGCAGCGCCAGAACTCCGACGGAGGCGAAGAGTTTCATCCGTTCGGTGGTGGCCAGGATTGCCGAGGTCAACGTGATCGTGTCCGCGGTGTAGTTCCAGTGTTTGGTCTTGCCGCCGTAGCCACGGAAGGTGACCATGGACAGGCCGAACTCGAACCCGAGGTCTTCTGCGCGCTTGACGATGCTGTGGTTGAGCTCGTAAGTAGGCATGTACTGCGGTGAGTTCTCCGAGATGATCCAACCGTTGTTCCCTGTGGGGAGAAACATCCCGAACTTCATGAAGCTAACCTCCTGGTGTGGTGAAGACCGTCGCGAGGATGAGTTCCCGTGACGTGATGACGGGCAGTGGGGAGCTCATGATCGAACTCCCCACTGCTGCCTGGGCTCATTCGGTGGGATGCAGCGTCCAGTAACGCAGTCCGAATTCTGGGGCGAACGAAGCGCCGGTGATTCCCGGAGCGAGCACCACGCTGCGCCCGACCCGGGCGATCGGCAGCAGCGGCGCGGCTTCGGCGACGATCTCCTGTGCTTCTTCGTAGGCTGCCGCGCGTTCCTCGTTCAGGGGAGCGTACTGATTTGCCGCGGCGATCTCGTCTACTCGCGGGTCCGACCACATCGAGTAGTTGTTGGTGCCACCGGTTGTCGTTGCGTAGCTGACGGGCGTCTTCGGGTCGTCGATCCAGGAGCTCCACTTGACCAGCAGCGCATCGGGTGCGCCCTCGTTCTCCAGTGCGCGCTGCACGATCAGGTTCTGGAATGCACCTGGGGTCTCGGGACGCAGCGATACGTCAACGCCGATGGCGGACAGGTTGTCCTGAATCAGGATCGCGGTGTCCTCCAGTTCGGGATCGGCGTTGTTGAAATGCAGGGGGAAGCTGACATCGGGGTTTCCAGCCTCGTCCATCAGCTGCTTGGCGGTGTCGACATCGGTGGTGTATTGGGCGAATGTCTCGGCGTAGCCCGGCGCCGCTTCGTTGACGTAGGACGTTGCACGCGTGGCGCGGTCGAAGTACACCGAACTGATGATCTGCTCGTAGGGCAGCGCATAGCCGATTGCCTGACGGACCAGAGGATCGGCCAGCGGGCCGGCTTCGGTCGCCATCTGTAGGTAGGTGAACTCCGGGGTCTCTTCATGGACGACTGTGAATCCGGCGGCTTCGAGGTCATTGAGGTCGCGTTGGGTCAGTCCGTAGACGGCGACGTTGATCTCCCCGCCGCGAAGCAGTGAGGCGATGTTGCCGTTGTTGACGACGCGGATGGTGACGGTGTCGTAGGCGGGTTCGACGATGCCGTCGGGTACGGCTTCGAGGACGATCTGCTGTCCCTGTGATCGGTCCGCGAGATAGTACGGCCCGGTTCCGGCGACGTTGTTCTTGAGCCACTCGGCAGCATGCGGATCGTCCGGGGTGGCGTGCTCGTTGGCTTCGACGGAGTCGACGATCCCGTAGTTGGGCATCCGGAAGGTCTGCATGAGAGTCGCTGTGGCAGAGATGGGTTCGCCATCCGGGTTCTGGAACGATATCCGAAGTGTGTGGTCGTCGAGCGCTTCGAACTGATCGATTGAATACAGGCCACCGTTGTTCAGGTCGCCGGTTCGGCCCATGTCGAAGAACCGTCCGAAGGAATAGAGCACATCCTGGGCGGTCAACGGGTTGCCGGAGGGGTAAAACGTGACGTCGTCGCGGAGATGAAAGGTGGCAGTGTCCGCATCCATCTCGTACGACGAGGCCAACGCGGGGGCGAGTTCGAGCCCGGTCCACAGCTCCGAACCGTCCTCGGTAGTCGTCCATTCCGGCATCAACAGGCCCTGGTAGACGTTGGTGGTGATCTCCCAGTCCTGAGCCGTGGCGGCCCGTACCGGGTCGAGCGTGCTGATATCGGCGGACCAGGCTGTGACGACGCCGTTCGATGTGGCATCACCGGCCTGCGGTGTGCTGGCGCCCCCGCAGGCTGTCAGCATGAGCAGGGCCAGTCCGGCCGCGGCCAACGCCAACACGGCGCGCCGCGCCCGTCGGTAGGTCGAATCAGGTTTCACTGGTGATCCTTTCGTGATCGTCGAACGTGACGTTGACACAGGAAGGAGAGGCATCATCGGTCTCCGGTGGACAGCACGACCGGGCAGGCCGCTTGGTGGGTGGACGATATTGGGATCAGCGGGGGCTGCTCGTCGCGGCAGGAGTCCACGACCCACGGGCATCGGCCGGCGAGGCGGCATCCGCCACTGACGTCGAAAGGGCTGGGAATCTCGCCGTGCAGACGGAGTCGGTCCTGTCCCTCGCCTGGTACCGGAACTGGGGCCGCTGACAGCAGTGCCTGGGTGTAGGGGTGGGTGGGGTTGGCGAAAACCTCTTCGGTAGTGCCGGATTCGACAATCGCACCTAGATACATCACCAGTACCCGATCGGCGATGCGCCGGACCACGTCAAGGTCGTGGCTGATGAACAGATATGCCAGATTGTGTTGTCGCTGGAGATCGGCGAGTAGGTCTAGAATTTGACCGCGCACCGAAACATCAAGTGAGGCAGTGGGCTCGTCGAGTAGCAGCAGCTTCGGTGACACGGCCAGCGCCCGGGCGATGCCGACCCGCTGGCGCTGGCCGCCGCTGAGTTGGGAAGGGTAGCGGTCCAGGTGAG
The DNA here is from genome assembly GCA_964562545.1 of uncultured Mycobacterium sp. Taxonomy (GTDB): domain Bacteria; phylum Actinomycetota; class Actinomycetes; order Mycobacteriales; family Mycobacteriaceae; genus Mycobacterium. Next base: position 5,481 of record CAZLTV010000086.1, on the reverse strand, counting down.
TGGCGGTCAGTCCAACAGACTCCAGCAGTTCCTCGGCGCGGGCATCGCGCTGCTCGTTGTTCAAGTCGGTGTGTAGGCGCAGCGGCTCGTGCAGAGTCGCGCGAATGGTCATCCGGGGGTTCAACGACGAGTTCGGGTCCTGGAACACCATCTGGACGTGTCGGTAGGAACGGGCGAGCGCTCGTCGGTGCATTGAGCCCATATCACGACCGTCGATGATGACCGATCCGCTGGTGGGCTCGATCAGATGCGCTATGCAGCGCGCCGCCGTCGACTTGCCTGAACCGCTTTCGCCGACGAGCGCCACGGTCTCGCCGGGATGGATGTCGACGGTGACCGAGTCGACTGCGGTCAGCGTGCGTGTCCGGCCGCGGCTTCGGATTCGGAATTCCTTGTGCAGGCCGACGACGTTGAGAACCGGTGACGGCATCAGGCAGCTCCCTCGAAACGGCTGGCCCTCAACAAGGATTGGGTGTACTGATCGCGGGGTTCGGTCAGCACCTGGGTGCACGTCCCGATCTCGCGGATGCGTCCGTCGAACAGGACCACGACGTCGTCGCAGGTCTGGGCGACCACGCCGAGGTCGTGGGTGATAAGACACGTTGTGAGGCCATGGGTGCGGGTCATCTCCACGATCAACTCCATGATGTCGGCCTGGATGGTCACGTCGAGCCCGGTGGTCGGTTCGTCGAGGACCAGCAATTGCGGACGGCAGACCAGCGTGAGCGCGAGCATGACCCGCTGCGCCATGCCGCCCGAGAATTCGTGCGGATACTGACGCATGCGATGTTCCGGCTCGGGCACCTTGACGCTGCGCAGTGCCTCGACGCCAATTCGGCGGGCCTCCCGGGCGGAGACCTTGCGGTTCGCCCGGCAGGCGTCGATCAGTTGTCGTCCGACCGAGAGCACCGGGTTGAGTGCGCCGCGGGCATCCTGGAACACCATCGCGATTCGGGTGCCGCGAATCTCTCGCCACTCCCGTTCAGTCATCTCACACAGGTTGCGCCCGTCGAACATGATGGCGCCGTCGGTGCGGCGAAAACTGCGGGGCGCCAATCCGAGCATGGACAGCGCCATCAGAGATTTTCCGCTGCCGGTCTCGCCGACGATGGCCGTCACCTTCCCGGTGGTCAAGCTGAAGCTCACGTCGTGCAGAGCGGGAGCGAGTGTGTCGTCGTCGGTGCGGAACCCGCCCGAAAAGTTCTGCACCCGAAGCAATTCAGCGGTCTTCGAGTCGATCGCGGTCACTGCTGTTCTCCTCGGTTCGTGCTGGACAGGCCGTCGCCGACCAGGTGAAAGGCGATGGACAGCAGCAGAAGCGCTGCTCCGGGGAAAAAGGAGATCCACCATGCGCCACTGACGATGGCACTCTGACCGCGCGAGATCATTGAGCCCCACTCCGCCGAACCGGGTTCGATGCCGAGACCGACGAAGCCGAGCGCGGCGACGCTGGCCGTGACCCACGAGGCGTTGATGGAGGCGAACGCGAGTAGCGGACGCAGGCTGTTGGGCACCAGGTGGCGAAACAGCACAACCAGCGGTGAGTTTCCGACCATGCGTGCGGCTTCGGCGAACTGCCAGTTCTTCTTCGTCAGCACCTCGGCACGTGCAAGGCGCACATAGTCGGGCAGCGGGAGGATCGCCACCACGATGATGACGTTGACGACGCCGGGCCCGGCGACCGCGACCGCCAACATCGCCAACAACAACGAGGGGAACGACTGAATGATCTCCAGACAACGGAGGGTCACGGCGTCCAGCCAGCCGCCGAAGAACCCGGCGAGGGCTCCCCAGACGGTCCCGACGGTCAGTGCCAGCAATACCACGGCGACGGTGATGAACACGTCTACCGGTGCGGCTGCCATGGTGCGCGAGAGCACGTCGGCCCCGACCCGGTCGGTGCCGAACCAGTGTTGTGCACTGGGTGGGGTGAACGGGGCTCCGGCACCGGTCTCGGAAGGGGGATACGGGGTCCAGAACAGCGAGAGCACGGCGACGATCAGGAACAGTCCCAGAACTGCGCAGCCGGCCTTCAGCGCGCCCGGGGACCCTTTGAGTGCACGGCCCATCCGGGTGCTGGGAGCGAAACGCAGGAAAGTCGGTGACGCTTTTTCGACAACACTCATGGCCGAATCCTTGGGTCGATTGCTGTGTACACCAGATCGAGGACTTGGTAGATGACGACGTAGAGGATCGCGGTCATGAGGACGAACCCCTGGATGGCGGGAAAGTCCGAAGACTGCATGGCATTTAGCGCGTACTGCCCGACGCCCGGCCAGCCGAAGACGCCTTCGACCAACACCGAACCGGAGAAGGCCCATCCCACGACGCCGGCGAGCATTGTCACCACCGGAAGCAGCGCATTGCGCAGTGCGTAGACGAACCAGGCGCGGCCCCGGGAGATGCCGAGTGAATGTGCTGTTCGCATGTAGTCGGCGTTCAGGGCGCTGAGCATCGCCGATCGTGCCCCCCTGGCGATGGGGGCGAACACGCCGTACCCCAATGTGATGACCGGTAGGCATAATTGGGCTATCGCGATGCCGACCAGAGCCCATTGCCCGGCGATGATGCCGTCTACTACATACAGGCCGGTCACCGTGGGTGGCGGTGGAACCCCGATGGGTAGTCGGCCGGTGGGGCCGGGCGCGACGCCAAGGGTGACAAAGAATACCCACAGGAGCATCAGCCCGAGCCAGAACTGGGGCAGCGCAAGGCCTGCGACGGTCACGGTTCGGACGACGTGGTCGAACCAGGAGTTCTCTTTCACCGCGGCGATGACCCCGGCGGTCACGCCGAGAACGGTTCCGCCGATCAGGGCGTAGAGCGCGAGTTCGATGGTGGCCGGCCAACGAATGGCCAGGTCGTGGAGGACGGGCTGGCCGGTGGTGAACGATGTGCCGAGGTCGCCTTTGACGACGTCTCGCAGGAAGGTGACGAATTGGACCGGGATCGGGTCGCCCAGTCCCATGGCCTGCCGGACGTTCTCCCGTTCGGTGGCGTCTGCGGTGGGGGAGACGAACAGCCCCGTCGGGTCCGGGGTCACGACGCGGGTTAGCAGGAACGTGATCGTGACGACGCCGAAGATGACTATCGCCGCGCCGGTTAGGCGTGACGTCGCGGTACGGGTAACGCGGAAGGTCTTGGCCGCCAGCGATGTCGGCGTCTGCTGGGAGGCAGTCCTTGACGTCGGCATGTCACACTCCTTCCGTCAAGGCGATGGAGGCTCGCTCCGATGCGTGAAGCCCATGTGTTGCCGAGACGACGGCGACGGGATGAGCGGCCCGTCTGACTACCTCGACGGGGGATTGCGCGTCGAACACGGCTGCGCCGACGATGCCGCCGATCTCGAGACCCGGGACCTTGCTGCCAAGTAGCGCCCGGGGTACTTCGCTGATGGCGTCGAAGAGACTGAGCTGTGCGGCGGTCGAACCCATGTGGTTGGTCAACGACGCCAGCCATGCCGCGTGTGTCAGCGACGGCATGGTGACCGGCGTGAAGGCGTTTTCGTAGTTGTTGCTGGCCAGGCACACGGGTACATCTGCGGCGATAAGTTCGGCGATCCGGGTCACCCCTCGGGTCGGCGCGTTGTCGGTATCTCGGCCGCTGAGGTACAGGTCGGTGGTCGGGATCGCGGCTACGGCGATGCCCGCACCCGCGGCTGCGGCCGCGAGGTCGCGGACTCGTTCTGGCGCCAGCGCGGTCAGTGTCGTCAGGTGTCCGACGAGGACTTGGCCCTGAAGCCCGGCTTTCTCCACCCGCGTGACCACTTCGTCCAGGAGCAGCGCGCTAGGGTCGTCGCTGAGGTCGAGGTGTAGATCCAGCGGAAGTGACCGGTCTCTGGCGAGTGCGATCATGTGTTCGAGGTGTCCGATCGGGTCGGGATCGGCGTACGGGCAGCCGGCGACGACGGAGCATCCGTCATCGAGAGCTTGTTCCATCAGCGGTAAAGCGCCGGGTTCGCTGGTGGTGCCGTATTGGGCGAACGCGGTGAGCTGCAGCAGGATTGCGGGGTACTCGACGGCGAGGTCTCGATGCATCCGGACGGTGGCCGGGTCGGATTGTGGGCTGATCTCGACGTGTGCTCGGGCCCCGACGGTGCCGCCTTCGATCATGGTTTCGAGCACCCGTCGGGCGTTGTCGGCAATCGTGTCGGGGGTCAGTGCCCCGCGCAGCGTGGCACTCAGTGCGAGCGCGTCTTCTATGCCCTGGTTCGACCCGGTGGAGATTTCTTCGAGTTTGGTCAACTGATAGGCCTTGTCGAGGTGGACGTGGATGTCGACGAGTCCCGGCACCAGCAGGTGGCCGCGCAGGTCGAATTCGTCGCGCATCGTGTCGCTGCCCTGGCTTCCAGTGCCGTGGCGAGGGGCGGGCTCAGGGGTGCTCGGTTCGATGGTGCTGACACGACCGTCGTCGACGGTGACGGTCCACAGGCCGGGCCGTTCGCGCAGGCTGGCGTTGTGCAGAACGAGCGACTTCATGATGCTGACCCGATTTCGGAGTGCGCAGCGCCCGTGTGGGCCGCGTCATAGGTGAGTGAGGCGATGTCGAGGGCATCGATGGTGGCGGCAGTGGGCGACGACGATGTCTCCGCATCGGGCCAGGCAAATACCTGATCGGCGTAGTCGGCGCGATCGATTGTTGACATTTTGTCGCGTGTATCGCGCGAAATGCGTGTACTCGCGCGTTTGCCGAACCCTTGTGCGACACGGTGTGTGCGCGAGTTCGGCCTGGTATTGACCACCAGCACAGTGCTCTTCATTGCTCTCGTTCGTCGTTGTTCGCGAGTTCCGTCAACCAGATTCTTGTGTTCCGGGAGGGTGCAGCGGCTCAGGCTGCCTGTCCGATCATGGAGGACCGAATGTGAAATCGGGTCGCATGCATGTTAACGATTGATGACAAGAGGATGCGTGATCGTCGACAATCTGTCGGGACTGTTGTCGACGATGCGGTAGTCTCGGATGCGAGCCGATGATGTCTTGGGTTCGACAGAACGTGTCGCAGTCGATAAAACACAGAGGTCGGCAATTTGAATCCATTGACGGTGCACTGCGGGCGCCGGGGTGAAGGCGGTGACGCCAGGAGGGGGATCGGCCGTGTTGTTCTCCGAGGACCATCGCCAGTTCGCGCCGTTCAGTGACGCCGAGGCCAACCAGATCTACTTACGGATGTACGAGGCGCTGCTCGAACACCGGCTGCGCCCGGGCATGAGGCTGCCGGAGGAAAGGCTTGCATCGGTCTTCGGTGTCAGCCGCGCCAAGGTCCGCAAAGTGCTCGATCGTCTCGAGCACGAGAACCTCGTCGAGATTCAGCACAACCGCGGCGCACAGATCGCCGAACCCACTGTCGAGCAGTCGGCCGATGCGCTCGGGGCTCGCAGGGTCATCGAACCGGCGATCGTGCGGTCACTGGCCGAGCGTGCGACCGTTGAGAACGTCGAGATGTTGCGCAAGCACATCGCCGCCGAGTACGACGCCATCGCGC
>CAZLTV010000085.1:0-14608 GCA_964562545.1 uncultured Mycobacterium sp. | reverse complement strand
AAAACAACAAACAAAAACCACCAAACACACTATTGAGTTCTCAAACAACACGCCCGAAGGCTTCCCCAGACCGCGCAGCAGAACCACGGCCATTTCGGCCGCGATTGCTAAGCGGACTAAAGGAACACCCTGTTTACCAGGGTTATTCCCGGGGATGTCTCCGCGCTCCCCGGCTAGGCCGTGTCGCGGCGACGGGAGATAAGTTACGACGTTGGAAACACGGAGTCAAATCGCCTGGTAGATCGCTATTTTTGGGAAGCAGCTTTGGGATGTTCGATCACACTCGACGGCAGCGAACCAGCCCGAGCCGGGGTCCGAAATGCTCCCGATGTCACCCAGATCACCTCCACGAACGCGGTTCCGTCAACCCACCCGATGCACGCCGGCGACGTTTCGCTTGCCCCGGCGTAGCACCAACCACTTTCCGAACAAGAAGTCCGACGGCTGGGGCACCCAGTCGTCTGTGGTGATCCTCACGTTGTTCACCGATACGCCACCTTCAGCGATCGTTCGGCGCGCGGCGCCCTTGCTCGCCGAAAGGCCGCTGGCCACTAAAAGGTCGGTGATCGCATCGGGCCCACCCGGAGCCAGTTCGGCGACGTCGTTGTTGCCGGCTTCGCGCAGCGCCGCCGCCAACGTGGCCTCGTCCAGCGCGCTCAGCTCGCCCCGACCGAATAGGGCCTGGCTGGCGTGTTCGACAGCCGCAGTGGCCGCTTCTCCATGGATGAGGTCGGTCAGTTCCCGCGCGAGGCGCCGCTGGGCTGTCCGCTCGTGCGGACGCTCCGCGGTGGCCTGCTCCAGTTCAGTGAGTTCATCTGCGCTCAGGAAGGTGAACCAGCGCAGGTAGGAGATCACGTCCGCGTCGGCAGTGTTGATGAAGTACTGATACCAGGCGTATGGGCTGGTCATGCCTGCGTCGAGCCACAGGCTGCCGCCCCCGGTCGACTTGCCGAATTTCTTTCCTTCGGAGTCGGTGACCAAGGGAGTGGTCAGCGCGTGCACGGTCGCACCCGTCTTCTGCCGGACCAGCCGCACACCGGCGATGATGTTGCCCCACTGATCGGACCCACCGATCTGCAGCGAGCATCCGTAACGCTGATTCAATTCCACGAAATCGTTGGCCTGAAGCAGCATGTAGCTGAACTCGGTGTAGGAGATCCCCTCCCCCTCGAGCCGGCGCCGGACCGTGTCCCTGTCGAGCATGACGTTGACCGAGAAGTGCTTGCCGACGTCTCGGAGAAACTCGATAGCAGATAGCTCGCCCGTCCAGGACAGATTGTTGGCGACCAACGCGCCGGTCGGCGACTGGTCGAATTCGACGAAGCGCTCTAGCTGGCCACGAATGCGATCTGCCCAGTCGGCGACGACGTCGGCGGTCTGCAAGGTGCGTTCACCCACATCGCGCGGATCACCGATCATCCCGGTTGCCCCGCCGGCCAGCACGATGGGGCGGTGGCCGGCCTGCTGAAAACGGCGCAGCGTCAGCAGCGGGATCAGATGTCCGGCGTGCAGGCTCGGCGCTGTCGGGTCGAACCCCGAGTACACCGTGATCGGTCCACCGCCGAGGGCTTCGGCCAAAGCATCGCGGTCGGTGGACTGAGCGATCAGCCCACGCCATTCCAGTTCGTCGAGGATGTCGCTTCCCACGTGGACGATCTTTCCGTATCAGTCGCTGTCGCCGGGAGCCGGTGCCCGCGGACTGCGGCGATACGCCGAAACCTCTGGGTAGCCGTCCAACCACAGCCGCCACGGCCGATCCGCAGCTTTGCTGACCCCGACCCGCGGTCCGGCCATGCCGCCCTGCGCCCGCTGCGGGGCGAGCCGGATCGGCGAACGCGGGCCCAAAAGGTCGACACCGTTGTCTTCCATCGTGATGCCGAGCGCCGAGCACAGGTTGCCCGGCCCCCTGGCCAGCGCCGACGGGCTGACGTGGGGACCCCGGCGGGTTCGGGCGATGTCGACACCGTTTCGGAGCACCGCGGCTCGCAACAGCACAGCGGCGGGCACGCCCTCAGTTGCGCAGACCACGTTTGCACAGACGTGGATGCCGTGACTGCGGTAGGTGTAGAGCCGGCCGGCCGGACCGAACATCACGGCATTACGAACGCTGGCCCCACGGAACGAGTGTGACGCCGGGTCCGGCCACGGCCCATCGGCCGGCCCTCCGTATGCCTCGACCTCCACGATCTCGGCGCTGACCTCGCGCCCGGTCAATACGGCACCCAACAGCAGGCGAGCCGCCGACACAGGGTCGACAGATAGGTCCTCGATCGCCATCTCAGCAATCCAGCACATCGGCGACTGCCCCGGCGAGGGCGGGCGCAGACCGATCGTGAACCACCGCGTCATCCTACGGACGGCCTCACCGGGCATCCCGGTTGCGGGGTGGCGTCACGACGCCGCGTAAGCCGCCGGCCCGACCGGATGGTAGCGGTCACAACACACCACCAGCCAGCTACGCTCTTGAGGCACTCCAGCAGGTCAGCGCCGAGACCGGGCTGCCATCGGTCGCCCTCGGCGATAGACCGGCAGCCGTGGCATCTGCACCGGTGCTGGTCGCGAGACCCTACGGCGAAGGACCCGATAAACAGAGTGAGAGCGCAACACGTTCGCCGGCGAGGCCGACCACCCGGCCCATCCGATACCCGTGACCGGATACTGTCCAGCGCTCGCGAGCTGTTCGCCGCCAACGGCTTCGACGCCACCTCGATCCGGGCCGTCGCCGCCGGCGCCGGCGTCGATCCTGCGCTCGTGCACCACTATTTCGGCACCAAGACACAACTGTTCGCCGCCGCGATCGAGATCCCCTTCGATCCGATGACGGTCATCGGACCACTGCGCGAGGTGCCCGTCGAACAGATCGGCCACCTACTCCCCTCACTGCTGTTCCCACTGTGGGACTCCGACGTGGGCAAGGGGTTCATCGCGAGGATGCGCTCAGCGCTGGCCGGAAGCAACGTCACCTCGCTGCCGATGTTCCGGTCGTTTCTGCAGGAGGTCATCTCCGTGGAGGTGGGCAGCCGGGTCGACAATCCGCCGGGCAGCGGCCAAATCCGTATGCAGTTCGTCGTCTCGCAGCTGGTCGGCGTTCTCATGGCGCGCTACATCCTGGAACTGGAACCGTTCAAATCGCTGCCGGCTCCCAAAATCGTCGACACGATCGCGCCCAATCTGCAGCGCTATCTGACCGGAGAGCTGGCCGGACTGTTCTAGGAGGCGGCAGCAGCAGCCAGCAGCCGTTCGTGCTCGTCATCGTCGACGCTGACCGCCTCGTCAACGAGCAGGACCGGGATCCCGTCGTCGATTCGGTACTTGCGACGCAACCGCGGGTTGTACAGCACGTCGTCGACGAACAGCAACGCACCGCGATCGTCAGGGCACACCAGGATGGCCAGCAAGGCCGGATCGAGCCCCATCGACTCAGCGGCCGGGCATCTGGAAGACCTCGTCGCTATCGCGCTGCATCGGGTTGCCCGGCGACCAGGCGGGAGCGCCTGCGCTGCCCGGGGTGGCGACCGGGGGTGCACCACTACCGGACGGAATCTGATTGCTGCCCTGCGCCATCTGCCTGCGCTGGAAGTTGAGCGTCTCATTGAGCGCGTCGATCAGCGGCTTTTGGTTGGGCCGCTTGTCCAGTGCCGCCGCGAGGGCCTCGGTATTCATCGGCGATGGCCGGATACCACGCATACGCAAGGTTATGACCTGCTCGATCAGCTTCGACACCTGACCGCCACCGCGCCCGGTCTGGTACTCGTCGGAAATCATCATCAAAATCGCGTCCGGCGAGACAGGCCGCCGGGTCTCCTCGGTCGACGAGGACGAGTCAGACGGCTGAGCGAGCGCGGACGGCGCCGCGACCCCCACAGTGAGTCCACCTACCAGCGCAGACGAGGCCAAAGCTGCCACTGCTGCGCGGCGCAAGGTGTGTGATGACATCAATCCTCCTAGTGGACGCACGCCCGACCACGCGATACGACGTCGTCAGATCGACACTAACAGTGCGCCCATCTACGGGCATCACTGCGCGCTCCCCGCGATCTCGCTCCGCACGGCCACAGTTAATCGCTTATACCGATAGGTATCGCAGTCCAAATACCAGGCGTTACGCGAGGGCTTCGGAATGCCCCGCGCGCGCAACGGACCGGCCAATGGCCGGTACGTCGCGCTCAGAGCCATGTCGGTCGCGACATGCACGATGTCCGGGGCCACGCCCACGGCAAGGTCGGCCAACGCCTCGGACAGGTCGGCCGACGGAATCGTTCCCCCGGGCCGTAACGCCAGCGCGGTGACGGCGATGATGTCATCGCCGTTGGCCACGCCGTAGGTCACCGCCATGTCCACCGCGCCCAGCCGACCGACCGCGTCGTTGACCGTCGCCGCGAACACCGGGCCTCGCGCGGTGTCGATCACGGCGGCGCGGTTGTCCACCAGCCAGTAGTCGCCGTCCTCGTCGCGACGGAACAGATATTCGGTGGACACCCAGGTGTCGGCGGGAGCGAACACACCCCGCTTGACCGACGCCAGCGGATCGATTGGCCCCCGCGGCCTGGCCAGCAGCACACCGACCTCGTCGGTTTCAGCGCGGCGCACGAAGCCACGTTCGTCCTCAAGGATCACCCTGTCCTGCGGGTCGTAGGCGGCCAGCGCGATGTCGCCACCGCCGGGCAACGGTCTGCCCTTGCTTCCGACCTTGGCGCCCGACACGTTGGCCAGCACGGCCTGCCCGTCGGTCGTCGCGAAGAACTCCACGACGTTGGCCGGTTCGAACACATCGACCACCCGGCGCCACAGACCCGACGGCATGCCCGAGCCGATGAACAGCCGAACCGGATGACTGCCGGTCAGGGAGAAGGTCGGGTCATCGATCACCTCACGCAACATCGCCCAGGTGTAGGAAACGACGGTCACGCCGTACTGGCGGATCTCCTGAACGAAGCGATCGGGCCGCAGCTCCCGGGACAGTGCGACGCGGGCACCGGCAACGACCGCGCCGCCGAGACTGACCAGCAGACCCGACTGATGATGCAGCGGGGTCAGGCAGTAGACGGTGTCACTGCGGCTGAGGTTGGCCGCCGAGGCGGTACCGAATGCCGACAGCGCCCAGCGGTAGTTGGTGATCTGGCGGGCGACGAGCTCACCGTTGATCGTGCTGAACCCGATGAAAGCCAGATCACGCGCCAGTCCCGGATTGGGTCGGTACCAACCGGGCAGCTCCACCTGCTCCGGATTGATCTTCTCCATGTCGATGACGTCGGCGGCGTCGGACTGCAGATGCAGATCCCGGGATTCACCGCCGCCGAGCACCAGCACCCGCGAACCGAGCGTACAAGCTCGGTCGAGGTTGCTCGGATCGGTAATGATCTCGGTCATCGCGCCGATCCGCGCCGCTGTCGCCAGATCGCCGTCAGGTGGCATCACCACCGCCACGGCGCCGAGGCGCGACAGCGCAGCGATCGCCACGAGTGCACTGGGCCGGGTCTCCATCAGCACACCGACGCGGGTGCCCTGCCGCACACCGACGTCGATCAGCCCGCGCACCACATTGTTGATTCGGCGATCGACCGCCTCGTAGGTGTGCACCCGCCCGTCGAAAAGCAGCGCCTCCCCGTTCGGGGCAGCGTCGGCCTGTTCGCTCATGATCCGACCCAACGAGATCCTGGTGTGGTCGTTGACCTGACCAAGGCGTGCCAGCCGTGGCAACGTGCGAGCCGTCTCGACGGCCAGGGTGCGCGCCGACTTATTCGCCGCGACCACCGCATCGGCAGCCGACCGGGCCAGGCTCAACGCCATCTCGGTGGCAGCCGCCGTGCTGTGGACCAGCCGGGAAGCCAGGGTCACCCCGCTCTCGCTGGCCTCGGCGGGCTGCAGCGCCATCGGCTCCACTCCCTCAGGCATCGGACCGCCCTCATCGAGCCAGCGCACCCAGCTCGCCACCGTCGGCCATGTCTGCGATGCCGCCTTTGAGCCCACGACGAGACCGAAATGTCCTGTCCTGATGCGGTACTCGTAGACATCGGCGTCCGGGGCGGCCCGCTTGATGCCACGCACCGCGGCCGGCTGACCGATGTCGTCGACCTCCCCGAGGACCGCCAGCACCGGACATCCGATGTCCGACAACGTCACCAGATCGCCGTGGATCGAGAACCCGCCGGTCATCATCCGGTTGTGGGCGATGAACTGTTTGAGCAGTTCGGAGATCGCCGGGCCCGACCATGCGATCCAGCCCTCCGATGCCAGGAACCGGCGCTGCTGTTCGCGGGGCAACAGCGCTTCCCGGTCGTGCAGCTGGCGCAGGAAGTCCAGCCGCGACTGCGCAGTCTTGAGCGGGTCGAGCATCTGGAATCCGGTCCGCGCGAGCCACCCCGGAATGTCGATGCGGTTGAACACGTGATCGGCCATGAAGTCCGCGGCCACCGGCACCAGGCTGGCCGGCAAATTCATCGGCATCGCCGCGAGCGTGTCGACCGGCGCGCCGAAACCGATGATGCTGGCCAGGTCCTTGGACCGCCGGTAAGCCGCGGTCTGATAGGCGAACATGCCGCCCTGCGAATACCCCGCGACGTGGACGTCACGACCGGTCACCGCCTTCACGGTGTCGATGGCGTCGCTCAACGCCACCACGTGGTCGGCGAGGGTGCGTTGCATGCCGCCCTCGATCTTGTCCGGCGAGCCGAAGTCGATCACCCACGGGTCGATACCCGCCCGGTGCAGGATTCCGGTCGCGCCGTCCTCACGGGTCACGTCCCACATGTCGGCCGACATCATCATTGGGTGCACCATCAGCACCGGCGGGCCCGGCGGCGTCGCGCCGGGGCGCGCATCCGGCGGGAAGTACCGACGCAACCGGTACATCGGGACACTTTCGATGATCTGGAACGGCGACGGCACCGCACCGGTCTCCAAACCGCCGTACCTGAGCACCTCCAGGCCGTTCTGCGCGGTGGCGACCAGGCGCCCCACCGGCCTGGTGATCGCCGAGAGGTGCACCACGCCCCGCCGCCCTTCTGCCCGTCGTTTGCCCGCGTGGTCATCATGGCACAGCGACCACTTCCCGCCGCCGGGATTGGTGCGGCCGCGCAGGGGCGGCCAGGCAGGCGCGGGCACCGGAGACGAACCTCCCTAATCTGGTAGTCGATGGCACATCTACTTGGGGCCGAAGGCCTGCACCTGGAGTATCCGACGCGGGTCGTGTTCGACGCGGTAACACTGGGCATCGACGAAGGTGACCGCATCGGCATCGTCGGCCGCAACGGCGATGGCAAGTCCTCGCTGCTGGCGATGCTGGCGGGGCGCGTCGAACCGGACGCTGGGCGCGTCACCCGGCGCGGTGGAGTGCGATTCGGCGTGCTCGACCAGTCCGACACCCTCAACGACGAGCACACCGTGGGGCACGCCGTCGTGGGCGACGGGGCCGAGCATGAATGGGCCGGCGACCCGAAGGTGCGCGACGTGATCGCCGGGCTGGTGGCCGATCTTTCCTGGGACACTCCGGTTGCGACGCTGTCGGGCGGTCAGCGTCGGCGCGTCGCGCTCGCCGCGCTGCTGGTCGGCGATTGGGACGTGCTGGCACTCGACGAGCCGACCAACCACCTCGACGTCGAAGGCATCGCCTGGCTGGCCGATCATCTCAAGACCCGGTGGGCCAAGAATGCCGGTGGGCTGCTGCTGATCACCCACGACCGCTGGTTCCTCGACGAGGTTGTGACGACGACCTGGGAGGTGCACGACCGGATCGTGGAGCCATTCGAGGGCGGCTACGCCGCCTATGTGCTGCAGCGTGTCGAGCGCGACCGGCAAGCCGCGGCGACCGAGGCCAAGCGGCAGAACCTCATGCGCAAGGAGCTGGCCTGGCTGCGACGGGGAGCCCCGGCCCGAACCTCGAAACCCAAGTTCCGCATCGACGCCGCCAATCAGCTCATCGAGGATGTGCCGCCGCCGCGCGACCGGCTGGCGCTGTCGCGCCTGGCGGTCGCCCGTCTGGGCAAGGACGTCATCGACCTGCTCGATGTCTCGGTGTCTTTCGACGGTCGGGAAGTGCTGCACGATATCGAGTGGCGGATCGCGCCCGGCGAGCGTACTGCGATCCTGGGGGCCAACGGCGCAGGAAAATCGACCCTGTTGGGGCTTATCGCCGGGACCGTCGAGCCGACCGCCGGTCGGGTCAAGCGCGGCAAGACCGTCCAGCTCGGCGTGCTCGACCAGCAGTTTCGCGACCTCGTCGACATCGCTGGCGATCGGGTGCGTGACGTGCTGGCCCGCACCCAGACGAGCTATGTCATCGACGGCAAGGAGGTCACCCCTGCACAGCTGCTCGAACGTCTCGGCTTTGCCCGTGAACACCTTTCGGCACGGGTAGGAGAGCTCTCCGGCGGGCAGAAGCGCCGCCTGCAACTGCTGCTGATGCTGCTCTCAGAGCCCAACGTGATGATTCTCGACGAGCCGTCCAACGACGTCGACACCGACATGCTCGCCGCGATGGAAGACCTGCTGGACTCTTGGCCGGGCACGCTCATCGTGGTGTCGCACGACCGCTACCTGCTCGAGCGGGTCACCGATCAGCAGTACGCGATCATCGACGGCCGGCTGCGGCATCTGCCCGGCGGGGTGGACCAATACTTACAGCTGCGCGAGGCCGAAGCCGGCGCGCCGGCCGGGGCCAAGACGAATCCTGAACCGCAGCAGGAGGCATCGCGTCCTTCGGGGCGCCTTTCCGGCGCCGCAGAGCACGCGGCCCGCAAGGAACTCAGCGCGACCGAGCGCAAGCTCGAGCGGCTCGCTGAACGTATCGCCGATATCCACGAGCGGATGGCCGCCCACGATCAGAGCGACTTCGAGGGTTTGGGGCGGCTCACCGAGGAATTGCGCCAGGTCGAGGCGGAAACGGCCACTCTGGAAGAGCGCTGGCTTGAACTCTGCGAGCTCGCGGGCTAGCCGGATCGGGCCCGCACGCGGAGCGCGATCGAGTCCGGGTCTGCACGTGTCGGCAGCCCTCTGAGCAGTGCATCGACGAACAGATCGAATCGACGCTCGGCGTCGATGACCTGGTGACCGGACTGGCGCGCGGCAAGCCATTGGACGACGCCGAGACCGAAGACGGCCCAGCTTTGTTCCGCCATTTCGGCGTCCGCTCCACCCGCGACAAACGCGGCGATTACCTTGCCCCGCAGTCGGGCGAAGGACTCCGGATTGTGTTCGTGCGGCTCGGACAGGTGTACGGCGTAGCCGGGCACTGCGAGGAACTCGTCGTGCATCGCCCAGGCCAGGCCGGCCAGCCACTCCTGCCAGTTCTCGGGTGTCGCGTCATGGGTCGGGATGATGCGCTCGACCATGTATTCGCTTATCAGGTGCAGCAGCCCGGCACGGTCGCGCACCCAGCGGTACAGCGCCGAGTGCGCGACCCCGAGTTTGGCGGCGAGTTCACGCATGGTGAGGCTGCTCAGATCCGAGTCCAGCGCCGTGGCCACGATGATCTCGCGACTTAGCCGGGGTGGCCGCCCCGGCCTGGCCTGGTTCCCGGTCACGTGGGCAAGCCTAGCGCGCCCTCACCCATAAGAGACCACTGGTCACTAAAAGTGTTAGGGTCTCCTCACTCCGAGACGTCCCCGATCGCGGGCCAGACATCGCAGACGAAAGAGCACCCATGTCACACCCACCCGACTCCTCTGCGAGCGAACGCCTGTGCGCACCGATCCTGCTGCTGGCAGCACTGTCGGTCGCCGTCGCCCAGACCATCGTGGTCGCGGCGCTGCCCGTCTTCGGCGCACAACACGACGTCAGCGGGACAACGGCGACCTGGCTGCTGACGGTCTTCATGCTCGCCTCGGCGGTCACCACACCGATCGCGGGCCGGCTCGGCGACCTCCTTGGCCACCGCCGGGTGATGATCGTCGGACTGGCTCTGCTGTGGGTGGGCAGTGTCGTCGCCGGCATCAGCGACCTGGCCGGCTGGTTCCCCGGACTACTGCTGGGCCGGGTGCTGCAGGGCTGTTCGGGTGGAGTGTTCCCGGTCCTCTTCGGCCTGGCCCGGGCATCCCTGCCGGCTCGTCGACTGCATGGCGTCGTGGCCGCGCTGAGCGCGATGTTCGGCGTGGGCGGCGCGCTGGGCATGGTGGTGGCCGGCCCGTTGGTGAGCCTCGTCGGAACCTCATCGCTGTTCTGGGTCAGCGTCGCGATGGCCGCCGCCGCGCTCGCCGGAACGCCGCTGCTCGTCTCCGACCGGCCACACCGGGTGGGGGTCGAACGCAACGGCCTCGACGTCGGTGGAGCCGCGTTACTGGCCGGCGCCCTTGTCGCGCTGCTGCTCGGTATCAGCCAGGGCCGAGCCTGGGGCTGGGCGTCGCTTGCGACGCTGGGCGTGTTCACCGCAGCCGCGCTGCTCGGCGCGGCGTTCGTCCTGGTCGAAGCGCGGGCCGCGGTTCCGGTAGTCGACCTGCGACTGCTCACTGCACCCGCTCTCGCCGGCACGAACATCGCCACCGTCGTCATCTGTGCCGGCATGTTCGCAGCGGTCACCCTGATACCGCAGTTCGCCCAGACCGATCCGTCCACCGGTTTCGGGTTCGGCTACACCCCCGCGCAAACCGGACTCATCTTGATCCCGACCGCGGTGTTGATGGTCCTCGGAGCCCCCTTGGCCACCCGGCTGTCGCAGCGGACCTCGAGCCGCGCAACGTTCCAGATCGGTGCCGTCCTGGCATGTGTGTCGCTGGTGATCTTCGCCTCGGCAGACGCGCACGCGTGGAAGTTCTATCTCGGCGGCGCCGTGCTCGGCCTCGCCTACGGTCTGGCCTTCGCCTCGCTCGGTGGCCTGGTCGTGCATGCGGTCAGCCACAACCAGACCGGCGCCGCCACCGGCATCAACACCATCCTGCGCACAGTCGGCGGCGCACTCGGGGCGCAACTGGCCGCCGTCATCGTCGTCGCCAACGCAGACACGACCGGAATCCCCACCCACAGCGGCTATGTCGAGGCGTTCCTCATCTCCGCGGCCATCTCGTTCGCTGCCCTCGCCGCGTCAACCGCCATCAGGCAGAACACTCAGCAAAGCACACAGACCAGCCGCTCGACGGCCACCCCCGATCGAGCGCGCTGAGCCCGTCGGCCGCGCCCCTTCCCCTACCGGGGGCCGGAGGCTACCGCCCAGGGAGAGTCGAGTGAGCACGCAGCGCCGACGGAGCGCGGCCGACTACGAGGGAACGGAGTCGGCCCGCCGAGCACTGGCGAATCGTCGTCGGTACTCGCTGGGCGGCACTCCCCACTGGGTGATGAACAGGCGGCGCATGGTCTCGGGGTTGCCAAATCCGACCCGTTCCGCCGTACGCGAGACGGGTTCGCCCTGCAACAGCAACGTGACGGCAGTGTCGAGCCGGACCTGCTCGACAAACTTTGTCGGGGTGGTACCGAGCTCGGCCCGGAACAGGCGCGCTAGGTGACGCGGACTGACCGCGGCGATCTGCGCGAGGGAGTCCAGATCGTGCCGGCCGGCAGGGTCGGCAGTGACCGTGCTCGACAACCTTGCGAACGCCGCCCTGAATGCTTCCGCTGCGCTCCAGCAACGCCGAGAATTGCGACTGCCCGCCGGGTCGTTGAAGGTAAACCACCAGCTGACGGGCGACGTCACGGGCCACTCCCGTCGGGTGTTTCTGTTCGGGGCGCTCA
Source organism: uncultured Mycobacterium sp. (assembly GCA_964562545.1). Classification (GTDB taxonomy): domain Bacteria; phylum Actinomycetota; class Actinomycetes; order Mycobacteriales; family Mycobacteriaceae; genus Mycobacterium. The sequence continues at coordinate 2,950 of CAZLTV010000085.1, read as the reverse complement.
TGGGTGAGCAACGCGGGCTCGACGTCGACCTCGAACTCCTCTACGCCGGGGCGATGTTCCACGACCTCGGTCTCACCGAACGCTTCTGCGCATCACAGCTGCGGTTCGAGGTCGACAGCGCCAACGCCGCCCGAGACTTCCTCACCGACCGGGGCGTCGACGACGACCGGGTCGCCGCGGTGTGGACGGGCATCGCGCTGCACACCACTCCGGGCGTCCCCAAGCACATGGCTCCGGAAGTGGCGCTGGTGACCGCCGGCGTGGAGACCGACGTCTTGGGCATCTGGTACCACGCATTCACCGACGAGCAGCGAGACGCCGTCACGGCTGCACATCCCCGCCCGGACTTCAAGAACCGAATCCTCAGCGCATTCGCCCACGGAAATCTTCACCGCCCGGCCAGCACCTTCGGCAACGTCAACGCCGACGTGCTCACCCACTTCATGCCGGGCTATCAGCGCACCGACTTCGTCGAGATCATCCGCGCCAACCCTTGGCCGAACTGACCCGCCGCAGTACGGCACACGGTGGCCTCCCGGGCCCCGCCGCACAGCGTGCTCGCGGGGCCGGGGCGACGCACACTGCCGGATCGAGACCGGCGAGGAAGCAATCAGCGGCGCAGCCTGAGCCGCAACGAATCGGAGGCTTCCCGGACCGCACCGAGCTGCTTGGCAACCTGGATGGGGGCCGTTCCCCCGCGCGCGTCGCGCGAATTCACCGAACCCTCCACAGTCAGCACCTCGCGCACCTGCGGGCTCAACTCAGGGTGGATGCCGACCAATTCGGCGTCCTCAAGCTCCTCGAGCCCAACACCGCGGGCCTCGGCGGCGCGCACCGCGGCCCCGGCCGCCTCATGCGCCACCCGGAACGGCACGCCACGACGGACCAACCACTCAGCCACATCGGTTGCCAGCGTGTAGCCCAGCGGAGCCAATTCGGCCATCCGGTCCACATCGAAGCGCAGAGTGGCCACCAGCCCCGCCATCGCCGGCAGCAGCAGCTCCAGCTGGGCCACCGAGTCAAAGACCGGCTCCTTGTCCTCCTGCAGATCCCGGTTGTAAGCCAACGGCTGAGCCTTCAATGTGGTCAGCAGCCCGGTCAAGTTGCCGATCAACCGTCCGCTCTTACCGCGGGCGAGCTCGGCGATGTCGGGGTTCTTCTTCTGCGGCATGATCGAACTGCCCGTCGACCACGAATCGTGCAGCGTCACATAGCCGAACTCGGTGGTGCTCCACAAAATGATGTCCTCGGCCAGCCGGGACAGATCGACCCCGATCATCGACAGCACGAACGCCGCCTCGGCAGCGAAATCCCGTGACGCGGTCGCGTCGATCGAGTTGTCCGAGGCGCCGCGGAAACCCAGCTGTTCGGCGATGGCGTCCGGGTCGAGCCCAAGCGAGGAACCCGCCAACGCCCCCGAACCATACGGCGACACCGCCGCGCGCGCATCGAAGTCGACAAGCCGCTCGACGTCACGCAGCAGCGGCTGCGCATGAGCGAGCAGATGGTGAGCCAGCAGGATCGGCTGCGCGGACTGCAGGTGCGTCTTGCCGGGCATGATCGCGGTGGGATGCGCGGCGGCCTGGGTGGCCAGCGCCTTGACGACCTCGAGGACACCGTCGGCGACCCGGCGGACCGCGTCGCGTAGCCACATCCGAAACAGCGTGGCCACCTGATCATTTCGCGAGCGACCCGCACGCAGCCGGCCGCCCAGGTCGGGTCCGACCCGATCGATAAGACCGCGCTCGAGTGCACCGTGCACGTCCTCGTCACTGACCAGCGGCCCAAAACTGCCATCGGAAACGTCGGCAGCCAGGCTGTCCAGGCCCGCCAACAACCCGTCACGCTGCTCGGCGGTGAGCAGACCCGCCCGGAACAACACCTGGGCGTGCGCCTTGGACGCCGCCACGTCATAGGGGGCCAGCACCCAATCGAAGTGCGTCGACTTGCTCAGCGCGGCAAGCGCCTCGGAGGGCCCCGCGGCGAACCGGCCGCCCCACAGCGACCCCTCGTTGGTGCTCACGATGTCATCCCTTCTCGGCGAGCAGACACAAACTCGCGTGCTGCACCGGCGAAATGTGCGATTCCGCGTCTGCTCGCGGTCACGATCCCGTCAGGTCCCGACGGGCCGACAGACTCGACGACAGCCCGTGGACATGCACGAATCCCTTAGCCGCCGACTGGTCGAAGGAGTCACCCTCGTCGTAGGTGGCCAAGTTGAAATCGTAGAGGGATTCCTGGCTCCTACGACCGTTGACCGCGATGTGCCCGCCGTGCAGCACCAGTCGGACCTCCCCGGTGACATGCTCCTGGGTGTTGGCCACGAACGCCTCCAGCGCCGTCTTCAGCGGCGAGTACCACAGCCCGTCATAGACCAGCTCACCCCATTTCTGGTCGGTGTTGCGCTTGAACCGGCCCAGTTCCCGTTCCAGGGTGACGTGCTCGAGCTCGGTGTGTGCCGTAATCAGCACCATCGCCCCGGGCGCCTCGTAGATTTCGCGGCTCTTGATCCCGACCAGCCGGTCCTCGACGACATCGAGCCGGCCCACGCCTTGCGCACCGGCGCGCCGGTTGAGCTCGACGATGGCTTCCAGCACCGATACCGGACGGCCGTCGATGGACACCGGTACGCCCTTGTCGAAACCGACGATCACCTCGTCGGGGCTGCTCCAGTTGGTCGTCGGATCCTCGGTGTAGTCGTAGACGTCCTTGGTCGGGGCATTCCACAAATGCTCCAGGAAGCCAGTCTCCACGGCGCGGCCCCACACGTTCTGGTCGATCGAAAACGGTGAACGCTTGGTGACGTTGATCGGGATCGCGTTCTGCTCGGCGAACGCGATGGCCTTCTCCCGGGTCCACGCGTAGTCGCGAACGGGGGCCAGGACTTCGAGATCAGGTGCCAGCGAGGCGAATCCGACCTCGAAGCGCACCTGGTCGTTGCCCTTGCCGG
>CAZLTV010000084.1:0-14774 GCA_964562545.1 uncultured Mycobacterium sp. | reverse complement strand
GACATGTGAAAGGCCCTGCAGGGCGGGAGAACCGGCGTAGAGCATGTTGCGCAGCACTTCGGTGGTCATCACCACCACGTCGGCGTCACCGTTGATGGCCTGGTCTCCGGTAAGCAGGCCTATGCGGTGCGCACCGTAACGGCGCACCAAGTCGCTGTGCTTCTGGTTGCTCAGCGCCTTGATCGGCGTGGTGTAGAAGCACTTACGGCCGGCCGCCAGCGCCAGATGGACCGCGAACTCGCCGACGACCGTCTTGCCCGCGCCGGTCGGTGCGCAGACGAGCACACCATGACCGTCGGCCAGCGCCTCACAGGCACGTCGCTGGAACGGATCCAGCGCGAACGGCAGCTGCGAAGTGAAGGCAGAAAGATCGCCGGGCATCGGGTGTTGCGAATCAGGTGGCTTGATCATCGAAGCCATCGACCACAATCCGCGACGGCGCGGGGACCGCCGACGGCGCCTCGATGTCGTCTGCCGAGCCGATGGGGGCGGCCTCGTCGTCGGGGACCTCCAGCTCGGCCCGCCGAGCCTTACGCCTGTCGCTGAACCTGGCGACCTGGATCGCCACCTCCAGCAGCAGGGTCAGCGCCAACGCCAACGCCAACATCGAGAACGGATCCGACCCTGGGGTGAAGAACGCGGCGAAGACGAACAGACCCATGATCAGCCCCCGGCGCCAAGCCTTGAGCCGCTCGTAGGGCAGCACGCCGACCAGGTTGAGCATCACGATCAGCAGCGGGAACTCAAAGCTGAACCCAAAGACCATCAGCAGGTTGATCAGAAACCCGAAGTACTGGTCACCCGAGAGCGCGGTCACCTGCACGTCGCTGCCGATGGTCAACAGGAAGCCCAGTGCGGTGGCCAGCACTGCGTAGGCCAGCACCGCACCAGCCAGGAACAACACGGCCCCCAGCCCGACGAACGCGACCGCGAACCGACGTTCCTTCACATACAGCCCTGGCGTGATGAATGCCCACAGGTGATACAGCCACACCGGGCAGGCCATCACGATGCCCGCAGTCAGACCGACCTTCAACCGCAGCATGAACTGGTCGAACGGCGAGGTGGCCAGCAGGCGGCACGCCCCGTCGGCGGTGATGTCGGCGCGCGACGATGCGGGCAGCTCACAGTAGGGGCCGCGCAGCCAGTCGCCCAGGCTGGGTAGACCGAACACGCCGTGGCTGTACCAGAGGAATCCGACGATCGTGGTGACCAAGACGGCGAAGACCGAGATCAGCAGCCGACCGCGAAGCTCGGTGAGGTGTTCGACCAACGACATCGTGCCGTCGGGATTGACCCGGGAACGGCGCCGCCGCGGGTCGAGCTTTTTGAAGAGTCCAGGTATCTGCACGGCTGCCTAGGTGCTGCTGAAGAAGGCGCGAACTCACCCCGCGGGCGTAGCGCCGCGGGGTGAGGAACGACCCGTCAGGCCGGGCGTCTGTCCGACGACGGCTCGGTCGAAGCCTGCGCAGAAGGCCCGCCCGATACGTCGGTCGAATCCGTCACCCGCTCCGACGTGATCTGCGTCGGAGCTTCCGACTTGGCCGAGTTGGAATCGGACTGCATCTCCTTGATCTCAGACTTGAAGATGCGCATCGACTTACCCAGCGAACGTGCCGCGTCCGGGAGCTTCTTGGCGCCGAACAGCAACACGAACACGGCGATGACGATGATCCAGTGCCAGGGTTGCAAACCACCCAATTTGGTTACCTCCAGACGTCTGCGCCGAGTCTACTCTTTCGAGGGTTGCACGCAGCTCTGATACGCGTCCAGTGCCGCGACCGCGGACTGCTGTACCCGGTCAGCCAGCTCGGGCGGGTCAAGCACCCGCACCGCCGACCCGAACCCCAGCACAAAACGTGCCATCCACTGACCGGAGGCATACGTCATGGCGGCCTCGCACGAGCCGTCCGGATGCTCGCGCAGCACCCGGAGTGGGTAGTAGTCGAACATCCACGACGCCGACCGCTCGACACGCAGTGTGGCGGTCGGCAACGCCGGGTCGGCCGTGTCGGGGTCGAACAGCGAGGTGTCGGGGCCGGCCTGCACCGCGGGCGGAGGCGGCGCGGTTGGTTCGTCGAGCACCCGCGCGTCGACGATCCGATCGAACCGGAACAACCGCACTCCCTCGGCCGAACGGCACCACGCCTCCAAATAGCTATGATCGCCCACCAGTACGACGCGGATCGGGTCGACCACGCGGCTCGACAACGTGTCGTGGGAGGCCGAGTAGTACTCGATGGCCAGGGCGCGCGCGGTGCGCACCGCGGCACGCACCGCCGCCGCGGCATCGCTCTCCACCGGGGCCGGTTCGTCGACGGCAGCGCCCTCGGGGCCATGCCCGACACGACCGGCCGCGGATTCGATCTTGGCGATCGCGCTGCGCGCGGCCTCCGGGTCGACCATGCCCGGCACGTCGACCAGCGCCCGCAGCGCCACCAGCACCCCGGTGGCTTCCGGTGAGGTCAGCCGCAGCGGGTGGTCGATTCCCGCGGTGAACGTCACCTCGATGGTGTCACCGGAGAACTCGAAGTCGATCAGGTCGCCCGGTCCGTACCCTGGCAGTCCGCACATCCACAGCTGGTTGAGATCGTCGCGCAACTGCTTGACACTGACGCCGAGGTCGCCGGCCGCCTCGATGTAGGTAATCCGGGGATTGGCCTGAAAGTACGGAACCATGTTCAGTAGGCGCACCAGCCTCGCCGAGGTGGCGGTCATGCGGTCACCTCACGTTGCGGCGCAGCCTGAGCCCGCAGGCGCGCGACGACGTCGTCCCGCAGCGCGGCCGGCTCCAGCGCCACCGCGTCGGCGCCGTAGCTGGCGACCTCGCGCGCGAGCCGGTCGAACATGCCGATCTCGACGGCGATTTCCTCACCGGCGCGCCCGCCCAGCGTCCTGGGTCCGACCACGGTGGCGCGGCGGCGCAACGCGGTGGCCCGACCATCGGCCACCCAGACTCTGGCCTCTCCGGTCGTCGGCCAGTCCCCCACCACCCGCGCCACGATCTCGCGCAGGTTCACCTCCGCGGGCCGGCGGACCGACCCCGGCTCCCCGATGACGGTTACCGCCGCGCCGATCCGGGACAGCCGAAAGGTGCGCACCGCGTCGCGGTCACGGTCGTGCCCGACCAGATACCAACGGCCCCGATCGGTGACCACACCCCAAGGTTCCACGGTGCGGGTGACGTAGGGTTCGCTGCGGGCCGGCCGGTGGGGAAACTGGACGGCTCTGCCGGAGTCGATGGCCGACAATACGATTCCCAGCACCTCCTCGGAACCACGCAAACCGGGCAGCGCGGCTGTGGAGGTGATGGCGACATCGCCCTCGCCGGCCTCGATGTCGACCCCTGCGGCCCGCAGCTTCAACAGCGCCCCCTGGGTCGCGGTGATCAGCTCCGGGGACTCCCACAGCTGTGTAGCCACCGCGACGGCCGCAGCCTCGTCGGGCGTCAGATCGACCGCAGGCAGGGCGTAGGCGTCACGGTTGATCCGGTACCCCTCGGTCGGGTCGGTCGTTGACACCCGCCCGGTCTCCAGCGGGATACCCAGATCGCGCAACTCGTTCTTGTCACGTTCGAACATCCGCGAGAAGGCCTCGTCGCTGCCGTCACCGGGGTAGCCGTACACGGTTTCACGGATCCGGTCTGCGGTGATGAACGTGCGCGTGGACAACAGGGCGATGACAAGGTTCATCAGCCGTTCGACTTTGGAGATCCCCACCCCTAAGAGCTTAGGGCGAACCGAGCGTCCCACCCGACGCCGGCGACGGCGCGTCTGACAGGATCGGGCCCATGGCAACCCGCTGGCAAGGCTCCGACGCGCCCCGTGGCAGCGACTACGACGCCCGCTGGGAGCGCCTCGCCGCCAGCGGAGCCAGCGTGCACGGCGAAGCCGACCTGATCGAATCCCTGCTGCGCGAGGTCGGCGGCACCCACGTGCTCGACGCGGGCTGCGGAACCGGACGCGTCGCGATCGAACTGGCCGCACGCGGGTTCTCGGTGGTGGGGCTGGACGCCGATCCTTCGATGCTGTCCGCGGCAAGGTCAAAGGCCCCGACGTTGCGCTGGATCGATGCCGACCTCACCGACACCGACGCCCACTTGAACGAGACATTCGACCTGGTCGCGCTGGCCGGCAACGTGATGATCTTCCTCCAGCACGGCACCGAGCAGCTGGTGGTTGACCAACTCGCGGCGCGGCTGCGGCCCGGCGGGCTGCTGGTCGCGGGTTTCCAGTTGCGGGACGGTCGGCTGACCGTCGAACGCTACGACGAGCTCGCGGCCGCGGCCGGGCTGACGCTGGTGGACCGCTGGGCGACCTGGGACAGGCAACCGTTCACCGGCGGCGACTACGCGGTGAGCGTGCACCGGCGCTGATCATGCCGGGCCGGCCGACATGATCACATGCTGGCGATGAGCCGCTTCACCCGCTCGTCGACCGACCGGAACGGGTCCTTGCACAGCACTGTGCGCTGCGCCTGATCGTTGAGCTTGAGGTGCACCCAGTCGACGGTGAAGTCGCGGCCCGCCTCCTGGGCGGCGCTGATGAACTCGCCGCGCAGTTTGGCGCGGGTGGTCTGCGGAGGGGTGTCCACCGCGGCTTCGATCTCCTCATCGGTGGTGATGCGGGCCGCCAGGCCCTTCCGCTGCAGTAGGTCGAACACCCCGCGACCGCGCTTGATGTCGTGGTAGGCCAGGTCGAGCTGGCTGATCTTGGGGTCGGCTAGTTCCATGTTGTAGCGATCCTGGTAGCGCTGGAACAGCTTGCGCTTGATCACCCAGTCGATCTCGGTGTCGACTTTGGCGAAGTCCTGGCTCTCGACCGCGTCGAGCTGGCGTCCCCACAGGTCGACCACCTGGTTGATCTGCGAGTTGGGTTCACGGGTCTGCAGGTATTCCACCGCGCGGGCGTAATACTCGCGCTGGATGTCCAGCGCGCTGGCCTGCCGCCCACCGGCCAGCCGCACCGGACGCCGGCCGGTCAGGTCGTGGCTGACCTCACGGATCGCACGGATCGGGTTGTCCAGGGAGAAATCACGGAAGGCCACGCCCGCCTCGATCATCTCCAGAACCAGCGAGGCCGAACCCACCTTGAGCATCGTGGTGGACTCGCTCATATTCGAGTCACCGACGATGACGTGCAGCCTGCGGTACTTCTCGGCGTCGGCGTGTGGTTCGTCGCGGGTATTGATGATGGGGCGAGACCGGGTCGTCGCCGAGGAGACGCCCTCCCAGATGTGTTCGGCACGTTGCGACAGGCAGAACGTCGCGGCCTTCGGCGTCTGCAGGACCTTGCCCGCACCGCAGATCAGCTGACGCGTCACCAAGAAGGGCAGCAGCACATCGGAAATGCGGGAGAACTCCCCCGCCCGAACTATCAGGTAGTTCTCGTGGCAGCCGTACGAGTTGCCCGCCGAATCGGTGTTGTTCTTGAACAGGTAGATGTCACCGCCGATGCCCTCGTCGGCGAGACGCTGTTCGGCGTCGATCAGCAGATCCTCGAGAACCCGTTCCCCGGCCCGGTCGTGGGTCACCAGCTGGGTGAGGTTGTCACATTCGGCGGTCGCGTATTCCGGATGACTGCCCACGTCCAGATACAGACGCGCACCGTTGCGGAGAAAGACATTGCTGCTGCGTCCCCACGACACCACCCGCCGGAACAGGTAGCGGGCTACCTCGTCGGGGCTAAGCCGACGGTGACCGTGGAACGTGCAGGTGACACCGAACTCTGTCTCGATGCCCATAATTCGTCGCTGCACCTCATCGAGAGTACTTGCTACCTGGCCGAAGCGGTGGCCGGACCACGCCTTAGACCCGTCAATGATGGGATCGCGCCGCCGCGCCCACCTGCTGCCGGGGTGGCGCCGGGTCGCCGAGAACGAGCCGGGAGGGTTCACCCGCTCGAGCGTTCAGTCCCGCGCGATCCAGCCGAGTCGATGGCTGATCTCGTCGGCTGCGGCGGTCGTCAACTTGGCCACCTCTTCGAACCGCTCCATCCCGAGCCGGTAGGTCGGGCCCGAAACACTGAGCGCCGCAACGACTTGTGAATGCTCGTCGTAAACCGGTGCGCCGATGGCGTTGAGGCCAACCTCGAGTTCCTCATTTGCGCTGGCCCAGCCGCGGTCGCGCACCGCGGCGAGCTGGTTCGCCAGTTCGGAGATGCTGGTGATGGTGGTGTCGGTGAACGGTTCGAAACCGGCTTTCATCCGGGCGCGCACCTCGGCGGAATCCAGCCCGGCCAGCAACACCTTGCCGCTGGAGGTCGCATATGCCGGGCAGCTCTGTCCGACCCAAGTGCGCAAGGTGATCTCGGCGGGGCCGATGGCCTCGACGATGTTGACGATGCGGTTGTCGTCGAGGATCGCGAGATTTGCAGTTTCACCGACGTCCACCGACAGCGCGTCGCAGATGTCCTGGCTCATCTTGACCAGGTCCAGGTGTGCGCCGCTGGCGCGAGCCAGCCGGGTGATGGCGAATCCGATTCGGTATTTTCCCCGTTCGGAGACCTGCTCGACGAAATCACGCGCCTCCAGCACCGCGACGACCCGAGACACCGTCGACTTGTGCACCCCGAGTTCGGCCGCGATCTCCGTGACGCCAGCCTGCCCGAGTTCGGCGAGGATGTCGAGTACCTGTAAAGCACGATCGACGGACTGAACGGCGGCGGGAGGGTCGCCCTGGCCTCGGTTGTCCTGACGCTTCGACATTACCCACCGACCCTATACGCCCCGACTATCGGCGCGGACGGCGCGCTTCAGGCCAGCCGCGTCAGCACCCAGTGGTGGAACTGGGCGATGTGGTGCTCGGCGGGCACCAGCACCCCGCCGTGCCGGTAGGCCCGCGAGGACATCGCCGGCTGAGTTCGCTCGCAGGCGTCGAAGTCCTGAACGTTGACCCGATGGAACAGTTCCACCGAACGCGACACGTCGTGACCGGAGGCGAGCACCTCGGGCGCGTAGAGCCAGTCACATTCGACGATGGTGCGGTCGACCGCCAGTGGATACATGCGGTGGAGGATGATGTGGTCGGGCACCAGGTTGACGAATACCGTCGGCCGGATGGTGACTGCGTAGTACCGGCGATCCTGCTCTGGACTCAACCCTGCCAAGGTGTCGAAACCAGCCGAGCCGTCGACGGTGAAACCGGCTATGTCGGAGCCGAATTCGGCGCCGCGTCCGACGTAGGACTGGGCTGCCATCCCGCGAGCGAACTCGGGAAGCACTTCGACGAGTTCCGGGTGGATCGCCGAGCAGTGGTAACACTCCATGAAGTTCTCGACGATCAGCTTCCAGTTGGCCGCGACGTCGTAAACCACTCGCCGACCAAGCTCCAGGCCGTCGATCCCGTAACGGTCGATGGCCGTGCTGTCGCCCAGCCGGTGCGTGACGTCACCGACGACCTCGTCGAACGGCGGCGGCTCATCGGCCAGGCACACCCAGGCGTATCCAAGCCATTCGGTCAGCGCGACGGGTACCAGTCCGTAGCGGTAGCGGTCGATGGGCTGCCCGTCGACGTCGGTCAGCGCGCCCAGGTTGGGTGCGGCGACGAGCTTGCCGTCCAGGCCGTAGGTCCAGGCGTGATAGGGGCAACGCAGCGTTCGTTTGACCTGACCTTCGTCCTGGGTGCACAGCTGCGCGCCGCGGTGGCGGCACACGTTGAGGAACGCGCGCAGCACGCCGTCGCGCCCCCGCAGGACGAGCACGCTTTCCCGACCCACCGATACCTTGCGGAACTGGCCGGGCTGTGACACTTCTGCGCTGCGGACCGCGCACACCCACATCGTCTCGAAAATCTTGGACTGCTCGTCGGCGAAGACCGCTTCGCTCGTGTAGTAGGTCCCACCGAGCGTCGTCAACAGTGCCGACTGTGGTTGGGTCTCTTCAGCGATGGTCATATCGTCACCAGCCTGCTCGGGTCGAACAACGAAATCGGATGAGGGGTGGCGCCGTCGATGGCGAGGTCGGCGAGGATCTCCCCCACCACGGGCACGAATTTGAATCCGTGACCGGAGAATCCGCAGGCCACCGTCACATGGGCACAGTCCGGGTGGCGGGCGATCACGAAGTGCTGGTCGGGAGTGTTGGAGTACATGCATGTCGACGAGTGCAGACACGGCCCGTCCAGGGCAGGCAGCAACTGGCTGACACGGTCGCGCATCTCGCCAACCTCGTGCGGGTACACCGTGCGATCGATGGTGTCAGGTGTGCACTCGATACCCTTGCGGAAGAAAGCCACTTTCACCCCTCCCCGCGCGCCGTCGATCGCCGGGAAACCGTAGACCTGCATGGTGGAGTCGTCCTCGGCGATGAAGATCGGGTGATCGGCGAACGACGTCGTCCCGCCGACCGGATCGAGCCAGTAGAGCACCTGACGCTCGATCGTGATCGGCACCCCGAATTCGGCCAACAGCTGCGGCGCCCACGCCCCCGGACAGATCACTAGTTGTCCGGCGGTGTAGGTGGCCTCGGCGGTGCGCACGACCACACCGCCGGGGGCTTCCGCCCACTCGAGCACCTCCTCACCGAATTGCAGTGTTGCGCCGCACTTCTCAGCCAGCGCGAGATGCGCCGAGACAGTGACTTCGGGCCGCGCGAAACCGGCCTTGGCCTCGTAGACCGCGATGTCGTCGGGGCGCGGGGTGAAATTCGGGAACCGGGCACTGATCTCACCCGCATCTAGGACTTGGTGCGGCAGATTCCACTCCTGGCTGGCCCGAAGACTGCCCGCGACAGTGAGACAATCCGGTGGCCCGAGGAACAGCCCGCCGGTCAGCCGGTACACGTCGCGGCCACTGTCGATCGCCAGCGTGTTCCACAGTTCGTAGGCGCGAAGCAACAGGGGCACATAGGCCGGGTCTTCGAAGTAGGACTGCCGGATGATGCGCGACCCGCCGTGGCTAGACCCCTTGTCGTGGGCTGGGGTGAACCGCTCCAGGCCCAGCACTCGTTGCCCGCGGGCGGCGAGGTGGTAGGCGGCAGCACTGCCCATCCCACCAAGACCGATGACGATGACGTCGTATGACTTCTGCGCGTGAGACATTCGCTACTACCTCTTGATCCGGGCCATTTCGGGGTCGACCACCGGTTCCGCGTGCACCGCCGCGCTAAGAGTGGCGCCGCGGTAGTCGACGGAGACGGCATCACCGACGCCGACCTGAGCCGGCAACCACGCGTAGGCGATTGTGCGGCCGAGGGTCGGTGAGTATCCCGCGCTGGTCACGTAGCCGACGCAAGTGTCACCGATGTAGACCGGCTCCTTGCCCAGGACCGCGTCGTCGGGGTCGTCGAACACAATGCTGCGCAGCGTCAAGGCAGGCGCCGGGGCTTGACTCAGTGCGGCCTTGCCGACGAAGTCGATCGGCTTGCCCATCCGCACCGCGAAGTCCAGTCCGGCTGCGGCCGGGGTGTGCTCGGCGGTCATATCGGTGCCCCAGCTTCGATAGCCCTTCTCTATCCGCAGGCTGTTGAACGCGATTCGGCCGGCAGGGATGATGCCGTGGGGTTCGCCGGCCTGGGCCAGCAGATCCCACAACGCAGCCCCGTATTCGGCCGAGGTGTAGATCTCCCAGCCGAGTTCGCCGACGTAGGACACTCGCATCATCGTTACCGGGATCGCATCGAGATAGGTCTTAATGGAACGGAAGTACCGGAAACCGTCGTGGGAGAGGTCGTCGGGACACAGCGGTGCAACCACGTTACGCGCCGCCGGCCCCCACACTCCGAGGCAGCACGTGCCACCGGTGATGTCACGCAACGTGACTTCGGTGGGCTTGCGCCGGGAAAGCCAATCGAAGTCCATCGGCGAGTTGGCGCCAACCTGGAAGGTGTGCTCTGACAGCCGCGCGACGGTCAGATCGCTTCGTATTCCGCCATTTTCGTCCAGCAGCAAGGTGTAGGTGACCGAGCCGACACCCTTGTCGACGTTGTTGGTCGTTATCTGTTGCAGATAGTCCAGCGCGCCGGGTCCGACAACCTCATAGCGGGTCAGCGGAGTCATGTCGTACATCGCGACGTGCTCGCGGGTCCAGTGCGCTTCTGCCACAGAGATCGGTGACCAGAATCGCCCGGACCAGTCGTCACGCGCGGGTAGGTACAGACCGTCACTGGAAAGTCTCTGGGTCAGTTCGGCATTGGATTCATACCAAGCCGGCCGCTCCCAGCCGCCGCCCTCGTAGAAGTACGCGCCGGCCTGCACCTGACGGTCATGGAATGGGCTGGTGCGCAGACCGCGCAGTGCGCTGCGGTGCTGGTGCGGGTGGATGACGTCGTAGACTTCGACGAAGGCCTGAGAGCTGGTCTGCTGGATGAACTTCGGGCTGCGCGCCACTTCCTCGAACCGATAGAGGTCGCATTCGTGGCTGTCGATCGACGGTGCACCGTCGGTGATCCATTCGGCGGTTGCCCGGGCCACACCCGCCGAATGGGTGACCCACACGGCTTCAGCAACCCAGAATCCACTCAGCTCGCGGTGCTCCCCCATGATCGAGTGACCGTCCGGGGTGAATGAGAAGATCCCGTTGAACCCCTCTTCGACCTTCGAATCACCCAGGGCGGGAAGTAGTTCGGTAGACGCTTTCCATGCCGGCGCAAAGTCTTCATCGGTGAACGGCAGCATCGAGGGCATCGCTTCGTCAGCGGTGTCGACCATCAGGGTCGACATGTCCACCGGCATCGGCTTGTGACTGTAGGAGCCGATGCCGAGGCGGTCGATGTGTTCGCGGAAGTAAAGATCCTGGTCCTGGTGGCGCAGGATCGGGAGCCCGGCCTCGGTTCGCTCGGTGTTGCGACCGACCAGTTCGGCGATTTGGCCTGTGCGCGCGTACTGATGGGCCATCGGGACCAATGGCAGTACCAACCCAACCTGCTTGGCGAGCTGTGCGCCCCAAAAGCCGGCGGCGCACACGACGATGTCGGCCTCGATCACACCGTCGGTAGTGCGAACACCCCTGACCCGCCCCCCGGTTTCGACAATTCCGACCACCTCGGTGTGAGGCCGCAGCGTCGCCCCTCTGGCCTCGGCTCGGCGCGCTTGGGCCTCGGCCGCGCGTAGCGCCTTCGCCAGGCCATCGGTCGGGGTGTGAAATCCGCCGAGCACACGGCTCCGATCGACGAGGGGATGCAGTGCCACACATTCGTCGGGGCCGATCAACTGGCCCGGGATTCCCCACGACTGTGCCCAACCCGCCTTGCGGTGCAGGTCGGCCCATCTTTCTTCGGTGGTGGCGACCTCGAGGCCGCCGACGGGGTTGAACACCCACCCGTCGGGATGGTTGAGGCTGTTGAATTTTTCGACCGTGTAGCGAGCGAACGCGGTCATGGTCCTGGAAGGGTTGGTCTGGAACACCAGGCCAGGGGCGTGCGACGTCGATCCGCCGGTGGCGAACAACGGACCGCGGTCCACGACAGTGACATCGGTGCATCCGCGGGCGGTCAGTTCGTCAGCCAGAGAGGTGCCGACGATACCGGCTCCGATCACAACAATTTTGGGGATTTCGGGCATGAGACAGCCGCTCCGATTCGACAGCGAATGTTAAGAATGTTGCGCATAACGCAACGTGATGCGTTATGCGCAACATCATGCACCCTGTGTGCGTGCTACGCAAGATGGACACGCACGAAGGAATCCGGTGACCTGACCACTGAAGGCGGCAGCGGCGCACGCGGCATTGGCCGGCGGCATCCACCCCGTCGCCGGGGCCGCTCAGCCGAGCGAAGGTACCGAATCGAGGTACCAAGGGAAGATACTGGGGAAGATACTGGGGAAAGTGTTACGAACGGAACGATCTACGGGGTTTTTGACGCTGTGCATGCGCGTTTCGACACCGCGGATGCCCGGCTACGACTCTGCGCATTCGCGCTACACCACCGCGGAAATCCGCTCGGACGCTGCGATTCGGGCCGACTAGACCGCCAGCACGACGCGGGGATGCATTGCTGGCTTCTTCAACGTCGCCGGTCGGCGACTAGGCCGCAGGCGCGGCGCCCCCAACTGGCCGACCTAGGAGGTCGTCGGCGCCTCGCCGCTTGAAACGCTCTCCGGCAGGAGCGCTTCCAACGCCGAGCCGGTGAGGCGGCGGAATGCCCGGCGGGGTCGATTGGCATCCAGGATCGCCACCTCCAGGGTGGACGGCCCCAGAACGCGGGGCTCGTTTCCGTCTCCAGCGGCGGTCAATGCGCCCACGGCAATCGACATAGCCGTACTGAGTGACGCGTTTTCGGCGTAGGTCTCGTTGAGCGCGGTCGCGATCGGCTCGGTAGTACCACCCATCACGACGAAATGTGGCTCGTCGGCGATCGAACCGTCATAGGTGATGCGGTACAGCTCCGGCGGCTTACTTTCGCCATAGTGCGCCACTTCGGCCACACACAGCTCCACCTCGTAGGGCTTGGCCTGCTCGGTGAAGATCGTTCCCAGCGTCTGGGCGTACACGTTGGCCAACTGCCGGCCGGTGACGTCACGCCGCGAATACGCATACCCCTGCGTGTCGGCGAACCGGATGCCGCCACTGCGCAGGTTGTTGAACTCGTTGAACCGGCCGACGGCGGCAAAACCGATCCGATCGTAGAGTTCGCTGACCTTCTGTAGCGATCGCGACGGGTTCTCGGCGACGAACAGCACGCCGTCGGCGTAAGCCAAGGCGACCACGCTGCGCCCCCGAGCGATTCCCTTACGCGCAAGCTCGGAACGCTCACGCATCGCCTGCTCTGGCGAAATGAAATACGGGAAACTCACGAATCTCCTCGCGCATCAGCGGCACGGTGTGCGTCCGGGCCGAAAGTGTCTGCCCGTGAACGACTTTCGATGATCTCGCGACACGCCGCCGCGATCTGCTCCTCGCCAACCTCGACAGCGCCATCGGCACCGATCAACACCGCGGTGGGGAAGATGCCCCGCACCAAGTCGGGCCCGCCGGTGGCCGAATCGTCGTCGGCTGCGTCGTAGAGCGCCTCGATCGCCACCCGCAACGCAGTATCGGCATCGCTGACCTGGGAGTACAGCTTCTTCATTGAGGACTTGGCGAAGATCGACCCCGATCCGACCGACTGGTAGCCCTCCTCCTCGAAGTTCCACCCGCCGGCAGCGTCGAAGGACACGATTCGTCCCGCGCCTTCCGGGTTGGGATCATCGAGGTCGTAACCGGCCAGCAGCGGCAAGGCAATGAAACCTTGCAACGCCGCGCCCAGGTTGCCACGGACCATGGTGGCCAGCCGGTTCACCTTGCCCGGGAACGTCAGCGCCACCCCCTCGAGCTTCTCGTAGTGCTCGAGTTCGACCGCATACAGCCGCGCGAACTCCACCGCGATCGCAGCCGTGCCGGCGATGCCGGTCACCGTGTAATCGTCGGTGATGTAGACCTTCTGCACGTCCCGGCTGGCGATCATGTGCCCCTGGGTGGCCCGCCGATCACCGGCCATCACGACACCGCCGGGGTACTTCAGGGCCACGATCGTGGTGCCGTGCGGCACGGCATCGGTCGGCAGACCCGTCGGCGCGGCACCGCTCGCAGGAAGCAGATGCGGCGCCTGATCGCGCAGAAAGTCGGAGAACGACGACAGATTCACGCCACCATGCGACAAACCCTGCGAGAGGGCACTAACAGCTCCGGGTTGCGGGGACAGAGGGGCCGATTGGTTGCGGTTCGGCCAGGTCACTGTCCACCCTTCTGGACGTACGCACGCACGAAGTCCTCGGCATTCTCCTCTAGGACGTCATCAATCTCGTCCAGCAGGTCGTCGGTGTCTTCGGCCAGCTTCTCACGGCGCTCCTGCCCGGCGGCCGTGCTGCCAGTGGGGTCGTCGTCTTCGCCGCCCCCGCCGCCGCGCTTGGTCTGCTCCTGAGCCATCGCTGCCTCCTGCGTATGTCTTGCCCGCCCTTTGCAGGCGCCCGGCCGCCATCCCGCCGGTCTCCCCACACTACCGGTCGCCGACCGAAATGCCGGGGATAGCCGGGTCAGGTCGTCAACTGCTCGACAAGATCGGCGGCACTGTCCACTGAATCCAACAACGCCCCGACATGGGCCTTGCTTCCCCGCAACGGCTCCAGGGTCGGGATTCGCACCAACGAATCGCCGCCCAGGTCGAAAATGACCGAATCCCAGCTGGCCGCCGCGATGTCGGCCGCGAACCGACGCAGACACTCGCCGCGGAAGTAGGCACGCGTGTCCGTCGGCGGGTTGTCCACCGCGTCGAGCACTTGCTGCTCGGTGACCAGCCGTTGCATCGAGCCCCGCGCCACCAGGCGGTTGTACAGGCCCTTGTCCAACCGGACGTCGGAATACTGCAGGTCGACCAGATGCAGCCGCGGCGCCGACCAACCCAGGTTCTCGCGCTGCCGAAAACCCTCGAGCAGACGCAGCTTGGCCGGCCAGTCGAGCAGGTCGGCACACTCCATCGGATCCCGCTCGAGCAGATCCAACACGTGCGCCCAGGTCTCGAGCACATGGTTGGCCCGCGGATCGGGGTCACGGCTGTCGACCAGCTTGGCCACCCGGTCCAGGTAGATCCGCTGCAACGCCAGGCCGGTCAGCTCGCGCCCGTCGGCCAGCGCCACCGTGGCACGCAACGACGGATCGCGGCTCAGCACATGCACCGCGTGCACCGGCCGCGCCAGCGCCAGATCGGACAGATCCGCGCCGATCGAGGGGCCCTCCTCGATGAGGTCCAGAACCAGCGAGGTGGTACCCAGCTTCAAGTACGTCGAGGTCTCGGCGAGGTTGGCGTCACCGATGATGACGTGGAGCCGGCGGTACTTGTCGGCGTCGGCGTGCGGTTCGTCG
>CAZLTV010000083.1:0-14999 GCA_964562545.1 uncultured Mycobacterium sp. | reverse complement strand
CCGACGATCAGCGCGGCGAACGCCATGTCGCCCCGATAGCCGGTGAACCACGAATGCGATCCGCCGGCGAACTCGGCCTCGCCCGTCTTGCCGCGCACGTCCCCAGCGCCTTGCAGATCCTCGGCGGTGCCGTTGGTGACCACCAGCCGCATCATCGGCCGCAGGCTCTCGACCACCTCGGCCGGGACCTGTCCGGGTTCACCGGTGACCTCGGTCTCGCGGCCGTCGATGAGCCTGGGCACCGGGGTGTGGCCCGCCGCAACAGTCGCCGCGGCCAGCGCCATGCCGAACGGACTCGTCAATACCTTGCCCTGGCCGAAGCCATCTTCGGTGCGTTCGGTGAGGTTCACCGTGGGCGGCACCGACCCGGTCACGGTGGACAAGCCCGCGATGCGGTAGTCGGGTCCGATCCCGTATTGCGCGGCGGCCTGGGTCAGCCCGCGCGGCGGCATCCGGCTGGCCAGTTCGGCGAACGTCGTGTTGCAGGAACTGGCGAAGGCCCGCGACATCGGTACGGTGCCCAGATCGAATCCGCCGTAGTTGGGTACGGTGCGGTGGCCGATGTCCATCGTCCCCGGGCAGCCCAGCAGTGTGTTCGGCGTGGCCATGTCCCGTTCGATCGCTGCGCCGGCGGTGACGATTTTGAAGGTGGAGCCCGGCGGATAGAGGCCCATTGTGGCGATCGGGCCTTCCCGGTCGGCGGCCGAGTTCTGCGCCACTGCCAGGATCTCGCCGGTGGACGGTTGGATGACGACGATCATCGCCTGTTTGCCTGTGGTGTCGACGGCGTTTTGTGCGGCGTTCTGCACCGCGCGGTCGAGGGTGATGCGCACCGACGGTGCCGGGTTGCCGGATACCTCGTGCAGGATGTCGACGTCGACGTTGTTCTGGTTGACGGTGACGACCCGCCACCCCGGGGTGCCGTCGAGTTCGCCGACGACTGTTTTCTCGATCTCGCTGACCAGAGTCGGCGCGAAGTGGTCGTCGGTGGGCACCATCGCCGGCTGCGGGGTGATGACCACGCCGGGCAGCGAACCGAGCGCCTCGATGACGGCGTCGTGGTCGCTCTTGCGCAAGGTGATCAGGCTCAACGGATTTTTCATCGAGCTGGCCTGCTCGGCCAGGCGCTGCGCGTCCAGGGTGTCGTCGAACTGACGTAGGACGTCGGCGAGCACCCGCGCGGTGGGCATGAGCGAGCCGCCGGCTTGCTGGGCGTCCAAGGCGAAGTGATAGTTCAAACCGGGCACCAGCACGTTGCTGCCGCTTCGCTCGTGGACCGAGGCACGCGGCGGGTCCTCGGCGCGAAGCGCGAACCGCTGGTTCTCGCCCAGGTGTGGGTGGATGTCGGTGGCGCCCCAGCGCACTTCCCAGCGGCCTTCGTCGCGGACCATGTTCAACTGCCCGTCGTAGGTCCAGGTGCGGTCTTTGGGCAGATGCCAGGTGTAGCGGTAGGCGACGCTGCCGGTGTCCTCGGCGTACTTCGAGCTCAGGATCTGCGCGTCGAGCCCGCTGGCCTGCAGTCCCGCCCACGCCTCGTTGAGTGCGGCGCGAGCCTGTTCGGGGCGGTCAGCGAGCTCGCTGGCCATTGCGGTGTCGCCGGCAGCGAGGGCGGCGAAGAACCTCTCGGCGGTGGGCTCGGGGCCGTTCGGGCGCGGCGTGCACGCGCTGAGGGCGACGACCATCGCAGCTGAGGTCACCAAGCCGACCGCGCGTGTTGCAGATGAGATCAATGTTGCCATTGGTGCAAATGTTAAGAAATAACGATCTCATTTCGGCGCAGGCGCACCGCATCAACGCGCCGCGATCCGACTTTTACATCCGAAGCACGTGGTTGGGCCCGTGAGCGTACGCATTGTGACGGGAAAACCGAGATTTCCATCAGAAACCGTACGTTCGCGGTGGGCTCACCAGGTCAGGGCTCACCAGGTCAGGGCTCACCAGGTCAGGGCTCACCAGGTCAGGCCCCGGCGGGCCCTCCGTTAGGCTCCCGCTGCCGGAGCCCGCACCACCAGCGGCACCGCGGGGAAATACGCAGCCAACTCCGACCTCGAAGCGCGCAACGCGGCCGTGCCGTAACCCTGCTTGCGGAATTGCGGATGGATCCAGATCCGGACGTCGAGCTCGCCGTCGGCGAGTTCACCGAACACCATGCCGACCTTCCTCGAGCCGACTTCGGCCACCAACCACACCGCTTCTTCGGCGGCCATGCGCGTCACCGCACCGCGGATCTCGTGGTCGAGATCCCCGGCCGGGACACGGGTCCCATCGCCGGCCAGCCGGATGTCCTCGGTACGGGCCGCAAACACGTCGCGGTCCTGCTGCTCGTTGAACAGCCTGAGCATCAGCCGACGCGCCCGTCCCGGAGATTGCTCAGATCCGGGAAACACCGGCGACTGGCTGTTGAGATTCTCCAGCTCGGCGGCAATCCGGCTGCGCGAGACCCTGGTGAGCTGGCCGAAGGACATTCTCAACACCGCTTCTGCGGCCACCTCCGGGGTGTCGAGCAGGTCGACGATCGCCTCGATCGCCTCGTCGTAGTCCTCGGAGTCGACGATGGCGTCGAGGATGTCGTGGCGACGGTCGAGCGCGCGGACCAAAGCATCGGCGATCGCCGTGCGCTCGGCGACTGCGCCGACCGGCAGTTCGTGCTCACTCATGGGGATGAAGCGTACGGCCTTCGGGCGTCCGCCCACCGCGGTCAGTCCAGCAGAACGGTCGCGAACGAACCGACCTCGGTGAAGCCAATCCGGGCGTAAGTCGATCTGGCCACCGTATTGAAACTGTTGACATACAGGCTGGCGACACGACCACCGGCCACAACCGCGCTGGCCAACGTTGCCGTTCCCGCGGTACCAAGCCCGCGGCCACGCCAGTCCGGGTGCACCCACACGCCCTGGATCTGGCCCACGGCCGGCGACTGCGAACCGACCTCGGCTTTGAACACCACCCGGCCGTGCTCGAACCTTGCCCAGGCCCGGCCGGCAGAAATCAGCGAGGCCACCCTGCGCCGGTAGCCCCGGCCGCCGTCGCCGATACGCGGGTCGATCCCGACCTCGCCGATGAACATATCGACGGCGGCCACCAGGTATGCGTCGAGCTCTTCGATGCGCACCGGTCGCACCTCGGGGTCGATCGCACACGCCGGCGCGGTGTTCAGCGCCATCAACGGCTGATGGGCCCGCACATCACGCGCAGGACCCCACACATTCTCGAGCCGCTGCCACATCGGCAGCACCAGTTCCGCGCGTCCGACCAGCGAGGAGCATCGCCGAACGCTGCCCATCGCCTTGTCTGCGAATGCATTCAGGTCACCGAGGCCACCGCGCAACGGGATGAGGTTGGCCCCCGCGTAACACAGCGATTCGCTGGCTCTACGCCGCGTCCAGAGCTCACCGCCGATCGCCGAGGGTTCGATCCCATGCTCGGCTACCCGGGAAGCCACCATGCAGGACGCCACCGGATCCTCGTCGAGAACCTGCCGGACCGCGGTGATGTCGCGCACCACCGACACCCTTCGCTCATCGACGAGGCGGAACAGCGGAGGAGCCGACATCTGGATTCTTTCTGCGACTAGCCCTTTAGCAGCCGACCCGCAAGCCCGGGGGCTGCGTACTAGCTTACGGTCACAATCGGTGAACCGCTGGCATCCTCGGAACCCGACTCGCCCATTGTCCCCATTTCGTCCGCGATACGGAGCGCCTCCTCGATCAAGGTCTCCACGATCTGCGCCTCCGGGACGGTCTTGATGACCTCACCCTTGACGAAAATCTGGCCCTTGCCGTTGCCAGAGGCCACCCCGAGGTCAGCCTCGCGAGCCTCGCCCGGGCCGTTGACCACACAACCCATGACCGCTACCCGCAGCGGAACTTCCATGCCCTCGAGTCCGGCGCTCACCTCATTGGCCAGCGTGTAGACATCGACCTGGGCCCGCCCACACGACGGGCACGACACGATCTCGAGCGACCGAGGCCGCAAGTTGAGCGACTCGAGGATCTGGTTACCCACCTTGACCTCTTCGGCCGGCGGCGCCGACAGCGAGACGCGGATGGTGTCGCCGATGCCCCGCGACAGCAACGCGCCGAATGCGACCGCCGACTTGATAGTGCCCTGAAACGCCGGGCCGGCCTCGGTGACGCCCAAGTGCAACGGATAGTCGCACTGCTCGGCGAGCTGTTCGTAAGCAGCGACCATCACGACGGGATCGTTATGTTTGACGCTGATCTTGATATCGCCGAAGCCGTGTTCCTCGAACAGCGAGGCCTCCCACAGCGCCGACTCGACGAGCGCCTCGGGGGTGGCCTTGCCGTACTTCTCCATGAACCGCTTGTCCAGCGATCCGGCGTTGACACCGATGCGGATCGGGATTCCCGCGGCGCCGGCGGCCTTGGCGACCTCCTCGACCCGCCCGTCAAACTCCTTGATGTTTCCGGGATTGACCCGAACGGCGGCGCACCCGGCGTCGATCGCGGCGAAAATGTACTTGGGTTGGAAGTGGATGTCGGCGATCACCGGGATCTTCGACTTCGCCGCGATCGCCGGCAGCGCGTCGGCGTCCTCCTGGCGCGGGCACGCTACCCGCACCATGTCACAGCCCGATGCGGTGAGCTCGGCGATCTGCTGCAGCGTGGCGTTGATGTCGTGGGTCTTGGTGGTGCACATCGACTGCACCGAGATGGGGTGGTCACTGCCGACACCAACATCACGAACCATCAGCTGGCGGGTGCGTCGGCGCGGCGCCAGCACGGGAGCGGGGGGCGCCGGCATCCCCAGACCTATGGAAGTCATCGTTCTCCTACTGGAAGGGTCTGATCGGGTTGACGAAGTCGGCGGTGACGGTCAACAGCATGTACCCGGCCACCACGACCAACACGACGTAGGTGGCAGGCATCAGCTTGAGATAGTTCACCGGGGCCGCGGCGACCTTGCCGCGTGCGGACCGGAATACGTTGCGAATTTTCTCGAAGACCGCGATCGCGATGTGGCCGCCGTCGAACGGCAGCAACGGGATCAGGTTGACTGCGCCAAGCACGAAATTCAGCTGCGCAAGAAAGAACCAGAACGCCACCCACAGCCCCTGGTCGACGGTGTCGCCGCCGATGATGCTCGCGCCGACGACGCTGATCGGGGTTTCGGGGTCGCGTTCCCCGCCGCCGATAGAATCGATCAGTGCACCGACCTTGGTGGGGATCTTGGCCAGCGCCTTGCCCAGTTCGACGGTGAGATCTCCGGTGAAGGCGAACGTGGCGGGCACCGCGGCCAGCGGGTTGTATTGGACGGGGCCGAAAACCGCGGCGGTGACGCCTATGGTGCCGACGTCGGCGGGTACCGGCGGGGCGTCGGCACCTTCGCCAACGACGTAGCGCTGGCTTTGGGTGATGTCCACGGTGGTGGTGAACTCCTGGGTGCGGCCGTCCTCGTCGCGTTGGATGGTGACCGCCGTCGGACCGTTGAGTGGACGCACCGCGGTGACCAACTCATCGAATGACGACACCGGGGTGTCGCCCACCGCGACGATGACATCACCGGCCCGGATACCGGCGGCTGCGGCCGGGCTGGGCACCAGGCAGTCACCGAGCTGCCCCTGGCTGACCTCGGATTTCACACACGAGGTCTCTCCCACCATGGCGGTGGTGGGCTGATGAAGGTTCGGCAGACCCCAGATGATGGCGATCGCGTAGATCAGGACGAACCCGATGACGAAGTTCATCCCGGGCCCGGCGGCCAGCACCGCGACGCGTTTCCAGGTCTTTTGCCGGTACATGGCGTAGGGGCGATCTTCGGGGTCGAGTTCTTCGACCGAGGTCATGCCGGCGATATCGCAGAAGCCGCCCAGCGGGACGGCCTTGATGCCGTATTCAGTGTGGCCGAGTTTGTTGGCCCGCCGGGTCGACCACAACGTGGGGCCGAACCCGACGAAGTAGCGGCGCACCTTCATCCCGGTGGCGCGCGCGACCCACATGTGGCCGCATTCGTGCAGCGCCACCGACAAGAGGATGGCGAGTGCGAAGAGCACAACGCCGATCGCGAACATCATGAGGCGGCCAGTTCCCTATCTCCTGGATCTTGCGGAATCTGCGTAGTCGTGCCCGACGGCGCGCCGAGCCCGGTCTCGGGCCCAGTCCTGAGCGTCGAGCACATCTTCCACGGTAGCTGGTTGCGCAGCCCACTGGTCAGCAGCGTGCAAGACCTGGTCGATGGTGCGCACGATTGCCGGAAACGGGATGTGTCCAGCAAGGAAAGCTTCTGCGGCCTCTTCGTTAGCGGCGTTGTACACCGCGGTCAGACAGCCTCCGCGGCGGCCCGCCTCGCGGGCGAGCTCCACGGCCGGGAAGACGTCGCTGTCCAGCGGCTCAAATTCCCAGCGGGCGGCGGTGGTGAAGTCGCAGGGCGATGCCGCGCCTGGCACTCGCGACGGCCAGCCCAACGCCAACGCGATCGGCAACTTCATATCGGGCGGACTGGCCTGCGCCAAGGTTGAGCCGTCGGTGAACGTCACCATCGAGTGCACGATCGACTGCGGGTGCACCACGACGTCGATGCGGTCGTAGTCGATCCCGAACAGCAGGTGGGTTTCGATCAACTCGAGGCCCTTGTTGACCAACGATGCCGAGTTCAGCGTGTTCATCGGCCCCATCGACCAGGTGGGATGGGTGCCCGCCTGTTCGGGGGTGACGTCTTCGAGCTGCGCCGCCGTCCAGCCCCGAAATGGGCCACCGGATGCGGTCAGGACCAGCCTGGCGACTTCGTCGGACGAGCCGCCGCGCAGACATTGCGCCAGCGCGGAGTGCTCGGAATCCACCGGCACGATTTGGCCTGGCGCGGCGGCGCGCAGTACCAGCGGTCCGCCCGCCACCAGGGACTCCTTGTTGGCCAGCGCAAGCCGCGCACCGGTACCTAGCGCGGCCAAGGTCGGCTCCAGCCCCATCGCCCCGACCAGAGCGTTGAGCACCACATCGACACCGACGGTTTCTGCGGTGGTCTTGATCAGCCGGGTTACCGCCCGCGCTCCGGAATGGGTGACGTCACCGAGGCGCTCGGCGACTGCCGAGTCGGAGACGGCCAGGTTCGTCACCCCGGTTTCGGCGCGTTGTCTGGCCAACAAGTCGGGGTTGCCGCCGCCGGCGGCCAGACCGACCAGCTCGAAGCGGTCCGGGTTGGCCGCGATCACGTCGAGCGCCTGGGTGCCGATCGAACCGGTGCTGCCCAGGATCAATACCCGGAGCCTGTCTCGCTGGGCGTCGTCGGCTGTGGCCACCGGTTCATTGTGCCGTGTCGCGACACGGACGCGGTATCCCGACACCCGACCCGGGCCCCGACGCCGCGTGGTGAACGGGAACTGTGACGCCAATGTGACGTCTTGGCCGCCGAACCCATCCGGACCGCGCGCAGTGATGAATCACCGGTGTCAGCAGATATCGGGCACGAAGTTGGTCAACAACTGTGGTCGACAACTTCGGTCTACGAAGAGTGCCCGTCGACGAAGACGTGAAGGGACCAACGTGATGATCAGTGTGAACCGGAAGTCACTCGCCGCCGTGGGTGTGGCTGCTGCGGCGATGCTCGGGATGGCCGCATGCTCGAACGATTCCTCGGAGGCAGACGACACGAGTGCCGCCTCGACCACCGCGTCACCGGCCCCAGGAACAACCCCGGCGACAACGCCAGATACCACCCCGACAACGAGCGCGATGGCCGATCCGGCCGCCAACCTGATCGGCAGCGGCTGCGCGGCCTACGCCGAGCAGGTCCCGACTGGCCCCGGATCGGTGACAGGGATGGCTGCCGAGCCGGTAACCGTCGCGGCCTCGAACAACCCCATGCTCACGACGCTGACCCAGGCGTTGTCGGGTCAGCTCAACCCTGACGTCAACCTCGTCGAAACGCTCGACGGCGGCGAGTTCACCGTATTCGCTCCGACCGACGACGCGTTCGCCAAACTCGACCCGGCGACGATCGAGACTCTGCAGACGGATTCCGATCTGTTGACGAGCATCCTGACCTATCACGTCGTGCCCGGCCAGGCGGCGCCGGATGTGGTCGCTGGCGAGCATCAGACCGTCCAAGGCGCATCGGTCAATGTGACCGGGCAGGGCGACGATCTGACGGTCAACGACGCCGGCCTGGTGTGTGGCGGCGTGCAAACCGCCAACGCGACCGTGTACATGATCGACACGGTGTTGATGCCTCCCGCCAGCTGATCTGTCGCCCCCTCCCGAGTCCCTCACCCGCCGGCGCGGGTGAGGGATTCGCGCGTGGCACGCCCAGCATGCCCAACAGGAAAAGGCAAGTGGCACACCTTATCCGAACGTCGTTCTGTGTCGAGACACAGATATCAGAGCATCGACGACAGGAAGTGCCAGCGACACTCACCCCATCGATCCGGCGATGACTCAACCCGGTGGGAAGTGTTCGATCCAGTGCCGAGCGATGTCGACACGACGCGCCACCCAGACGTCGTCGTGGGACTGCACATGGTCGAGGAAACGCTCCAGGGCCGCGGTACGGGCCGGGCGGCCGGCCAGCCGACAGTGCAGGCCTACCGAGAGCATCTTCGGGGCCCCGGCCTGTCCCTCGGCATAGAGGACGTCGAACGCGTCACGCAAGTGGGTGAAGAACTCGTCGCCACTGGGAAAGCCGCCCGCGATCGCGAATCGCATGTCGTTGGTGTCCAGCGTGTAAGGCACCACGAGGTGGTCGGTATCGGCGACCCGAGTCCAGTACGGCAGGTCGTCGGCGTAAGAGTCGGAGTCGTAGAGAAACCCGCCGTGCTCGACGACGAGTTGACGGGTCTGTGGGGAATCCCGGCCGGTGTACCAACCCAACGGTGCAGCACCGGTGACCTCCGCCATCAGCTCGACCGCCTCGGCCAGGTGGGCGCGTTCGACCTCTGGTTCGACGAGCTGATAACTGATCCAGCGCAGCCCGTGACAAGCGATCTCGTCTCCGCGGGCGGCAAAGGCCGCAACAGCTTCGGGATTGCGGGCCAACGCCATCGCGACCCCGAAGATCGTCAGCGGAAGGCCGCGTCGGTCGAAGGCTCGCAGCACCCGCCACAGCCCGGCCCGTGAACCGTACTCGTAGAGCGACTCCATGCTCATGTGACGGTTCGGGAAAGGCTGAGCGGCAATGATTTCGGAAAGGAACGTCTCCGATGCCGGATCGCCGTGCAGCACGTTGTTCTCGGAGCCCTCTTCGTAGTTGAGAACGAACTGCACCGCGATCTTCGCTCCCCCGGGCCACTGCGGATGGGGCGGGTGGGGGCCGTAGCCGACCATGTCGCGTGGATAGGTGTCGGCATGCCGGAACGTCATGCTCGCATTCTGGCAGGCGTGCGGCGAGGTCGTCGCCCCGCGCAGCGGGAGGAGTCAGACATCACGCTGTGACGTTCACTGCCTGACCCTGGCGATGACCGTCTCGGCGAAACGCTCGATTGGCCCGCGGAACCGATCGACGCCGCCGGCGGCGTCGCGGCCCGTCTGCGCACCCATCCAGGGTGCGCACATCACCGCAGTGATGCCGGCGTCGCGTGCACGCAGGTACAGATCGGGCGTGGGAGGCTCCAGCAGAGCGAGCAGGATGTCGAACGACTCCTCTCGGCGGCCGTATTGGATGCGCAATTCGGTCAGCCGGCGCGCGTAGCCCACCGCGTCGTCGAGGCGGTAGGCGTACCCCACCCACCCGTCACACAGCAGTGCGGCGCGGCGCAGCGCCGCCTCGGATTCGCCACCAGCCAGAATTGGCACGGGTGTGGGCGGGTGCGGTTCGATCATCATCTCGGGTACCTGATAGTGCTGTCCGTGCCACGACACCCACCCACCGCGCCACAGCGCACGCAGCGCCGGGATCATCTCGTCGAGCCGCTTGCCGCGGTTTCCGAAGTCCTGCCCCATCAGGTCGTATTCCTCGCGCATCCAGCCGACGCCGACGGCCAGCGAGACCCGACCCTCCGAGAGGGCCGCGGCGGTGGCGACCTGCTTGGCCACCTCCAGCAGCGGACGCGCGGGGGCGATGTAGACGGCGTTGGAAAAGCGCAGCCGCTGCGTGACGGCGGCCATCGCTCCGGTGAGCACCCAGGGGTCGGGCCACGCCGTCTCCGGTGGCCACGGCGGGGCACCAGTCGGCGAATCCGGATAGGGCGACTGGAGTTGGCGAGGATGGGTCATGTGGTCGGAGGTGACCATTCCGTCGTAGCCGGCCTCGTCGAGCATGCGCGCCAGCGCGACCGCATCGGTGGTTTTCGTAAACGCCGTACCCGACCAGAACTGCATACTGCCCCCGAGGTCTTGATGGTTGGGTGTTTCTTTATCCGAAATTGCGGGCAGCATCAATGCCATGCCCGCCGTGTTG
Source organism: uncultured Mycobacterium sp. (assembly GCA_964562545.1). Classification (GTDB taxonomy): domain Bacteria; phylum Actinomycetota; class Actinomycetes; order Mycobacteriales; family Mycobacteriaceae; genus Mycobacterium. The sequence continues at coordinate 4,652 of CAZLTV010000083.1, read as the reverse complement.
TGGTTTCGCCGCGATCTGCGGCTGTCTGATCTGCCTGCGTTGCTGGCCGCCGCCGAGGGCGACGGCCAGGTCCTGGCTTGCTACGTGTTCGATCCTCGGCTCACGGCTTCGGCCGGTCGGCGACGCAGGCAGTACCTATGCGATGCACTGCGCGACCTGCGCGATCAGCTCGGTGGGCGGCTGCTGGTCACCCGCGGCGATCCAGGTATCCGGGTCCCGGCAATCGCCAAGGCGGTCGGGGCGGACACGGTTCACGTCTCGGAGGATTTCTCACCGTTCGGCATGAGGCGCGACGACCAGGTCCGGGACCGGCTGGGTGACACCGAACTGGTCGCCACGGGCTCGCCGTATCTGGTGTCGCCGGGCCGGGTCACCAAGAGCGACGGATCGCTGTACAAGGTGTTCACGCCTTACTTCGACGCATGGCGTAGGCACGGTTGGCGCAAGCCCGCGGCGTCGACGCTGTCGTCGGCCGAGTGGATCGACCCCGCCGACGTCCCGGCGGTGTCGGGACAGACCAGCATTCCCGACGAGGGTGTCGACCTCGAATGCCCGGCGGGCGAGGGGGCGGCACGACGGCAATGGGCGCAGTTCGTCCGTGATCGTCTGGCCGGCTACGCCGATGATCGCGACCGGCCTGACCTGGATGCCAGTAGTCGTATGTCGGCGCATCTGAAGTTCGGCACTATCCATCCCCGCACGATGGCCGCTGATCTTGGCGGCGGCCGGGGAGACGCGGCGTATCTGCGAGAACTCGCCTTCCGCGACTTCTACGCCTCGGTCCTCCACGGATGGCCGCACAGTGCGTGGTCCAACTGGAACCGGACCTTCGACGCTATCGAGGTCGATCAGGGCCCGCAGGCACAGAAGGCTTTCGAGGCGTGGAAGACCGGACGGACGGGTTACCCGATCGTCGACGCCGGAATGCGCCAGTTGTCCGAGACCGGCTTCATGCACAATCGGGTGCGGATGATCGTGGCGTCGTTTCTCGTCAAGGACCTGCACCTGCCGTGGCAGTGGGGAGCGCGCTGGTTTCTGGAGCAGCTGGTCGACGGCGACATCGCCAGCAATCAGCACGGCTGGCAGTGGGCGGCCGGGTGCGGCACCGACGCCGCGCCGTACTTCCGGGTGTTCAACCCGACGACGCAAGGGGCCAAATTCGACCCGTCCGGCGACTACGTGCGGCACTGGGTGCCCGAACTGGCAGATGTGGACATCGATGTGCACAAGCTGGACGGTGAACGTCCTAACGGTTATCCGGGCCCGATCGTCGAGCACAAGCAGGAACGCCAAGAGGCATTGCGCCGGTACGGCGCGTTGTCGTCCTAGCGCCGGTACGGCGCGTTGGCACCTTTGGCCCCGCCGTCTCGGCGAGGGTCAATGCTGGATGCGCATCGCCCGGATCGCGGGAGCCGTCGACCCCGGCAGCAGCATCGCCGGGTCGGCCGGATACCGAACGTCGACGGCGAGGGTATCCGGGAAGCGGTAGGGCCGGCCGACCACCAGCCCGGTCAGTTGTTTGCGCAGGCGTGACATCTCCGCGCGCACCGTGACCACCCGGGTGCTGTCCCCGTAGAGGTCGGCGGCCAGTTCCGGGGCCGAACGCCCCTGGCGCAGCGTGGCGAGGATGAGCAGCATCTCGGCGTGCCGCAACGATATGTCGTGGTGCCAGCTGCCGAATTGCCCGTGCATCTGCAGTGCGGCCGCGGCCGGGTCACGGAGATCGAGCACCACCCGCGCCAGGGGTGGTGGATCGTCGTCGTCGGCCAGACGTACCAGCCAGCCGCCCGGCAGCAGCTCGATCTCGCACAGTCCCAGCGCGGGGATCCAGCTCCGGCCGGGCGACACGTCCTCGGGCAGCAGGACCCGGGTGTGCGGGGGCAATGAGTCGACGGCTGCGACCCAGCCTTCGGTGTCCACCGCCAGCGCGGGGCGGCCGACTCGGGCCAGGATCGGCGCCGCCACGCTGCGCAGCCGGTTCAGGCTGCGTTCGTGCTGCTCCCGCAGGTGCGACTCGGCGAGCCGGGCAACGGCGTCGACGAGGGCGACGGTGGTCGGATGCACGGTGGGCGCGGGCCCGGAAACGTCGACGACGCCAATTACCTGTCCGGTGCGCGGATCTTTGATGGGCGCACCGGCGCATGTCCACCCGTGGTGGCTGCGCAGGAAGTGCTCGGCGGAGAAGACCTGCACTGCCCGGTTGGACACCAGAGCTGTGCCGATGGCGTTGGTTCCCACCGCGTTCTCGCCCCAGTGGGCGCCCTCGACGAATCCCAGCCGGTCGGCATTGCCCAGCACCGCGGCCGAGCCCGACCGCCACAGCACCCTGCCTTTGGCGTCGGCCAGGACGAGGATGTTGTCTCCCTCGGCGACCAGCGATTCCAATCCGCGTGAGACGTCGTCGAGTACGTCGATCAGACCTGATGATCGGCGAAGCAGATCGACTGCGGCGGTCTCCACCACCGGCGGGAGGTGATTGTCCGGATCGATCCCCCGGGCCAGCATCCGTTGCCAGGAATCGCCGATGACCGTACGCGGCCGGGCGGGGGCACGGACACCGGCCATCGTCGCGTCGTAAACAGCCGACATCAACCGCGCATAGCTGCGCGGGTCCTCGCCGACGGCGACCGCCGGTTCAGGCACGGCCGAACCTCGCATCACCATCGATTGTGCTACCGGTCACACTATCGGCCAAATGGCCCGTGTCGCCGGCTGCGGCCGTCCCGTCAGAGTGCGGGGTCAACGAGGACCTTCATCTTCGTGCCGGCGCGCAGCGCCTCGAACCCCTCACCGATCACGTCGGTGATCGAGATGTGCGAAACCCAGCCTGTGGTGTCGTAGCGGCCGTCGGCCATCAGCGCGATGACGGCTTCGAAGTCGGCACCGGTGTAGCACAGCGAACCCTGGATCCGGGATTCGTTCATCACCAGGTTCAGCAGTGGGGTCTCTAGCGGTTTTTCGTAGATGGCGACGCTGACCATGGGCTTGCGCGATCCCACGCAGGCCAGTGCCGTTGTCACCGCGGGGGTCACTCCTGCAGCGTCAAACACCGCATCGGCGCCGTCGCCGCGGGTGTGATCGGCCACGAACGCCGCTACGTCGAGAGCTCCCGGGTCCAGGGTGCGCGCACCGAGCGCCTCAATGGCGGCACGCCGGGTCACCGACGGTTCGACGACGAGGATGTCTCCCAGACCCTTTCCGCGTAACGCGAACCAGAGGCCGATCCCGATGGGGCCGGCGCCGAACACCATGGCGGTGTCACCGTCCTTGACATCGGCGAGGGTGGCGGCGTGGTAGGCCACTGACATGGGTTCGACCAGCGCGCCCAGTTGCATCGACACGTTGTCGGGCAACCTGTGCAGCATGTCGGCCGGCACGATGGTGTACTCGGCCATCCCGCCGTCGGACATCAGGCCGTGGAACGCGATGTGCTGGCACACGTTGTAGTTGCCGGACCGGCACGGCGTGCAGGTTCCGCATTTGTAGACCGGTTCAACGGCGACCCGATCGCCCTCCTGCCAACCGGTGACTCCAGCCCCCACCGCCACGACCGTGCCGGAGAATTCGTGCCCCATGGTCAGCGGCATCTTCTGGCGGGTGAGCGGGTGCGGCTCGGTGGGCACGAAGATGGGTCCGGCGTAGTACTCGTGCAGGTCGGTGCCGCAAATGCCGTTGAGACCGACCTTGAGCTTGACGGTCCCCGGCCGCGGGTCCGGTTCGGGGACCTCGTCGACCTGGATGTTGTTCGGCCCGTGGTACACAGCTGCTCTCATGCGGCCAGCCTTGTGATCGCGGACACAGCCGGAAAGAGTTGCATGGGGTTGCAGCGTCCTCCGGCATTGAGGCGGCATTCCGGCTGCATTCCGGCGGCATTCCAATGACATAGCCCTCCGCGGGCTGCAACGGTGCGCAACTCTTGTAACCCGGGACAGCCAACGTGGATGTTGTGACTCATGACACAAACACTGCGACCACACATCGAGCTGTCCCCGCAGGAACGCGTCGACACCTGGCTCGCCGGCTTCGAGGCCGCGCTGGCCGCGCGGGACATCGACAGCGTGGTGGCCAGGTTCGCCACCGACAGCTTCTGGCGTGATCTCGTCGCGTTCACCTGGAACCTCAAAACGGTTGAGGGGCGAGACCAAATCGCCGACATGCTGGGAGCCCGGCTCACCGAGACCGATCCGGCCGGATTCAAGACCCGTGAGGAGCCGACCGCCGAAGGTGACGACAACGAGGTCGTTTCGGCGTTCATCGAGTTCGAGACCGCCACCGGCCGGGGCGTAGGGCACCTACGCTTGCGCGCCGGCGAGGACGGCGACCAGGCCTGGACGTTGCTGACGACGTTGCAGGAACTCAAGGATCACGAGGAGCGCAGGGGCCCGACCCGGGTCCTCGGGGCGGTGCACGGCAGCGACCCGGATTCGCGCTCATGGGCCGACAAGCGCGCCGACGAACAAGCCGCTTTGGGTCGCACGACCCAGCCGTACACGCTGGTGGTCGGCGGCGGACAGGGCGGGATCGCGCTCGGCGCGCGGCTGCGCCAGCTCGGCGTGCCCACGATCGTCATCGACCGTCACGAACGCCCCGGCGACCAGTGGCGTAACCGCTACAAGTCACTGTGCCTGCACGACCCGGTCTGGTACGACCAC
>CAZLTV010000082.1:0-15196 GCA_964562545.1 uncultured Mycobacterium sp. | reverse complement strand
CGTATGCCGGGCCAGCGCGGCCTGAGCAATGTCGCTGGTGCGGTTCATCACCTCGAAACCGCCCAGCCGCGGGACCACCGGTTCCTCAACATGTTCCGATTCTTCCCCGTCTCCCAGGTCGGCGGACACGAACCGGCCCAGCACCGAACGGCCGGTCGGCGTGTCCAGCAACGTTCGAGCCGTTTTGGTGTCCAGCAACGATGAGGTACTGCGCCACATCCGGTTCAGCCACTCCGTGCTCGGCCGAGCCTCCCGCTCACCCCGCCGCGCCTCCGGGTCATCGCCGCCCAAGCTGACCGCGATCGTGGCCTCGGCAGGGGCCGCCGAAATCGGTGCCATCGGAATCGGATCGAGAATGCCACCATCGGCCAGCAGCCGTCCGTCGAGCACATGCGGGGTGATCACCCCGGGAATAGCGATCGAGGCCCGGATCGCCTGGTCGACCCGGCCACGCTGCAGCCACACCGACTTGCCGGCGATCAGATCGGTGGCCACCGACGTGAACGGAATCGGCAGCGCCTCGATGGTCACCTCGCCGAGGATTTCCCGCACGGCCTCGAGAATCTTCTCCGCACGTAGTACACCGGCCGCCGAGATCGACGGATCGAGCAACCTCAGCACCGCGCGCTGCGTCAAAGAGCTTGCCCACACGACGTATTCGTCGAGTTTGCCGGCCGCCTGCAAGCCTCCGACGAGCGCTCCCATCGACGAGCCCGCGATACCGACGACCTCATGGCCACGCTCGTGAAGTTCGTTGATCACCCCGATGTGGGCATAGCCGCGCGCCCCACCGGAGCCCAGCGCCAATGCGACCCGCATATCCACCATTGTGCGCGCCGCAAACGGTTGTCGGCAGGCTCAACCGCACAGCTGGTCGGCGGCCGCCTCCACAGCGACGATCACCGCCGATTGCTGACCCGGCGACAACTGCGACCACGGCTGGCCGAACGTCGCCTGCCCAGCAGCCTGCCCGGCCTGCACGATCGCCAGAAAGGGTTCGATCTGAGCCTTCGGGTCACCGCCCTGCTGCTCGATCCACGTCCGGGCAGCCATACAGGCCTGAAAATAATCGTCCTCGGTGGACTCCGCTGGCGCTCCCACCGCCGTGGTCACCCCGGACGGGGACACGGCCACCTCATCGGGCGCCAACGGGATAGGCGCGGCCGGGCTGGTGACAGGTCCGGCGGAAGGGGCGCTCTGCGTCGGTGTCGGAGGCTCCTCGTGGCCGTCCGAACAGCTACTCAGCAACATAACCGCGGCGGCGGTCATCGTGGTGCAGAAAAAGCAACTGCGCATGACGGCACAGTATGCAACACTGTGCGCCGTGAATGACGTGACCCGTTGGGTGGAGTGCTGTCGGCCCTGACGCCGGCACCGCCCCTGTTCCGTCCTGCTTCCGGAGTTATCCCCATGTCTGCCGTCTCTGCCCTGCCCACCCGACTGCGCCTAGCCGACCTTCTGCACACCACCGACCTCTTTGCCGACAAGGCCCTCGCCGGCCAGTACGACCACCTGTTGCCGCCATCAGGCCTGCCCGCCGATAAGCGTTGGTCGGCGCGTCTGCACGGCGACGACGCACTCGACGTCTGGTTGATCAGCTGGGCTCCGCAACGCTGCACCGAACTGCACGACCACGGCCGCTCTCTGGGCGCCGTGACAGTGCTGTCGGGCTCGCTGCACGAAACCCGTTGGGACGGCAAAGAGCTACGTAAGCGCACATTGGTCGCCGGCGATCAGGCCGGATTCCCGCTGGGATTGGTACACGATGTCGAGTGGGCGCCAGACGAGACCGGACCGGGTGCACCGACGCTGAGCGTGCACGCCTACTCGCCGCCGCTGACCACGATGTCGCACTACGAGGTCACCGAGCACGCCATCCTGCGCCCACGGAACGCCACACCGACCGCACCCGAAGGCTAGCCAGGCCCCGATAGGCCCCGACGTTGTCGGTGGCTATCGGAACCCGCGCACAAGGATCCGGTCTAGGAGTTCTCGTCGCTATGCATCAGCGAGCGCAGCCGCTCGGTCTTCTCCGGCGTCCATCCCGGCGGCTGCAACACCGCAGCCCACCCATTGGCCACATTCTTGACGTAGACATGCCCGTGCCCGTCGGGCACGTCGACGGCCACAGCCATGTCAGCGGACACCTGCAGGAAGGTAACCACCGGCATCCAATCCATCCGCGGTGAAACGTCGTAGCCGCGAGGCTCCTTCAACCAATCCGGTTGCCGGAACAACAGATCGGGCGTCCACCAGGCGATCGGGTCGGAAGCGTGCTGAAGGTAGACCACCCGCGGTGTACCCCACGGGTCGGCCGGCCGCCCCAGGTCCTCCGGGCGTGCGACGAACCGCACGTTCTCACCCTTGTCGTAGATCGGCAGCCACATCGGTGAACCCGGATCCCGGTTGGCGGTCAGGTTCGTCCAAATCGTGTTGTTGAACGTCGGACCGGAGAACAGCGCCCCATCGGTTCTGGCCACCAGGTTGTCCAGGCTCAGGAATGGCGCCTCGCCACCGAACGAGCCCAGACTTTCGCCGAACACGACGAGCTTCGGCCGGTCGGCCTCGGGCCGCTCGCGGACCAGCGCGTCGACCGCCTCGAACAGCGCCTGTCCGGCCTGGCGCGCGTTTTCCTTGTCGACGATGAACGAGATCCAGCTCGGCAGGAACGAGTACTGCATCGACACGATCGCGGTGTCGCCGTTGTACATGTATTCCAGAGCGGAAGCTTCGGCCTCGTTGATCCAGCCGGTGCCGGTGGTGGTGGCCACCGCCACGACCTCGCGGTCCAGCCCGCCGGTGCGCAGCAGTTCCTGGGCGGCGATCTGCGCGGTCTCGCGGATGTCGTCGCCGGCGTTCTTTCCGGCGTACGCCCGGATCGGTTCGGTCGCCGGAGCCTCGTTGAACTCGGTCAAATCGTCGACCGTGGGCCCACCGGAGACGAAAATCCGGCCCTGGTGGCCCAGCGAGGCCCAGCTGACCAGCGAACCGGGCCCCCCGGACCGCAGCGTCGTCGTCGGGGTCGGCGTGTCGGGGGAGTCTTCGTCGTTGACCGCGGCGAACGTGCTGTTGAGCCAGTCCATCGCGACCCGAGCCACAACCCCGTTCAGCAGCGCTACGGTCAGCGCCAGGACCAGGCCGACGGCGACCACCCCGGAGACCCGGCGCGGGGCGACCCGCTCCAACTGGCGGACCAGGAACAGGACCAGCCTGCGAACCAGCTGGCCGAGCTCCACCAGCACGAACCCCACCATCACGGCCAGCACGGCTGCCTGCGGGTAGTTGAACCAGCGCATGTGCGGGACCCCCATCAGATCCCGAACCTCGTTCTGCCAGTCCTGGAAGAAGAACTGCATCCCCACCAGGCTGACGAGGCCGGCCACCAGCAGAGCCAGCCATGCCCACCGCGGCGCCCGGGGACTGGTGTCCTTGCCGCGCATGTAGCGCACCAGCCACACGCCAAACACCCCCAGCGCATACCCGACGGCACCCGCCCCGCCACTGACCAGGCCCTGGAACAGCGGGCCGCGCGGAAGCAGCGACGGCGTCAATGACAGCCAGACGAACACCAGGCCGACGGCGCTGCCGAAGAACGTGTAGTGGCGTTCCCACCACGGCGGCTTGGTGCCGGCGGAGTCTTCGGGCTCGGCGACCCGGACGGGTTCCTCGGCCGTGCTCACCGCCGAACCCGGTGCGGGTTCCGCGACCGTCCCACTAGCAGGACGGTCGGAGGGTTTGTCGTGGTCGGCCGGTTCGCTCACGCACAGCACCCTAGCGGTGTGTGAAGTTCGGGGCCCTCTTCTCGGCGAAGGCCGTCATCCCTTCGGTCTGGTCGTCGGTGGCGAAGGCAGAGTGGAACAGTCGCCGCTCGTAGAGCAGACCCTCACTCAGCGTGGTCTCGAACGCCCGGTCGACCGCCTCCTTGGCCATCCGCGCCGCCGACAAGGACATCCCGGCAATAGTCGCGGCCACCGAATTGGCTTCCTCGAGCAGCACGTCGGCGGCGACAACCCGGGAGACCAGCCCGGCGCGCTCGGCCTCCTCGGCACCCATGTTGCGCCCCGTCAGGATCAGATCCATCGCCTTGGCCTTGCCGATCGCGCGGGTCAACCGCTGCGAACCGCCCATGCCCGGCAGCACGCCGAGTTTGATCTCGGGCTGCCCGAACTTTGCGGTGTCGGCGGCGATCAGGATGTCGCACATCATCGCCAACTCACATCCGCCGCCCAGGGCGTAGCCCGCCACCGCAGCGATCGTCGGGGTGCGGGTCGCGGCGAACTTGCCCCACGCGGCGAAGAAGTCGGCGGCGTACACGTCGGCGAACGACAGCGACGCCATCTCCTTGATGTCGGCGCCGGCGGCGAATGCCTTCTCGCTACCGGTGATGACAATCGCGCCGATGCCCGGGTCGGCGTCGAGTTCCGCCGAGGCCGTGGTGACCTCGTTCATTACCTGGGTGTTGAGCGCATTGAGCGCCTTGGGCCGGTTCAGGGTGATTGTGGCGACCCGTCCCTCGCGGGTGACCAGGATGGTCTCGAAGTTTGTCATGGGTTCTCCTGTGGGTCCGGGTGGATTGTCAGTCGAAAGTGAGGTCGGGATCGGCCGGGGCAAAGTACACATCGACATCGGCCTGGGTGACCGCATCGGTCGAGGCCGGCGACCACTGCGGATTGCGGTCCTTGTCGACCAGCTGCGCCCGAATGCCTTCAACAAGGTCATGCGAGCTCAGCGACGCGCAGGAGGTGCGGAACTCCTGGTGCAGCGCGTCCTCAAGGCTCGTCAGCTGGCCCGAGCGGCGCACCGCCTCCAACGTCACCGCCAGCGCCACCGGGGAGCGTGAGGCGATCAGGTCGGCCGCCTTCGCGGCGGCGGGGTCGCCGTGTCCGCGCAGAGCGGTGACGATGTCGGAGACGGTCGCGCCGGCGTAGCACTGGTCGATCCACTCCCGCTGTTGCATCAGCGGGCTCGGTGGCGGCTCCTGCGCGTGGGCCGCGACCGCTGCGTCCGGGCCGTCGGTGGAGACGGTGGCGATGAAGGCGTCGAGCTGGTCATGGGGCACGAAATGGTCGGCGAACCCCATCGCGATGGCGTCGGCACCGGTGAACGGGGCGCCGCTGAGCGCCGCGTGCAACCCGAGCAGCCCGGGAGTGCGGGCCAACAGGAACGTGCCGCCCACATCGGGGATGAAACCGATGCCGACCTCGGGCATCGCCATCTTGGTGGTGTCGGTGGCGACCCGGACGCTGCCGTGCGCGCTGATCCCGACACCGCCGCCCATCGTGATGCCGTCCATGAGGGCCACATAGGGCTTGGGATAGCGGCCGATGCGGGCGTTGACCCGGTACTCGTCGTGCCAGAACTGACGTGCCTCAGCACCGCCGGCCTTGGCGCTGTGGTAGATCGCCACGACGTCACCGCCGGCACACAGGCCACGCTCACCAGCACCGTCGACCAGGACGGCGCTGACCGCATCGTCGTCCTCCCACGCACTCAGGGCCGACCCGATCTGGGTAACCATGTGATGGGTCAGCGAGTTGATCGCCTTAGGTCGGTTGAGGGTGATGCGGCCGATCGCGCCATCGACCTTTACTAGGACATCCTCGTTTTGGTCCACGAGTGCAATTTAGATCGTCCACCGGGTCCGGGTTGTCCCGGGTAAGGTTTCCTGGGAAGAGGCTGGGAGTAAGCCCTGCCACCCGCCGCCAAGGCGGGAACCTCCCGGCAACCTCGTTCGTTGAGTGATCGATACCACTGGAATACACAGCACAGGAAAGGAACCGACGGTGCGCGAAAGCAGCAACCCGGTATTCCGCTCACTGCCCAAGGGGCAGCAAGGCGGGTACGCGCAGTTCGGTACCGGAGCCGCCGGCTACGGTGCACAAGCGGTACAGGCGGACCCCTACGCCACCCAGCAGTACCCCGATCAGCGGCAAACGGGTGTCTCCCGTCCGCTGACGATCGACGACGTCGTCACCAAGACCGGCATGACGCTGGCCGTGCTGAGCGCCGTCGCCGTGGTCTCCTACTTCCTGGTCGCCCAGAACCTGAACCTGGCCATGCCGTTCATGCTGGTCGGCGCGCTGGGCGGACTCGGCCTGGTGCTGTTCGCCACGTTCGGCCGCAAGCAGGACAACCCGGCCATCGTGCTGAGCTACGCCGCCGTCGAGGGCCTGTTCCTCGGCTCGGCGTCGTTCATCTTCGCCAACCTGATCTCCTCGGGCGGCCCGGGCATGATCGCCCAGGCGATCGTCGGCACCATCGGCGTGTTCTTCGGCATGCTCGTCGTCTACAAGACCGGCGCAATCCGTGTCACCCCGAAGTTCACCCGTTTCATCGTGGCGGCCATGTTCGGTGCACTCGCGCTGATGCTGCTCAACCTGGTGTTGGCGATGTTCGGCGTCGGTGGCGGTGAGGGCTTCGGCCTGCGCAGCGGCGGCCCGCTGGCAATCATCTTCTCGCTGGTGGTCATCGGCATCGCGGCGTTCTCGTTCCTGATCGACTTCGACGCCGCCGACCAGATGGTCCGCGCCGGTGCGCCGGAGAAGGCCGCATGGGGCATCGCCCTGGGCCTGACCGTCACCCTGGTCTGGCTCTACATCGAGATCCTGCGTCTGCTCAGTTACTTCAACAACAACTAGTACCTCTCGTCCCAAGACGCCGAGTCTGCTCACAGATCGCGATTGATCCACAGATCGCGATCTGACCGCAGGCTCGGCGTCTTGCTGTGCGCGTCAACCGCGACAGTGGATGCGTGACCGTTCCCGAGTGGCCCTTCCTCGGCAGCGAAGCGCTCGAGCGCGGGCTGCTGCGCAAGCATCACCTGCGGGCGTTCTACCGCGCGGTCTTCCCCGACGTCTACGCGCCCCTCGACGCCAAACTCGGCATTGACCAGCGCGCTCGGGCAGCGTGGCTGTGGTCTCATCGGCAGGGTGTGCTGGCAGGCCTGACAGCCGCGGCGTTGCACGGTGCGAAATGGGTCGACGACAGTCTGCCGACGGAGATCATCTGGCCCAACGCTCGGCGACCCGCTGGACTCCGCACGTACGACTTCATACTCAGGCCGGACGAATACGAGTTCCGCGGCGCGATGCGGCTGACGACGTTGGCACGCACCGCCTTCGACCTGGCTCGCCGCCCTCCGCTGCACGACGCCGTCGCCCGGCTCGATGCGTTAGGCAACGCCACCGGACTCACCGGCGAGCAGGTGCGCGACATTGCTGGCCGACATCGGGGCGCGCGGGGACTCAGACAACTCGAGCAGGTCGTCGCTCTCTACGATCCGGGCGCAGCCTCGCCACGGGAGACGTGGCTGCGGCTGCTGTTGATCCGCGCCGGCTACCCGCGCCCGCAGACCCAGATACCGGTGCGCAGCCCGGACGGCCGACGGCGCTACTACCTGGACCTGGGGTGGCCGGAGCTGATGCTCGCGGTCGAATACGACGGAGAGCAGCACCGCGTCGATCCCACGCAATACGCCTACGACATCGCCCGATCCGAGGATCTCGCAGAGGTCGGCTGGACCCGTGTGCGCGTGGTCAAACGGACCCGTCAGGCCGATGTCCTCGCCCGGGTCGCCCGCGCCTGGTCAGCCGCGAGCCTGCGAGGAGATCGTCGAATCTCCTAAATTCGCGATCTCACCGCAGGCTCGGCGATCACAGCCGCTCGACAACCATCGCCATGCCCTGGCCACCACCGACACACATCGTCTCGATGCCGAACGTCTTGTCGTGGGTGGCTAGGTTGTTCAGCAGCGTGGCGGTGATCCGCGCGCCCGTCATGCCGAACGGGTGGCCCAGGGCGATCGCGCCGCCGGAGACGTTGAGCTTGTCGAGATCCATACCCAGCTCCCGAGCCGAGCCCAGCACCTGCACCGCGAACGCCTCGTTGATCTCGTACAAGTCGATGTCACCGATCGACATCTTCGCGTTGGCCAGCGCCTTCCGCACTGCCTCGATCGGGCCCAGACCCATGATCTCCGGCGAGAGCCCGCTGACCCCGGTGGACACGATGCGCGCCAGCGGCGTGAGCCCCAGCGCCTTGGCCTTGGTGTCGCTCATGATCACCACGGCGGCTGCGCCGTCGTTGAGCGGACACGCATTACCCGCGGTGACCGTGCCGTTCGGTCGGAACACCGGCTTGAGCTGGCTGATCTTCTCGTAGGTGGTCCCAGCCCGGGGCCCGTCGTCGGTCGAGACGACGGTGCCGTCCGGCAGCGTCACGGGGACGATCTCACGCGCGAAGAAGCCGCTCTTGATGGCCTCCTCGGCGCGGTTCTGCGACCGCACCCCCCAATGGTCCTGCTCTTCGCGACTGATACCGGTCGACGCCGCGACATTCTCGGCGGTCTGTCCCATCGCGATGTACACATCGGGCAACGCCCCATCCTGGCGTGGGTCATGCCATTCCGTGGCGCCGGCGGCCGCCTGCTCGGTGCGTGCCCGCGCATCGTCGAAGATCGGGTTCGTCGAATCCGGGGCACCGTCGGCCATGCCCTTGGCGAATCGCGACACCGTCTCCACCCCGGCCGAGATGAAGGCCTCGCCCTCGCCGGCCTTGATCGCATGAAACGCCATCCGGGTCGTCTGCAGCGACGACGAGCAATACCGGTTGACGGTGGTGCCCGGAAGGAAGTCATAGCCGAGCTCGACAGCCACCGCCCGGGCAATGTTGTAACCGGCCTCACCGGCGGGCTGAGCGCAACCCATCATCAGGTCGTCGATCTCGCGCGGATCCAGGGCCGGCACCTTGTCCAGCACCGCCCTGACCATCTGTGCAACCAGGTCGTCGGGGCGCATCGAGACCAGCGAGCCCTTGTTAGCCCGGCCGATCGGGGAGCGGGCGGTGGCGACGATAACGGCTTCGGGCATGAGGGCTCCTAGTCAGGACTGAAGGTGCTGGCAGCTAACAGCGAACCTAGCCGCCTAGGTCAGCCGTCCGATCCGGGGGTGCCGTCCGAACCTGATTGGCCACTGGTGCCGTCCGGATCGCCGCCGGTGCCGCCCCCGCCACCGTCACCACCAGGTCCGCCGGAACCGCCCGAACCGCCGAACCCGCCCTCGCCACCATCGCCGCCGTCGCCGCCGTCTGCACCATCGGCGCCGTCGCCGCCGATCGCGCCAGGGGTGTTGTCACCCGCGTCGCCCCCGGCGCCTCCGGAGCCACCAGCACCACCTGCTCCGCCGTCACCTCCGTCGAAAATGCCGCTTCCGGCACCGCCGCTGTTGCCGGCGCCCCCGACACCGCCTGCACCACCGAGGCCGCCATTGCCGCCGGCAACCCCATTGCTGCCACCCGCACCGCCGCTACCACCGTTTCCGCCGCTACCACCGGCGCCGCCGTCGTAGCCGCTGCCCACGCTGTCGGAACCGAAGCCGCCGTCACCGCCGGCGCCACCTTCGCCGGCATCGGCGCCGTCGCCCGCCACCCCGGCAGTGCTGCCGCCACCGGCGTCACCCCCGTCACCGCCGGCGCCACCATCTCCGCCGCCGGTGCCGCTGCTGCCGTCATAACCACTGTTGAGGCCGTCGATGCCGTCGGCGCCGGCACCACCGGACCCGCCACGACCACCGTCTCCGCCGGTGCCTGTACCGCTCGCCGTGCCCCCAGCCCCGCCGTGCCCGCCGTCACCGCCGTCACCGCTGGTGCCGCCGGCACCCGGGTCGTCGAGGTTCCCGGGGCCGCCCGCCCCACCCGAGCCGCCATCGCCGGCGCGGCCTCCATATCCAGCCTGACCTCCGTGTCCGGCGCCGCTGGCCGCACCGCCGTCACCGCCGTCACCGCCGTTGCCGCCGCTGCTGCCGTTCCCGCCGTCATAGCCGGTCCCTTCACCGGTGCCGCCACTACCGCCGCTGGCGCCTGCCCCGCCGGAACCGCCGGAACCGCCCGCGCCGCCGTCGGCACCGACACCTTGCCCGCCGTTGCCGCCGCGACCTCCGCTGCCCGCGGTGCCGGCGTCGCCACCTGCATGACTGCCGCCGCCTCCGGCACCGGCATCACCACCGTTGGCGCCCTCGCCACCGTCACCACCGGTGCCACCGCCAGAACCAGCGTCGCCGCCGTCACCACCGGACCCACCGCCGCCGCCAGTACCGCCAGTACCGCCACCGACGAACTCGCTCTGCGCGCCATAGCCAGCCGTACCGCCGGCGCCGCCATGCCCGCCGTTTCCTCCGTCACCGCCGCCGTTGCCGTTGTCGCCGCCGGCCCCGCCCGCGCCGCCGTCCCCACCGACACCACCGCTGCCGCCAGGTGCGCCGGTGCTCAACAGCGAGTCCTCGACGTCGAAGTTTCCGCCGCTGCCGCCGGTGCCGCCGCCGCCACCGGCGCCTCCTTCGCCGGCTGCACCTGCACCGCCCGCGCCGATGCCCGCATCGCCGCCGCTGCCGCCGGCGCCGCCGTGACCGCCACCGCTGCCCGAGTACGCAAGGCCGTCGAAGACGCTGGCGTCGATACCGGACAGGCCGTCGGCACCCTGACCCCCGGCGCCGCCGTGACCGCCCGAGCCCCCGACTCCACTGCCGGTCGCGGCGCCACCCGCGCCTCCTTCCCCGCCGGCGCCACCGGCGCCACTGTCGCCGACGGCGTTCCCCGCGGCGGCGGTGCCACCGGCCCCGCCAATTCCCCCGGCTCCGCCCGGGCCGCCCGCACCGCCGGTGCCGCTGCCGCTGGCATCGCCGCCAGCACCGCCCGCGCCGCCGACACCCCCGTCGCTGCCTTTGCCCCCGTCACCGTCGACCAGTCCGTAGCCGGCCATGCCGCCGTCGGCGCCGTCGCCGCCAACTCCACCGCCGCCGCCGGCACCCCCGCCAGCGTTGATGCCCGTACCGCCGGCGCCGCCTTCGCCGCCCACTCCGGCGCTGCCCGCATCACCGCCGTCCTCACCGGCGCCATCGCTGTAACCGCCACCGGTGCCTGCGCTCCCGCCGGCACCGCCGTCCCCGCCGGCACCGCCACGGTATGAGCCGGTGGCTCCACCGGCGTTGCCGCCGACACCCCCAGCTCCACCGTTACCGGCATCACCACCGACGCCGCCGTTGCCCAGGTATCCACCGGTGCCGGCATCGCCGCCAGCTCCGCCGACGCCGCCCGCGCCAGCGCCACCCCCATGACCGCCGCCCGCACCGCCATCTCCGCCGGCCCCGCCAACACCGCCGCTGCCGCCCGTACCGCCAGCACCACCGGTGCCGGTCTCACTGCCCCCACCACCTGCGCCCCCGTGACCGCCGTCACCGGCAGCGCCTCCGGCGCCGCCATGGCCGCCCAGGCCTATGCCGCCACCGACCCCACCCGCGCCACCGTCGCCACCGGTGCCACCAGATCCGCCGGCATAGCCACCGAAATCGATGCTGTCGGAACCGTAGGCGCCGGCACCGCCCTGACCGCCGGTGCCGCCGTCACCACCGCTGCCGGCAGCCCCTAGGCCACCGTCGCCCTGGCCGGCATCGCCACCAGCACCGCCGACACCCCCGCGACCACCGCCGGCGCCCGACGGACCGCGATAACCGTTGTTGTCGCCGTCGGCGCCGTCACCACCCGCGCCGCCGACACCCCCGTCGCCACCAGCGCCCCCGACACCCTTGCCGGCCGCTGCACCGCCAGCGCCGCCGACACCGCCGGCCCCGCCAACAGCACTGTTTCCGGCTCTGTGGTCCGACGAACCGGGCGCTCCGGCGGATCCACTGATGCCGCCCCGGCCGCCGCTACCACCGGCGCCGCCGTTGCCGCTGCCGCCGGCTTCTCCGCCGTTGCCGCCGCGTCCGCCGGCCCCTCCGGCGCCCGCGTCGCCACCGTTGTTGCCGTCGGTGTCGTTGGTGTTCGTTCCGCCATCGCCACCGCTGCCACCGGCGCCACCCGCGCCGCCGGCACCGCCGTCACCGCTGCCACTGGCCACTCCACCATTGCCGCCGGCGCCGCCGGAACCACCAGCGCTGCCGCTGCCGGCATCGAGAGTCGTGGGGGAGCCGTTGCCGCCAGCGCCACCGGCGCCACCTGCGCCCCCGCTACCCCCGTCGGCGTCGACACCAGCGCCACCAGCCCCGCCGTTCCCACCGACACCGGCGGTACCACCGGAACCGCCTGCCAGTCCGAATTCGACGGTGTCGTCGGTATCGCCGCCTTTGCCGCCATCCCCACCGGCCCCGCCAACACCGCCGCGGCCACCGCCCGCGCCGGCATTGCCGCCGATTCCGCCGGCCCCGCCGTTACCGGCGCTGCCGCCATCATCGGGGTTGCCGTTGTCAGCGCCGGTGCTCGCGCCGCCGACGCCGCCGGAACCACCGGACCCGCCCGCGCCTCCGTTGCCTCCGCCGTCACCGGCGTTTCCGCCAGCTCCACCCGCTCCGCCGTCACCGGCGCTGCCGCCTTGCCCACCGAGGTAGTTATTGCTGCCACCGTCGCCGCCCGACCCGCCGGTGCCCGCGGCCCCGCCGGCCCCGCCGTGACCCCCACCAATGCCGCCGTTTCCGCCGTTGCCGCCGAACCCGCCGCGGCCGCCATCGGCACCGGTGCCGCCGTCGCCGCCGTAGTAGCCGCCGTGGCCTCCCGAGCCGCCGTTGCCGGCGTTTCCGCCGTTGCCGCCATTTCCGGCCGCGCCGGCCACCCCGTCGGTACCTGCCTCGCCGCCGGCAGCGCTGCGGCCTGCCGCACCGCCGGTGCCGGCGTCGCCGCCTGCGCCGCCAGCGCCTCCGTTACCGCCGCTGGTTCCGTCGCCTCCGTTGCCCCCGCCGCTTTGGTTGCCGACGTTGGTGCCGTCGGTGCCGTCGGCGCCTGTGCCGCCGTCGCCTCCGTTGCCGGCGTTTCCGCCGTCGCCGCCGTCCCCGCTGGCGCCGCCGACGCCGCGGTGGCCGAACAACGAGCCCCGGCCCGCTGTCCCGCCGTCACCACCAGCTCCGCCGTCACCGCCCGCGCCACCAGCACCACCGGCTCCACCATCCGCGCCGGCCGAGGTCCCGGCAGCTCCGGCACCGCCGCTTGCACCGGCACCGCCGCGGCCACCTGACCCGCCCGCACCGCCCGCGCCGCCGGCGCCGAGCAACGCGAACAAAAACGCCACCGAACCCCCGGCTCCGCCGGCGCCCCCCGCGCCACCGGCGACACCGGCGACACCGGCGACACCGTTGGAGCCAACGGCCACGACCGCAGTGGCGTCGGCACCGTCAGCGCCCGCACCGCCCGCGCCGCCCGCACCACCGGTGCTCAACGAGGCGAGCCGGCCGGTGTCACCGCCGTCACCACCCGCGCCGCCGGCCCCGCCATTGATACCGCTGACCCCGGCGCCCCCGTCACCGCCAGCCCCGCCGTCACCCAGCAACAGACCGCCGGTTCCGCCGGCCCCGCCGGCACCACCATCAGCGCCGTTACCCCCGGCTCCGCCTGCGCCGATCCAGCCTGCCGACCCGCCTGCGCCTCCGGCCCCACCTGCGGCACTGTGGCCATCGGAGGTGCCTCCGTCCCCGCCGGCCCCGCCGCTGCTCAACCACGCCCACACGCCCGCGTCACCGCCGGCACCACCATCACCACCGGCAACGCCCTCACCACCGGCGCCGCCCTGACCGAAGAACACGCCGCCTGCGCCGCCGTTGCCGCCGTCACCGCCACCGGCTCCGTCACCACCAGGACCGCCATCTCCGAACCAGCCCGCCGAGCCGCCTCGACCCCCGGCACCGTAGGTGAGTGCATCGCCGCCAGCGCCTCCGCTGCCGAACAAACCGGCCGCTCCGCCGTTGCCGCCGTTGAAGCCGGCACCGCCGTTTCCGAAGAAAAAGCCTGCTCGCCCGCCCTCGCACACCGCACCATCGGTGCAGGTCTGGTCGTCATAGCTGAATCCGTTACCGATCAACAGCCCGCCGTCGGGATGTTGGGCGGTGCCATTGCCAATCAACACCGGGAAAGTCCAGCCCGCCCCCAGCCGCACAGCGCTCGCGGCGGGTCCTGACGTCGCAGGCGTCGCATGGTCGACCGACGCCGTGTTCTCGAGATCGCTTTGCTGGTTAGCAGCGACGCCAGAGCCCCCGGTGTCCGGCTCGACGGCGGCCTGGTTACCGGAGCCGTGGGCTCGGTCACCAGAGTCGCCCATCGGGTCGTCGGACCCCTCGCCGGCGGGTTCACCGGAGCCGCCGGGAGTCTCAGAAGAATCCGGTGCGGTGGCATCGGATTCATCGAAGGAGTCCGCACCGCCTCGAGTCGGCGACGGGTCGGCGCTGTCGTGTGAAAGCTCGCGATCGCGGGCGGCTTCCGTTCCGGCGGGATCGGGTCCGTCGAGTGCATCGTCGTCCTCGCCGCCCGACGAGGACGCAGTGTTATCCGCGGATGCTTCGTGATCACCAGAGGTGTCGGCGCTGGGGGAGTCTGCCCCGGGGGTGTCCGCAGAGCTAGATGCTGGGGAATCAGATCCGGCTAACCGCGGCGATGGTGATGAGCCGCCCACACCGCTGGAACCCTCCGACGACCCGGACGACGAGTTCTCCGACGAGGACGTCGAACTCGCGCCGGTCGAACCCGCGGTGTCGGCGCGGGCCACGGTCGGCATCATCGCCACCGCGGCACCAACCCCCAACGCGACCGCCAACGCGCCGACGCGACCGATATGACGTCCATAGATACCCGCGGCAGGCGGACACATCTTGATTGAACTCACAAAGACCTCACGGTGGGATTCGGCGTCGGCAGGCCGCCGTGATTGCCTGTCGGGCCGTTTGCGACATCGGCGGCCAGGTAGGCGATCGGAGGGCATGTCCAACGCACACGACGGTTGATTGCAGCAATTGAATGGAGCTTAGAGACAGGTACCAGAGTTAGCCAGGTATCCACAAGTGATCACTTGAAAATTGCGGATAGCCGCTGTTGTGTCCCGTGATGTCGAGAAAGTGGGTCATCGCCGGGGACGTGTGCGATCAACTCATGGTTGTGGTGCAGCTAACACTGCTAAACCGGGGTCCAGGCATCATGCGTAACCGCCATGCACCGCTTCGGTGCTGATCGTGTTGCAGGTGGACTTTGCTGCATTCGGTCTCGTCGCCGCTGATCGGCATCGAGGTGGCCGGCCGCCGGCGCTAACCCGCGGGCATCACGATCGGGGCCGGGACTCCGGTGGAACGCCGCCACAGCCTGCTCAACCCGCCGAGTCGGGAAAACAGCGAGCCCCCCTCGGTCACCCGGGATTCCAGGGCTTCGGGTGGTTCCCCGCAGACGTATTCGC
>CAZLTV010000081.1:914-15216 GCA_964562545.1 uncultured Mycobacterium sp. | reverse complement strand
TGGCCATCGCGATGTTGAACCGATCCTCGGGCTTGATCAGATGATCGTGTGAGTCCGCACCGATGTCGATCTGCACCCACTCGATGGTCCCGGTGAACCTGTTTCCCGTCGGCCCGTAGTCGCGGGATGCGGGTGAGCCGGTGTCGCACCCGACGTCACATGCTTCATCGGCTGAAAACGCCATCGGCTGGGTGTGCTCGACGCGACCGGAGCCCACCTGACGGCCGTCGTAGTACAGGGTGACGTCGCCGCCCTTGCCCAAACCGCCTCCGTCATAGCCGAATTCCATCCGAACCTGGTGTTTGCCAGCTGGAATATCTTCCGCTGCAGCGACGACGAAGTAGTCGATGCCGAAGTAGTTGTAGCAGTACCTGAGCTTTTTCTCGTGTACGTACAACGTCCAGCCGCCCGCGCTGCCGCCTTGGGTGACGATCACACCAGCTGCCCCGTTCTCGGGCACCTCGATGTTCGCGGTCACCGAATGCGACTTGTTCTTCAGGCTCAACACACACCATTCGCTGACCCGCATCCCGTCGAACAACAACTGCGAGTTGCCCCTGATGAGCTGCGGGCGCCCGGCGATGTCGGGGTTGATCCGCTCGAAACCCCGATCGTCAAGCGGCACAACGTTGTACTTGGTCGCCTCGATCAGCCACAGCCGCTGCAGCTCAGCCAGTTTCGCCGGGTTCTCGGCGGACAAGTCGTGCGCCTGGGTCCAGTCGTCAGGACCGTAGAGCTCCCAGACGTCGTCGTCGAAGGGCACCGGGGTGTCGGCCTTCCACGGGGTGCGGTGCTTGGTCACCGCTGTCCACCCCTGGTAGTAGATGCCCCGGTTGCCCATCATCTCGAAATACTGCACCTCGTGGGTCTCCGGTGCCTTCGCCTCACGCAGCGTGGAGAGCATGCTCACGCCCTCCAAGGGAGCCTGGGTGGTGCCGTTGACCGAGTGCGGCGCGGGAATCCCGGCAGCCTCGAGGAGGGTCGGTGCGACATCGATGACGTGGTGGAACTGGTCGCGAGTCGAACCACCGTCGGACAACCCGTTCGGCCAATGCACGATCGTGCCGTTGCGGGTGCCACCCCAATGCGAGGCCACCTGCTTGGTCCACTGATACGGCGCACACAGCGCATGCGCCCAGCCGACGGCGTAGTGGTTGTAGGCCTCCGGTGTCCCGAAGTCGTCGATCTTGGAGAGCAGAAACTCGGTGGTCTCGATGCCGGGCAGGCCGTTGAGCGTGGTCATTTCGTTGAAGCAGCCGTTGAGCGTGCCCTCGGCCGATGCCCCGTTGTCACCGATGATGTAGTAGATCAGCGTGTCGTCGAGCACACCGAGATCGTCGATCGCGTCGACGACACGACCCACCGCATGGTCGGTCTGCTCCAGGAACCCGGCGTAGATCTCCATCTGCTTGGCCAGCACCGGTTTGAGGTCGGCGGGCATGTCGTCCCAGGCCGGGATCTCGTCGTGGCGGGTGGTCAATTCCGCGTCGGGCGGTACCACTCCGAGTCCCTTCTGCCGGGCCAAGATCTGCTCACGCAGCACGTCCCAGCCCTCGTCGAACTTGCCGCGGTATTTGTCAGACCACTCCTTGGGGACGTGGTGTGGGGCGTGCGTAGCGCCGGGGGCGAAGTACATGAAGAACGGCTTGTCCGGCATCAGCGCCTTCTGCTGGCGCACCCAGGTCACCGCGTGGTCAGCCAGATCGTCGGTCAGCGTGTAGCCCTGCTCGGGGGTGCGGGGCGGCTCGACTGCGTTTGTGCCCTCGTACAAGCCCGGGTAGTACTGGTTGGCCTCACCGCCGACGAACCCGTAGAAGTACTCGAACCCCGAACCCGTCGGCCATTGGTGGAACGGCCCGACGGGTGTGACCTCCCAACCGGGCACCTCGTGGCACTTACCGAACTGCGCGGTGGAGTACCCGTTGAGCTTCAACGTTTCAGCGATCGGCGCCTTGTCCTTGGGCCGGATGCTGTTGTTGCCAGGTGCAGAAGTGGCCATCTCGGTGATCGCACCCATCCCGACCGAATGATGGTTACGCCCGGTCAGCAGGGCCTGTCGGGTGGGCGAACACAACGCCGTCGTGTGGAACCTGTTGAGCTTGAGCCCACCGGATGCCAGACGCTCGGCGACCGGGGTCGCACACGGGCCACCGAAGGCCGACGACGCCCCGAACCCGACGTCGTCGATCAACACGATCAGCACGTTGGGTGCGCCCTTCGGGGGCCGTAGCTCCTTGATCGGCGGGTATTTCGTGTTGGGGTCCTTGGCGTCGTAGGTGGTGACACCGACATGCTTGGCGTCCGGAATCGGCAGGTGCTCGCGTGCCAGGTGCGGCTCGCCGGCTCCACTGTTCTCGTCCACGATGTTCATCTCCTCGTCACTTCTCCCCCGCGCAGATACAGTCAACGAAGGAACTCTGCCGAAATCGTTCTCACCCAGCCCCGATAGGGTTTGGCTGACGCTCGGACGTCAGCACCCGTCACAGGCGCCATCCCTGGAATTCTCGTCGATGACGCGAAAGTGCACGCCGGTTCGATCAGACTGGACCATCCAAGCACGCAGAACGCACGGCGGCGCGGCACCACACGGGAGTCGGTCCCAGTCGGCGCGAACACCGGAGTCGATCCCAGTCGGCGCGAACACTCCAGCCGCACGCGTCAGCGGTGCACATCAGCGGTGGCCGACGCGGGTCGCGTCGCGCCGGTTGATCACACCCAGCTTTCGGTAGATGGAACGCTGATGTGTCTTGAGGGTGTTGACCGAGACCGACATCTGCTCAGCGATCTCGGCGGAGGTCATCGGCGTGCGCAGATAAGCCAGTACCTCCCGTTCTCGCGGGGTGAGGGCCGGTGTCGAGGCCGAAACCCCACGACTGGCCGCGGTGTAGCACGCGTCCAGACATTGCTGGAGAAAACGCCGGTGGCCGGTGACCGGCAGGTGCGCAGCCAGCATCTCCAGACACTGCGCGTCGGCGTTGTCGAGGAACGGATAGACGATGTGCTCAGCCTCGGCCTGGGCCAACGCGTCCTCGAGCTTGTCGTGGGCGGCACTGCCCGCCCCGCGGCTCCAATCGATGATCGCCAGTGTCAACAGTGCATAGACCCGGGTGTAGCGCTGGAATTCGGCGGCCACCGCAACCTCGGCGTACCGGGCGGCCAGCGCGGGCTCACCCAGCCGCCGCGCGATACCCGAGGCGATCGCCAACATATTCGGAATGTTTGTGCCATCCCCGATTCGCGCGACCATAGCCAGAGCTTTCCGTCGCTCACCACGAACCTCGGCCAACCTGGCGGCGGCCACCAACTTGTAGGTGCCCAACGGGGCCCCGTGGCAGTCGATGGCGTGGATGCGCGCGACGGCCGCAGCCGCCTCTACCATCCCGTCGCCCAGCGTTGCCGCGGTGAACGCGAACAGTGACCGTGCGATGTCCGGGTAACCGATACCATCCGAGGCCCCGGCAGCCACCAGATCCTCACGGGCACGGTCAAGCTCACCCCGCCACATCCGGGCGTAACCACGCGTAAGTGGCTCGATTCCACCCCCGTTGTGGACGAGCCACAGCTCCGGGTCACCTGTCCGAACCGAATCGAGCTCCCGCAATACCGTCAGCGCGCGCTCGAACTCACCCACGCTGACCGCGGAGAACGCCAGGGTCTGCCGGGCCCGCAGGGCGAGCTCGACCAGACCGAATGCCTCACTTTCGCTGGCTGCGGCCTCCAGCAGATCCAGCCCTCCACGGCGCAGACGTGATTGCGCCCATCCCAGCACGAACAGCGCACCGGCATATACGGGCGTTGGCACGAGACCGCGGTCGGCAAGAGCCGCCACGGCGCGATCTCCGGCTGCCAGCATCTCCTGGTCGTCCTCGGAGACCAAGATGCACGCGATGTCGGCGACGAAGGCCGATCGCGCAGACAGTGCCCCACCCGGCTCGGCTCTGTGTGCCCGCTGCAGCATCAACCGCGCATTCGCGGTGTCGCCCAGCAGATCCCGGCAGCAGGCCCGGATCATCAGCAGCATCGGATGATCGCCGAATGCCGTCATCGCGGCGACACAGATCCGATCAAGCGCCTCCGGCCGAGACTGCAGCAATAGTTCCAGCCAGTGGTCGAAGATCACCCCGCGGGCCAGCTCGGAATCACCGGCCCGGATGGCGAGCTCGACCGACGTCACCGGATGCTCGTCCGCCAACTCCTTCGCAGCGACAGCGTTCAATCGTTCCCAACGCCGGAGGTCGGTGCGGCGCAGGATATTTTGGCAACTCGTCGTGAGCATCGAATGCCATTGGTAGACAGTGCTTCCACCGGACTGGAACCGCTCGACGAATAACCCCCCGGCGGTGCATTCGGCGATCAAATCACCGGCGTCCGAACGCCCTGAAAGCGTGCGGGCCAATTTTTCGTCCACCCGACCGGTGATCGTCACCGCCAACACGAAATCGGCGAGGTCCGGACGCATCCGCTGCAACACCGCGGAATCGACATAGTCGGTGGGATCGACATCGGTGGCCAGGCCCGGGGACTCTCCGCCGTTGTTCAGCGCCAGCCGAACGGCCGCGGGCCAGCCGCCGGTTGCCGACATGATCTCCGCGGCGGCGCCGTGGTCGACGGGCGCCCCCACCCGCGCACCCGCGGCCACGATGTCAGCAGGTGCGAACGCCAGATCTGCCGGCCCCAGGACGGTCACCCGGCCGTGGGTCCGAAGTCGCATAAGGACGGGATCCGCCGCGTCGGTGGTGATCACGACCAGGTGCAGCCACTGAGGACCGTACTCGACCAGTTGAGCGAACCTGGAGTCGCTCAACGCTTGGCGCGCATTCTGCGCGTCGTCGACCACGACGCTGACCGACTGATGATGCTCGATCGCCGCCAGAGCAGTCATTGCGTCGTCATACGTTGACGCCTCCAGGACCGTCGACAGCGAGCGGTCGAACCGCGAGTCCCCGGCTTCCTGCGAGGACTGCCGCAGGGCGGTGACGACGGCACGCAGCACGTCCCACAGGTCCGTCATCTGATCGCTGAGGGTCACCCACGACACGCTCCCCGCCCGCTCCGCGCAGCGCGCGGCGGCGAACTGCGCGACTGCGACCGTCTTACCGAAACCCGAGGGCGCCGACACGATCGTCGCCCTCTGACTAGCCGATTTCCGGAGTTTCTCGACGACCGCTGGGCGCGGCACCATCTCCGGGCTGTCCTGCGGAGCGACGGTCAGGAACCAGGGCACCCGGCCCATCGACGGCGTCCTCAAACGCATGTCGCAACAATCTCACACGGTCAGGGTGATGTGCAGGGCGACCAGCAGCACGACGATATGCGGTCGTGTATCAGACATTGTTCGAACTGGCGAGCGGCACCACCCATGCCGCAGGACTTGTCGCGCACACTCTAGAACGTATCGAAGCGAGCCAACCGGAACTCAACGCTTTCACCGTGGTGCTCGCTGATTCGGCCCGCGCCGCGGCGGCCGAAGCAGATCGCCGACGCGCACGCGCCGATACCGCTCCGCTCCTCGGAATTCCGGTGGCGGTCAACGACGACGTCGACGTCATGGGAGAGCCGACCTCCTTCGGGATCCCCACGGCCACGACGAAAGCCACGACCGACGCAGCCGTAGTGCACCGCCTCCGGGATGCCGGGGCGATCATCGTCGGCAAGACCGCAGCAGGTGTTCTTGGTCAACAACTCTGCCCCACAGGCCTCGGAGGGCGTCCGGTCCGCAATCCATGGGCACCCGACCACACTCCCGGCGCCAGTTCCGCGGGCGCCGCGGCCGCCGTCGCCGCCGGGCTCGTACCCGCAGCCATCGGAACCGATACCGGCGGCGGACTGCGCGTCGCAGCAGCGTGGACGAACCTTATCGGCCTCAAGCCCGGCCGCGACTTGCTGCCCACCGCTCCGCTGCGCGAGAACTTCAACGGTCTGACGTCCTACGGCGTTCTGGCCCGGACAGCGACCGATGCCGCACTGGTGCTGTCCGCGGTAGCCGGCGAGCGGACGTACCGACCACGGAGCATCGACCAACGGCTCCATATCGCCGTATCCGGTCGGCTGCCTTTCCCGGCCGGACTGGCCGGCGGCGGCATCGACCCCGAGATCGCCGCAGCCCTCGTGCAGACCGGCGAGGTCCTCGAACTGCTGGGCCATCGCGTTGTCACACCGGGCTCCGCCGATTACGGCGTCCGGCTCTGGCAGGACTACGGAGTGCGACGCGCAGCCGGACTCTACGACTGGGCCTACCGGCAGGGCGGCCTGGCCGCAGTGCCGGATGCGGCGATTCGCGGCCGTGCCCGGCTCGGGTTGGCCCTGTCTCAGGCAACCCTGCGACGGGCCCGCGCCCGCGAACCCCGCCAGCGCAAACGCATCGGGCGTGTCTTCGAGGCCGTCGACCTGCTCGTGACACCCACGACCTCGGTGCCGGCGCCACGGCTGGCCGAAGACGGGGCCACGACACTGTCGCCACGGCAGATGCTGGCGATGTGCCCATGGACATGGCCCTGGAACGTGCTCGGGTGGCCCGCGGTGAACGTGCCCGCAGGTTTCACTTCTGACGGTCTGCCGGTCGGCGTCCAACTCCTCGGGCCACCCGGCAGTGAACTTCTGCTGCTGTCGGTGGCCGATATGTTGATGGCGACGAACCCCCGTGTCGCCGGTAGCCGGGCCTCCAGTTCTCCGATGCGCCGCCGCCCAGCGGGCAATCTGCGAGTTCTGCGGAAACCACGAACACGAGTTCTGCGGATGCCCCGAACCGGTGGGCATGACCGCTGACCGCCTGCCCACCGGTATGCGAGCGGCACTTTCCACTCGACCCTGCGGGCCAACGCCGCACCCAGGCCGAGCGCAACTTCCACGTCGCGAAATTCGCTAACCACACCGGGCAGCGCCGGAAGCGGCCTCACCCCAATATGGCACGTTGCGTACCCGCCGAACATTCGATGACGACGCAAAGCCAACGATCACGACCATGCCCGCATATCGTGGAAAAACCACTCAGCGGCGAAGCCACTGCAGCCAAACAATTTTCACAGGCGGCACTACGCTGCGCCCGGGCGACGATAACCTACGGTGAAGTGACGACTCATCCAATCCATGACAAGGGGTCTCCATGCCTGACAAAAAGCCCAACATCCTGGTGATTTGGGGCGATGACATCGGGATCAGCAACCTGAGCTGTTACAGCGACGGCCTGATGGGCTACCGCACCCCCAACATCGACCGGATCGCCGCCGAGGGCATGCGCTTCACCGACTCCTACGGCGAGCAGAGCTGCACCGCGGGCCGCTCCTCGTTCATCACCGGCCAGAGCGTGTACCGCACCGGACTGTCCAAAGTCGGCATGCCCGGCGTCGACATGGGTCTGTCACCGGAGGACCCGACGATCGCCACCCTGCTCAAGCCGCTCGGATACGCCACCGGGCAGTTCGGCAAAAACCATCTCGGCGATCTGAACAAGTACCTGCCCACCGCGCACGGCTTCGACGAATTCTTCGGCAACCTGTATCACCTCAACGCCGAGGAGGAACCGGAGCACCCGGACTACCCGACCGAGGAAGAGGCCCCCCGGTTACGCCGGGCGATGCTGCCGCGCGGGGTGATCAAGTCGTGGGCCACCGAGGAGGCCTCCGACGAGGTCGACGAGCGGTTCGGCCCGCTGGGCAAGCAGCGGGTCGAGGACACCGGCCCACTGACCAAGAAGCGGATGGAGACCGTCGACGACGAGACCACCGCGGCAGCGATTGACTTCATCAAGCGCCAGACCGAGGCCGACACTCCGTTCTTCGTGTGGATGAACACCACCCACATGCACTTCCGAACCCACACCAAGCCCGAGAGTCTGGGCCAGGCCGGCCGGTGGCAGTCGCCGTATCACGACACGATGGTCGACCACGACAAGCATGTCGGTCTGTTGCTGGACTGCCTCGACGAACTGGGCATCGCCGAGGACACCATCGTCGTGTACTCCACCGACAACGGGCCGCACGCCAACACCTGGCCCGACGGCGCCACCACGCCGTTCCGCAGTGAAAAGAACACCGGGTGGGAGGGTGCGTTCCGGGTGCCGGAGATGATCCGCTGGCCCGGAAAGATCGAGGCCGGGGTGGTGTCCAATGAGATCATCCAGCACCACGACTGGCTGCCGACGTTGCTGGCCGCCGCCGGGGAGCCGACGATCGTGGAGAAACTCAAGCAGGGCCACACGATCGACGACAAGACCTACCACGTGCACATCGACGGCTACGACCTGCTGCCGTACCTGACCGGCGAGGTCGACAAGAGCCCGCGGCGCGGGCTGATCTACTTCTCCGACGACTGCGATGTGCTGGGTATCCGGATCGACAACTGGAAGGTTGTCTTCATGGAGCAGCGCTGCAAGGGCACGCTGCAGATCTGGTTCGAACCGTTCACCGAGCTGCGGGCACCCAAGATATTCAACCTGCGCACCGACCCCTACGAGCACGCCGACGTCACGTCGAACACCTACTGGGACTGGTTCCTCGACCACGACTACATCGCGTTCATGGCCAACGCCGTGGTGCTCGAATTCCTCGAGACGTTCAAGGAGTTCCCGCCGCGCAAGGAACCCGCGTCGTTCACAATCACCAACGCGGTGAACAAGCTGAACAACTATCTCGAGACGGTCGGCGGCTAGACGGTGGGCACGCGAAGCGACGGGAAACGAGTTTGACGGGACTGGATTCCTGGAACGACGGGCCCACGAAGTCGGCGATCGTCGGCTTCGTGGGCCGCGTCACCGCCGAGGTCGCACCCGAAGATCGGGTCGCGGTGTTCGACAACGACGGAACGCTGTGGTGCGAGAAACCCGCCTACGTCCAGCTGGACTTCCTGGTTCGCCGACTGGCCGAACAGGCTGCCGAGAACCCGGCCCTGACCGACAATCCTCCGTACGCAGCCGCCGCCTCGGGCGACCTGTCGTGGTTCGGCGATGCGGTCACCGCGCACTACAACGGTGATGACTCTGCACTCAAAGTTCTTGCTGGAGCTATCTTTTCGGCGTACTCAGGCCTGACCGTCGAGGAGCATGCCGATCGGGTCAGAACGTTTTTCGCCGAGGCGGTGCATCCGACGCTGAACCGTCCGTACACCGCGTGCGGCTACCGGCCGATGGTCGAACTGCTGCAGTACCTGGAGGGTCACGGTTTCACCAACTACATCGCCTCCGGAGGCGGCCGCGATTTCATGCGTCCCGTCACCACACAGATGTACGGCGTCCCACCCGAGCGGGTGATCGGCAGCTCGGTGGGCCTTGCTTTCACCGACGGCGACCTGCGGACCACCTCAACTCCGGAATTCCTCAACGACGGGCCCGTCAAGGCGGTCCGGATCTGGGGCCGGGTGGGCCGACGGCCGATCCTGGCGGCCGGAAACTCCAACGGCGACATCGCGATGATGCAGTATGCCACCGCGGGCCCCGGTCCGTCGCTGGCCCTGCTGCTACGCCACGACGACGCCGAGCGCGAATTCGAATACGTTGCCGGCGCGGAAAAGTCGTTGGACCTCGCCGCCGAGAACGGCTGGACCGTCACCAGCATGCGCAACGACTGGACTACGGTGTTCGCATGACCGCCGCGGTCGAGTCTGCGGTGAGATCGCGTTGAGCGCCAAAAACGCGATCTCACCGCAGACTCGCGACTTCGTCTGGATTCCGGCCCAGACCGCGGTGCTGGGGTCCGACGACCACTACCCCGAGGAGGCGCCGACGCGCCAGGCCACGGTCGACGGGTTCGCGATCATGGCGCACCAGGTGACCAACGCCCAATTCGGCGAGTTCGTCTCGGCGACCGGATATGTCACCGTCGCCGAGAGACCCTTGAGCCCCGAGGACTACCCGGGCGCGCCGCCGGAGAACCTGCAGCCCGGGTCCATGGTATTCCACCGAACAACCGGCCCGGTCGATCTTCGCCACCTCAGCCAGTGGTGGACATGGACCCCGGGCGCCTGCTGGAACCATCCCCGCGGGCCGCGTTCGGGCTTGCGCAACCGGGACCAACATCCCGTCGTCCACGTCGCATTCGAGGACGCCCAAGCCTACGCCGACTGGGCCGGACTGGCCCTACCCACCGAAGCGCAGTGGGAGGTCGCCGCGCGCGGCGGTCTGCCCCACGCGACGTTCACCTGGGGCGACCAACCCGAACAACGCGGTCAACGGCTGGCGAACTACTGGCACGGCGAATTCCCCTACCTGCCCGACACCGGTTATGGCCAAACCACACCGGTGGGCAGTTTCCCCGCCAACGCCTACGGACTATTCGACATGGCCGGCAACGTGTGGGAATGGACCACCGACTGGTACGGCGACACCCGCGACAGCCAACCCTGCTGCGCGGCAGACACCTACGATCCGAACCAGGAACTCAAGGTTCCCCGCAGAGTCATCAAGGGCGGTTCGTTCCTGTGCGCCGACAGCTACTGCATGCGCTACCGACCCGCGGCACGCCGGCCACAACAAGTCGATACCGGCATGAGCCACATCGGATTTCGCTGCGTCGAACACTAGCGCTTCAGGAGTTGACGCCCCGGGGCAACCTCAACGCACTCATCACTCGTTTTCGGTTCTCGCGTTTGGATGCTCGCGTCTGGATGCTCTGTCAGGAGCCTTCGGCAGTCTTCTTGATCGCAGCCAGGGTGGCCGGAATGCCGGTGCGCGCCGCCTCACTACGCTTGGCGATCTCCTGCTCTGCAGCCTCGCCGAAGACTTGATGGAAACCTTCGATGCCAGCGGGCAGGAACTCCCACCACTCGGTGAGCCGGGTGCCGTCACCGTCGGGCTCGAAGGTATAGCCCCAGTACACCCAGCCGTTGTTGACCTCCCACGCGAATTTCCGGCCAGGATCGGCGGCAACCACCTGACTGCGCGTCTCCCAGGTCCGCTCGGCGGTTTCGTTGCGGCCGGTGAACCAGGCGCCCACCTGCGCGCCGACCCCGTCGTCCCACCAGCAGTCCTTACAGATGGGACTCCACTGCCCCATCTTCGTCACATCCGACACCAGCGCGTAGAGGTCTCCCGGCGGCACCGCCACCGTGATCGACTCCGATCTCTTCAGTTCGGTCACCCCTCCGAGTCTGCCACTACAGGTACCGAACCGAACTATTGCGCTTTCCTCCCGAGAGTGTGAAATTAGAACACGTTCCACTTCTCTGCCGAAGGATAACCCGGATGAGCATCGACGACCGCCGCCCCACCCAGGAAGCCGTCGTCGTGGGCGCAGCGCCAGGAATCGGACCTGGCGCCGTCCACATACTGGCTGGCCGCGGGAGCCGCGCCGGAGCTGAGCCCGCGCGACATCCGGGTCCACACAGCGGCACGCCGAGGGAGCCGAGTTGAGCTTCACCGGAAAGCATGCCCTCGTCACCGGAGCCGGGTCCGGCATTGGCGCCTCACTGTGCCGCGCACTCGACCGCGCCGGGGCACATGTGACGTGTACCGACATCGACCAATTCGCAGCCGAAGCCACCGCCGCCCAGCTCAGCTCACGGGCGCGGGCAGGCGCCCTAGATGTCACCGACGCTGCCGCCGTGCAGGCCGCCGTCGACGACGTCATCGCACGGGCCGGCCGCCTGGACCTGATGTTCAACAACGCCGGCATCGTCTGGGGCGGCGACACCGAGCTGCTCACGCTCGACCAATGGAACGCGATCATCGATATCAACCTGCGCGGCGTCGTGCACGGCGTCGCCGCCGCCTACCCCCAGATGCTGCGCCAACGCCACGGCCACATCGTCAACACGGCCTCGATGGCCGGACTGACCGCCGCCGGCCAGATCACTAGCTATGTCGCGACCAAACACGCTGTCGTCGGACTGTCGATGGCACTGCGCTCCGAGGCCGTCCCCCGCGGCGTCGGAGTCACCGTCATCTGCCCGGGTGCAGTCGAGACACCCATCCTCGACAAGGGCGCTGTCGGAGGCTTTGTCGGCCGCGACTACTTCCTGCAGAACCAGCGCGGCAAGGCCTATGACGCCGACCAACTTGCCCAAGACATCCTCCGAGCCGTTGAGCGAAACAAGGCCATAGTGGTCAAACCATCTGTTGCACAAGCACAGTGGTGGCTAACCCGACTTGCCCCAACCCTGATGAACCGAATGGCGATGCGGTTCATCAGCGCCCAGCGGTCCCGGCACGCCATCCGGTAGCCATCCCGCAGCGCCGAAGCGGGATAGGGTTGCGGTCGGCAACGACGGGGAGGGCCGGAAGGACACACCATGACCGACGGCTTCACACTCACCCAGAAGCGCACGCTGGCCATGCTGACCATCATCGCGCTGGGCTTCGGCGCCTACTTCCTGCGCGGCTACCTGGTCCTGATCGCCGTCGGTGCGGTACTGGCCTACCTGTTCAACCCGATGTATCGCCGGCTGCGCACCCGGATGAACTCCGCGCTTGCGGCCACCGCAACGCTGCTGGCCGCGATCGCCATCGTCGCGCTGCCGCTGGCCGGCGTGATCTTCCTGGCAGTCCTGCAGATCAGCCAGATGGTCACCGGGATCGGCAACTGGGTGGATCAGACCGATCTCACGGCGCTCGGGCAGCACCTACTTGAGTCCACCAACGAGGTGCTGGCCCGCGTCCCGTTCATGAACATCACGTTGACACCGGATTCGATCCGCGACGCAGTCGGCCGATTCGGGCAGAGCGCCGGCGAATTCGCACTCGGATTCGCCCGCGATTCCGTGGGCAGCGTGCTGTCGACCGTCACCTCGGCGATCATCTTCCTGTACGTGTTCCTGGCGTTGCTGACCAACGGGAACAAGGTGCTCGACCTATTCCGAGATCTGAACCCACTGGGAAGCCAAGTCTCCGACATCTACCTGGCCAAGATGGGCGCTATGGTGTCGGCGACGGTCAAGGGCCAGCTCATCATCGCCGTATGCCAGGGCGTGGCCGGGGCCATCTCGATCTACATCGCCGGGATCCACGAAGGCTTCTTCATGTTCGTGATCTTCCTGACGGTGCTGTCGTTCATCCCGCTGGGCAGCGGAATCCTCGTCATCCCGTTCGGCGTCGGCATCGCGATCTTCGGCAACCTGACCGGCGGCATCTTCATCGTCGCCTTTCACATCATCGTGACGACCAACATCGACAACGTGCTGCGTCCGATGCTGGTGCCCAAGAGCGCTCACCTGCAGGCGGCGTTGATGCTGTTGGCGGTGTTCGCGGGTCTACAGATGTTCGGCTTCGTCGGGATCGTGCTAGGGCCGGTCCTGATGATCGTCATCGTCACGACAATCAGCGTCTACTTGGCGGTCTATAAGGGCACACCGCTGGAGGTCATCGCCGGGACCAGAACCGACCCCGTCGACGAGGCCGAGCGGGCCGTCCCATGGTGGCGCCGGGTGCTGCCCAGCCGCACCAAAACAGCCACTGCGCCGCCGATACCCGAGCCCGACGACGAACCCCAGTCGGCGCCCGGCACCGCTACGTAAGCCGGGCGGTTAGAAACTCAACAACGCGCCGGCGCGCCTCGTAAGCCGGCTGCCCGTCGACCTCGCGCACCTCAGCGGTGAGCACGGAGTGCGCCATCCGCCCAAAGCCGTGCTCGTTGCCCTTCTTCGAGTTGATCTCAATGACCTCGAAGGCATCGCCGAGCCGCTTCTTCAGAGTGCTGAACCGCTCGGCCGGCGCCATCGGGTCCTCGCTGAACCGCAGCCCCATCACGCACAGTCCCTCGGTGGCCGCGCGCTGCTCGACGACCTTCAGCTCAGCCTCCGACACCCCCGGGTCGCGACGCCGGCTCGGGGTCAGGGCCAGCGGCAGCGATGGCTGGCTCATCACCGGCGCCAACACGCTGTCGTCGACGGCAGCCGCCAGCGCAAACCCACCGGTGAAGCATTGCCCGATCACACCGACCCCTTTCCCCGGGGTCTTTTCGTTGAGATCGCGCGCCAACGCACGCAAGTAGTGCGCAACCGGCCGGTCGGCGTTGGTGGCGAACGCCGCGAATTCCTTGGCGACGCAACCCTTCAGCAGTACCGCTGCCGCCCTCGGAGTCATCGCTGGCGCCTCGGGGGTACCGAACAGCGAAGGCGCGGCGACGGTGAAGCCGCTGTCCACGAGGTGATTACCCAGCGCCAGTACACCCGGATGCAGCCCCGGCATCTCCGGGATCAGGACCACACCGGGTCCCTCTCCCTTGCGATAGACGTCATAGGTGAGCCCCACGGCGGAGAACGGGGCCGCCTGCCACCCGGTCAGATCGGCGACCGGAGCCGCCTGGCCGGCGACATTGGAGTCCGGAGCCGCCTGGCCGGCGACATTGGAGTCCGGAGCCGCCTGGCCGGCGACATT
>CAZLTV010000081.1:0-814 GCA_964562545.1 uncultured Mycobacterium sp. | reverse complement strand
GGAGTCCGGAGCCGCCTCGCCGGCGCCAGGGGGTTCTGGGGCGGTCATGGCATCTCCGTCCGTCGTCGCGGCCGGTTACGTCGCCGCGGGCAGTGGTGGCTGGGATTGCGTCGCAGCAGCCAGCGTACGGTACTCATCCGTACCCCCGGCGCCGGTGATGGCGAGTTGGGCCGGGCCCGTCGGACCGCCGACCTGAGCAGTCCACACCGGCTCGGCCGGTCTGCCATCGCGCTCACCGCCCTCGTAGACGACCCAGCTGACGCCGTCGACATCCTCGACCCCGGTGGGCACGAGGTCGGGGCCGAAGGTGGCGACGAGCCTGTCCTCGTCGGCGTTGCTCTGCGTCAGGCTCACATACATACCGGTGGGCGCCAGATAACCCACCGTCGATGCGACCGCACGCACCTGCTGCCCGGTCACCGGATCGGTACGGCCACTGTCGATCCCCATCCGGCTGCCCGAGTTCGCCTGCCACCCCTCGGGCAGCCGGGGCAGTCGGATCGGAACGTCCAGCGCGTCGGCGTCGGCCCGCAGCGCCGCGGGCGCGTCGTAATCGGGGGCGGGCCCCGGGCCGGGCCCGCGCGGCGCGAACGAACACATGCCCAGCAGGCCGGCCAGCACCACACAGGCCAGCACCAGCGGCGCCATCGACCAAAACATGTCCCTGCCGTCCTGCAGCAGACGGGATTTCTCGGGGCGCGGCACCGGACCTGCATAGCCAGCGGCAGCGCCGTCCGGACCTGCGGGTTCGGACTGGCTACCGGGCTGCCCGCCGACCTGCGGACCGGGTTCGGGCGGCGTCGTCATGTCAGCC
>CAZLTV010000080.1:12295-15325 GCA_964562545.1 uncultured Mycobacterium sp. | reverse complement strand
ATCCTCATCGAGCCCGCCAAGGTGCTGTTCCTCAACAACGCGATCAACCACGGCGTGCTGACACCGCTGGGCACCACCCAGGCGTTGGAGACCGGCAAGTCCATCCTGTTCCTGCTCGAAGCCAACCCGGGGCCGGGCCTTGGCCTGCTTTTGGCATTCATGTTCTTCGGCAAGGGCGCGGCGCGCGCCTCGGCTCCGGGGGCGGCGATCATCCAGTTCTTCGGCGGCATCCACGAGATCTACTTCCCGTACGTGCTGATGAAGCCCAAACTGATCGCGGCCACCATCCTGGGCGGCATGACCGGCGTGTTCATCAACGTGCTGTTCGGTTCGGGGCTGCGTGCCCCCGCCGCACCCGGATCGATCATCGCGGTCTACGCCCAGACCCCGGGCGACAGCTTCGTCGGGGTGACCCTGGCGGTCTTCGGGTCGGCCGCGGTGTCGTTCGCCGTCGCGGCACTGCTACTCAAGACCGACAAGGCGACCGACGAAGACGACCTAGCCGCGGCGACCGCGTCGATGGAGTCGATGAAGGGCAAGAAGTCCAGCGTGGCCTCCGCGCTCGTCGGCGCCGGGGGAGAGGGCAAAACCGGTCCGATCAAGACCATCGTGTTCGCCTGCGACGCCGGCATGGGGTCCTCGGCGATGGGTGCCTCGGTGTTGCGCCGCAAGATCCAGAAGGCCGGCTACGGGGACGTCAAGGTCACCAACTCGGCCATCTCGAACCTGGCCGACAGCTACGACCTGGTCGTCTCGCACCGCGACCTCACCGAGCGGGCCCGCCAGCGCACCCCGTCGGCGCTGCATGTGTCCGTCGAGGACTTCATGAGTAGCCCGCGCTACGACGAGATCGTCGACCAGCTCGCGCAGACCAACGGCGGCGCCGCGCAGGAACCCGAGGCGCAACCGGCATCAGAAGGCCAGGGAGAAGGCCCGGGAGATGGCCCGGGAGATGATGTGCTGGAGCTCGATTCGATCGTGCTCAGTGGCTCAGCGACCACCGCCGACGCCGCAATCGACGAGGCCGGTCGACTGCTGGTGGCCGCAGGCGCAGTGGAGGCGGCCTACGTCGACGCCATGCACGAGCGGGAAAAGTCGATCTCCACTTATATGGGCAACGGGCTGGCCATTCCACACGGCACCAACGACGCCAAGGACACCATCCGCCGGACCGGGCTGTCGTTCGTCCGATACCCCGAGCCGATCGACTGGAACGGCAAGCCCGCCGAGTTCGTCGTCGGGATCGCCGGTGCCGGTAAGGACCACATGGCCCTGCTGACCAAGATCGCCCAGGTGTTCCTCAAGGCCGACGAGGTTGCCCGGCTGCGGGAGGCCACGACCGCGCAGGAGATCAAGGCAATCCTCATCGCCAGTGACACCAGTAGCGTGACCTAGGTGGATTCCGACACCCGTCAGAACCGAATCGTCGAATTCGCCCGCACCCGCGGGCGGGTGGAGGTTGCCTCACTCGCGGCCGAGTTAGACGTCGCGAGTGAGACCATCCGCCGTGACCTGAAGGTTCTGGCGGGTCGTCGCCTGCTCAAGCGGGTGCACGGCGGTGCGGTGCCGCTGGAGACGGCGGCATTCGAATCGGGTGTCGAATACCGCAGCCAGGTCGACCTCGCTCAGAAGCACCGCATCGCCGCTGAGGCCAGCAAGCTGCTGCACGGCGCCGAAACCGTCTATCTGGATGAGGGATTCACCCCGCGGCTGATCGCCGAGCGGCTCGCCGACCACGAGCTGACGGTCGTGACATCATCGCTGCTGGCCGCCGAAGCCCTGGCCGGCAGCCGCAGCGTGACGGTGCTGCTGCTGGGCGGACGGATGCGCGGCCGCACATTGGCGACCGTGGACCACTGGGCGACCGACATGCTGCGCAGCCTGGTGCTCGACGTCGCGTTTCTCGGCACCAACGGGATCTCCCGTGAACACGGGCTGACCACGCCCGACCCGGCGGTGGCCGCGGTGAAGAACACCGCGGTGCGGGTGGCGCGGCGGCCGATTCTGGTGGCAGCGCACTCGAAATTCGGGGAGAGCAGCTTCTGCCGGTTCGCCGAGATCGCCGACTTCGAGTCCATCGTGACCGGTTCGGAACTGCCGGCTACCGAGGCGCGCCGCTACGAGCAGCTGGGCCCGATCGTGGTGCGCGCGTGAGCCCCACCCGTCACTGACGATTCCTACTCGTCGCTGACGATGGAGTCCGCCTCGTCGTCGCCGGGGACGATCTCCCTCTCGTCGTCGTCGGCGACGGTGTAGAACGAGTCCCCGTCCTCGGGGGTGCCGTCGATCTGACCGGCCGAACGTCGGGTCGGTCGGGTCTCGCCGGGACTCTCCTCGGATTCGTCCTCGGGGACTTCGGCGGCCAGCCGCTCGTCGAGGGTCTCGTCCTCCCTGGCGTCGACCCACTTCTCGGGCGGATCGACGACGATGTCGCCGTCGTCATTACGGACCTCGTCGGAATCCAGCGATTCGCTGGGCCCCAGTGTGTTGTCCGGTCCTGCATCGTCGTAATCGCCGTCGTAATCACCCATGCTGTCGAGTGTGCCCTGAGGTGTCCGGGTTGCGCATCGGGCCCCGAGCTGGGCGGAAAAAGATCACCGAGTAGTCGGGCTCCACACGATAACCGTTATACCTGGGGGGTGTCGCGACGGGCGGCAGGGATCGCATATCCGCCACCGGCGACGCGGCCTCTGGCGTAGGGTCGCAACTTATGAAGTGGCTGGTCGGTGCGGTGTTTGCGGGTCTGTTGTCTGCTGCGGGTCTGGCTGCGCCGGCCGCGAACGCCGACGAGGTGGCCTATCTGGTCAACGTCCACGTGCGCCCCGGTTACAACTTCCCCAACGCCGACGCGGCGCTGGGCTACGGGCGCAGCGTCTGCGACCGGGTCGCCGCCAAAATGCCCTATGCCGAGCTGGTGGGCCAAGTGAAAACCGACTTCCACACGACCGACTACTTCCAGGCCGGGTACCTGATCAACCAGGCCGTCAACGAGCTGTGCCCCGCCCAGATCTGGCAGCTGCGGCAGTCGGC
>CAZLTV010000080.1:0-12195 GCA_964562545.1 uncultured Mycobacterium sp. | reverse complement strand
ACCAGGCCGTCAACGAGCTGTGCCCCGCCCAGATCTGGCAGCTGCGGCAGTCGGCTGCGGGCTACACCCCCTTCTGATCCCGTCCCGGGTTTGCTGCCGTGTCGTTGCGGCTCCTCCTGTGAGCACGTGACGGAGACTTCGCCGAACGCCCACGCTGAGGATGTGGATGATCCCGCTGACCGTCGTGCCGCTGCCATTCGGGCTCGACGCGGCCGACATCGCCGCCAACGCCTATGCGCCGGTTCCCTTCCTGTGCTGGACACCGAACGTCGTCGTGGCCGAGTACCTCATTCGTCGGCGCGGTCTTCCGTCGCTGCTACGGGCAGGTCACCTCGATCTCGAACGGCTTGTTGACCGGCTGCATCGGGTTGGCCATGTCCACGCCCGTCGCGGTCCCGGTGATCGTGTAGGTGTCACCGTCCTTGGCCACGGTAGCCTCGCCCTGGTTGACGCCGTTCTGATAGCCGAGCGTGACGCCGTTGACGTTGCCGAGACCCACCGAGACCACGCTGGGCTCGTCCCCCTCGGAGACCACCGCACCGATGCCGGTCGTCGCGTCGCCGATAGCGATGTTGACGTTGCCGCCCATCGAGCTGCACACCACCGTGCCGTCGATGCCCTGGTCTTCGCCGTCGATCGTGACGGTGCTGGTCCCCTCGGCAGCGGCAGCGGTCGAGGTCTCCCCGGAAGTTCCCGAGCCTTCGTCCGAACCACCACAGCCCGACAGGCCGATGATCATTGCCGCGCCCCCGACGGCGACAGCGATTCCACGTGTTACAGGGGTTGCACGCATCATTGCGGCTCTCCTTATGTGTCATGTGAGGTGATCCGCCGGAGTCGGTGAATCATGATCAGAAGTATCACCGCTGCACGCCGAAACGAGCGGTGGTTTGGTGAAACCGCTGGAGGCGCCCATCACCGGCGACGAGGCGGGATCAGCAGGCGATCTTGATCCGGAAATCACTGGCCGAGCGGAAGCTCGGCTCCTCGAGCTGGAAACCGACCGCCGTACCGTCGATGTCGTAGGTGCGGTCGGTCATCGTGACTGTCGCCTCGCCGTCGAGGCCCTGGTTGTAGGAGCCGGTGAACCCGCCGAGATCGGTGATGCGCAGCAGGCGCACCGCGAGGTCCTCGGCGTTGGACACCATGGTGTACAGCGCCGGGTTGCCTGAAGGGGTCTGGTTGCCTGCGGAGATCATCGTCAGCGAACCGATCGTCATGCAGTCCACCGAGTGGGTGGTGCCCGCGTCTTGCCCGTCGACCGTGACCTGCGCGGTGCCCGGGACCAGGGCTCCCGACGGCGGCTGGTAGTCCGGCGGAGGCGACGACGAGCACCCCGCAACGGTCAAGACGGCGGCAACGCCCCATGCGCCGGGGGCCCATCGTATGGTCACAGTGCAGAATCTACTTCCGTGCCCGAGCCGTTGTTCAGTGATCCGTTTTTTCAGGTGCAGGCCGAATTGCCGGGCCGACTTGGCCGCACCGGGGTGATCGCGACCCCGCACGGCCAGATCCACACCCCGGCCTTCATTGCGGTCGGCACCCAGGCCACTGTCAAGGCCGTGCTCCCTGACACCATGAAAGAGATTGGTGCGCAGGCGATCCTGGCGAACGCCTACCACCTGTACCTGCAGCCCGGACCGGATATCGTGGACGAGGCCGGTGGGCTGGGCGCATTCATGAACTGGTCCGGCCCAACGTTCACCGACAGCGGCGGATTTCAGGTGCTTTCGCTGGGTGCGGGCTTCCGCAAGGTGCTGGCGATGGACGCGCAGCGGGTGCAAGCCGACGACATCATCGCCGAGGGCAAACAGCGCCTCGCCCACGTCGACGACGACGGGGTGACATTCCGCTCCCACCTCAATGGGTCGACGCACCGCTTCACCCCCGAGGTGTCGATAGGAATCCAGCACCGACTCGGCGCCGACATCATCTTCGCGTTCGACGAACTGACCACACTGGTCAACACCCGCGGCTACCAGGAACGCTCGGTACAGCGCACACACGACTGGGCGGTGCGCTGCCTGGTCGAACACCGCAGGCTTTCGGCGGCGCGGCCCGACAAGCCGCCCCAGGCGCTGTTCGGTGTGGTGCAGGGCGCCCAATACGAAGATCTGCGTCGCCAGGCGGCCCGCGGACTGGCCGCGATCGGTGACACGGCCGGCCCCGCAGAAGGACTGGACTTCGACGGATTCGGCATCGGCGGAGCGCTGGAGAAGCAGAACCTGGCGACCATCGTCAGCTGGGTCAGCAGCGAGCTACCGGCCGACAAACCGCGACACCTCCTGGGGATCAGCGAGCCCGACGACCTGTTCGCGGCAGTCGAAGCGGGTGCAGACACCTTCGACTGCGTATCCCCGTCAAGGGTCGCGCGTAACGCTGCGGTGTATTCGCCGACCGGGCGGTTCAACATCACCGGCTCGCGCTACCGCCGCGACTTCACCCCGATCGACGACGACTGCGACTGCTACACCTGCGGCAACTACACCCGCGCCTACCTGCACCACCTGTTCAAAGCCAAGGAGATCCTGGCCTCCACACTGTGCACGATCCACAACGAGAGGTTCGTGATCCGGCTTGTCGACGACATTCGGGCAGCCATCCCGGCGGGCCGGTTCGACGAGCTGCGGGAACACGTCCTGGGACGGTATTACGCCGCAAAACCCTAACCGGCACCTTACTTAGACGCGTGCACAATAAAACTATGACGACCGCCGCGGACCCACAGATGCTCCTGGCTCAGATGCTCAACCCCGCGCAGCGAGCCGACCCTTACCCCCTATACAGCGAAATCCGCGAACACGGCCCAATGCAGCTGCCCGGGGGCAACCTGACGGTGTTCTCCTCCTACGCACACTGCGACGAGGTGCTGCGGCACCCGTCAGCGGCCAGCGACCGGCTCAAGTCCACCGTCGCCCAACGCATGGTCGCCGAAGGCGCGGCCCCCCGTCCCTTCGGTCCACCCGGATTCCTGTTCCTCGACCCGCCCGACCACACCCGGTTGCGCCGGCTGGTGAGTAAGGCGTTCGTACCCAAGGTGGTCAAGGCGCTCGAACCCGACATCACGTCACTGGTCGACTCGCTGCTCGGTGAGGCGCCCGATCCGTTCGACGTCATCGCCGGGCTGGCCTACCCACTTCCGGTGGCGGTGATCTGCCGGCTGCTGGGAGTCCCCCTGGACGACGAGCCGCAATTCTCCAAGGCGTCGGCACTGCTTGCGAAGTCCCTCGATCCGTTCCTCCCCGTCACCGGTGCCGCCGGCGACGGCTTCGAAGAACGCATGCAGGCCGGGCTGTGGCTGCGCGGCTACCTCCGTGAACTGATCGGGCGCCGGCGCCGTGAGCCCGGCGACGATCTGATGTCGGCGCTGATTCAGGTGGAGGAGTCTGGTGACCAGCTGACCGAGGAGGAGATCGTCTCGACGTGCAACCTGCTGCTGATCGCCGGGCACGAGACGACGGTCAACTTGATCGCCAACGCCACGCTGGCGCTGTTGCGCGATCCCAACCAGTGGGCGGGCCTGTCGGCCGACCCCGGCCGGGTCGCCGGGGTAATCGAGGAAACGTTG
The DNA here is from genome assembly GCA_964562545.1 of uncultured Mycobacterium sp. Classification (GTDB taxonomy): domain Bacteria; phylum Actinomycetota; class Actinomycetes; order Mycobacteriales; family Mycobacteriaceae; genus Mycobacterium. The sequence continues at coordinate 8,627 of CAZLTV010000080.1, read as the reverse complement.
CGATACGACCCGCCGGTGCAGCTGATCGGCCGTGTCGCAGCCGAGGACATGACGATCGGACCGGTCACGGTGCCCAAAGGCGACAGCATGTTGCTGTTGCTGGCCGCGGCGCACCGCGACCCCGACCTGGTCGAACACCCCGACGTGTTCGACCCGCAGCGGCCCACGATCCGGCACCTGGGCTTTGGTAAGGGCCCGCACTTCTGTCTTGGCGCGCCGCTGGCCCGGCTGGAGGCCACCATCGCGCTTACCGCACTGACGACCCGGTTCCCGCGCGCCGAACTGGCCGCAGAGCCGACCTACAAGCAGAACGTCACACTGCGCGGTATGGCCGAGTTGCCGGTGTCACTGGGCTAGCGGACCGTGTCTGTGCGCCGCCGTCACCCGCACAGTTCGTCGATGACCGCGAACGCGGCGCGCTCGCCGGCCTCGACCGCGCCTTCCATGTAGGCACTCCATTGGGTGGCGGTGTCGGTTCCGGCCCAGTGGATCGCGCCGACCGGCGCCGACAGCGCGGGCCCGAACGCCGTCCAGACCAGGGGGCCGAAGTTGGCGTTGTAGCAGCCGCGCGTCCACTGGCGCTCCGCCCATTCGCCGTCGACATAGCATTGCGGGCTCGCGGCCTTACCTCCGAAGTGGCGCACCAACTCGGCTGTCAACGCCGCGCGCCGCTCATCCTGCGGCAGCCGCCCGTACGTGCGCGCCTGCTCGCCCTCCAGGAACAGCAGGATCACCCCGCGGTCGTCGCCGGGCATGCAGGTGTCGTTCGACATCCGGGCGGGCCCCGCGTCGGAGATCAACTGACCATTGAGTCCGTCTGCGCGCCAAAAAGGTTCGTCGTAGACGAAGAACGCCTTCATCGCCGATGCGTTCGGAGTTCGCTGCGTGAGCTGATCACGCATCCCAGGCAAGGGAGGGTCGTACATGATCCGGCCGGCCAGCGTCGGTGAAAGCGTGACGATCGCTCGACGTCCCCGGGCCACCACGCCGCCGCGGCACGTCACCGTGACCCGGTCCGCGCTGTGCTCGATGAGCTGGACCGGGGCCTGCAGTACGAGATGCTCGGCGATCAACGAGGCCAGCCGTCGGGGGATCTCGGCGGTTCCGCCGACGAAGCGGGTGGTCTGCGCCCCGCCCTCGGACTCGGCGAACAGCTCAGCGGTCACGCCGCACGTCTGGATCGTGAACAGTAAGTGCAGGAACGACACCTCCACGGTGGGCACCGCCAGGATCCCGACCGTGCAGATCTCCAACAATGTGCGGGCCACCGGTGAGAGCCCCTGACCGTCGTACCACGCACCCGCAGTGATCGAATCCCACTCCGCGGCATGCGGTGCCAGCCACGGTGCTTCCGGGGGGACCTCGGCCGCCAGCTCGTCGAGCAGTCGGAGTACCTTTTCCAGCTCGGCCAGCTCGGCGCCGAACCTGCGGTGGAACTCATTCTGGCGCAGCACTCCTGAGCTGCCCAGCTCGTAGGAGGTCTCGCCGGCGTCGTATTGCGGGAACGTCTCGACGCCGAGTTCTGCCGCCAGCGCGAACATCCGATGATGCGTGTCGCCGATCCACTGCGCGCCGAGTTCCACTGGAAGCCCCGGCAACGCCTCCTCGGTCAGGATCCGGCCGCCCACCCGGTCGTCGGCCTCGAGCACGAGCGGGATCAGACCCGCGGCCAGAAGTGTGCGCGCGGCGATCATCCCGGAGATTCCGGCGCCGACGACGATGACGTCGGCGTCGTGGGTCGATGCAGTCGATGCAATGGCCATGCGACAGCTTCTCATGCCGGGTCCCGCGGCACTGGCGTTCTCACGCCGGTGCCGCAGGCGCTGTAGCCGCGTTCAGTCAGGCCGGTATATCCACGGCTGGCGGGGCAGCTGCTGCGGATCGAACTCGGCGAGCATGCCCTCGACCGTGCATGCGGAATAGCCCAACGACCCCGCGATCCGGCCGAGCGCGTCGTCCACCCCGATCTCGGCCAGCGTGACAGCCCCATCACGCTTGGCCAGCCGCGCCCCGGATTCATTGAGCACCAGCGGCACGTGGGCATACACCGGTTCCCGGTATCCGAGCAGCCGGGCCAGGTACGCCTGGCGTGGTGACGACGGGAGCAGGTCGTCGCCACGGACCACCTGGTCGACCCCGGACTCGGCGTCGTCGACGACCACGGCAAGGTTGTAGGCCGGCACGCCGTCGCCTCGGCGCACCACGAAGTCATCGACCAGACCCGTGTAGTCCCCGTGCAGGACGTCGCGCACCGTGTATTCGGTGACGTCGGTGCGCAACCGCAGCGCTGGGGGCCGGCCGGTTCCGCGTCTACGCACCACACGTCGGGCCTCGGTCAGGTCGCGGCAGGTGCCTGGGTAGGCGCCTTCGGGTGCGTGTGGCGCCCGCGGAGCCGCGGCGATATCTCTTCTGGTGCAATAGCATTCGAACACCAGGTCACGCTCGATCAGCGCGTCGACGACGGCGTCGTAGCGATCGGGGTGCTCAGTTTGCCGGGTTGCCGGACCGTCCCAGTCCAGGCCCAACGCCGCGAGGTCGGCGAGCTGGCGATCGGCGATATCACCGTGGGTGCGGTCGTCGAGATCCTCGATACGCATCAGGAAACGCCGGCCACTCGATCGGGCGAACAACCAGGCCAGCACAGCGGTACGGAGGTTGCCGATGTGCAGATCCGCCGACGGGCTGGGCGCGAACCGGCCCGCACCGGGTGGGCTTTCCCGCGGCGCCGCCCGCTCGGGATGTGGGGTTGTCACCCGCGTCACGTTAGTCGGCGGGCACCTCGGACAGCGTTTGCCCGAACGCCGAACAGAACCGGTCGACGTCGGCGGCAGAGAACACCAGCGGCGGCCGGATCTTGAGGACATGTCCTTGGCTTCCGCACACCGAGATCAGCACGCGGCGCCGGCGCAGCGCGTTGACCAGCTTGCGGGCGGTGTCCCGATCGGGGGTCTTGGCGACCTGATCGCTGACGATCTCGACGCCGATATACATGCCCGCCCCGCGGACGTCGCCGATACGCGGATCGGTCATCGCCGACAGTCCAGCGCGCAGCTTCGCCCCGACCTCGCGGGCATGATCGAGCAACCCGTCCTGGTCGATGACGTTCAGCACCGCGCCGGCGGCCGCCATCGATACCGGGTTGCCGGCGAACGTGTTGAAGTACGGCACCCCGGTGGCGAACGGCGCGATCACCTCGGCACGTCCCGCCATCGCCGCGACCGGCAGGCCGTTGCCCATCGGCTTGCCCATCGTGACGAGATCGGGCACCACGTGATGGCGCGAAAAGCCCCACATCGCATCACCGGTGCGTGCGAAACCCGGCTGCACCTCGTCGGCGACGAACACGCCCCCATGCCGGCGCGCCACCTCGACCGCCGGCCCCAGCACGTCAGGGACGGGATAGACCCCGTCGGACGACAAGATCGTGTCCAGCACCAGGGCGCTCACCCCGTGCCCAGCGGCGGTGAGCTCCTCAGCCGCGCGGGCGACGTCGCCGGCGAATCGGGCGGTCAGCTCACCGGCCGGCACCCGGTAACTGTCGGGGGCCGGCACCGTACGCACATGGGGTCCTAGCGTGCTCGCCCCGCCCAACGACGGCGAGATCGCTGTGACGGCCGAGGTGTTGCCATGGTAGGCGTCGGCGGTGACGATAACCCCGGTTGCGCCGGTGAACATTTGGGCGACTCGCAGCGCAAGGTCGTTGGCTTCGGAGCCGGTGCAGGCGTACATGACCTGATCGAGGCCGTCGGGCATGCTCGCAAGAAGTCGCTCGGAATAGTCGAGGATGCCGCGGTGCAGGTAGCGGGTGTGGGTGTTCAGGGTCGACATCTGACGGGTGACCGCGTCGACGACCCGGGGCTCGCAGTGTCCCACGCTGACAACATTGTTGTAGGCGTCGAGGTACTCGTTACCGTCGGCGTCATAGAGGTAGGTTCCCTGGCCGCGGACGATGTGCACCGGCTGCTCGTAGAACAGCCTGTTGGCGGGGCCGAGTAAGCGTTCGCGCGCCGCGATGAGCGGCTCGGTCTGGCCCGAATCGCCGCTGCGGTAGCTGTTGGAGTCCATGATGTTCGAAAAACCCATCGCGCCCCAGTCTGCTGTATCACCGGGCGTCCTTCAGACTTGTGTGAATGCCCGGACTGCCCTCCGATCACGAACGCTACGCCCGTGCTGCGTTGCCGGCCTACCGGCGTCCCGAAGACGCCCCGCTGCGCCTGCTCAGCCTGTCGGAGAACGCGACGTACCTGGTGGCCGACGACGAGCCGATGGTGTTGCGAGTCCACCGGCCGGGCTATCACTCGTTGGACGCCATCCGCTCGGAACTGGACTGGATGACCGCGCTGCGCCGCGAGACGCAGGTCTCGACGCCGGAGTTGATTCCCGCGGCCGATGGACGTGACGTCGTGCAGGCGGTGGTGGGCGATACCACGCTGCACGTGGATGCCGTGACGTTCATCGAGGGCTGCACCGCCGAGGAGAATCCCGACGTGGTCGGTTTCGACGAATTGGGTCGCCTGTCGGCGCACATGCACGACCATGTGCAGCGCTGGGCAGCGCCGCAGTACTTCACCCGCTTCCGCTGGGATGTCGAGACGACTCTTGGATCGGCAGCGCGGTGGGGCAATTGGCGCGAGGCGCCCGCGCTGGCTCCCGACGGGGCGGCGGTGGTGGAACGCGCCGCTGCGGTAGTGGCTGAGTCGTTGGCGGAGTTCGGTCAGGCGCCCGACCGGTTCGGGCTGATCCACGCGGACCTGCGGATGGCGAACCTGATGGTGGGTTCGGGCTCCGGGATCACCGTGATCGACTTCGACGATTGCGGATGGTCCTGGCATCTGGCGGATCTCGGGGCGGTGGTGTCTTTTATCGAGGACACCCCTGAGGCCGAGCGGATGATCGTCGACTGGCTGCGCGGCTATCGCGAGGTGCGCACGATTGCGCCCGAACATCTAGAGATGATCCCGACGTTCGTCATGCTGCGCCGGCTGATGCTCACCGCCTGGGTTGCCTCACATGCCGATGCCGACGCCGCGCTCGCCCTCACCGACGGGTTCGCCGCGGGCACTGTCGCACTGGCCGAGCGTTACCTTGGGGACACCAACTGGATGCGCTACGACTAGTGGTCCCGTTACCCGCGTGGTCCCGTTACCCGCGCGAGCAGACGCAAACTCGCGTGAAACCGCGCGAGCGCGTGCGAGTTTGCGTCTGCTCGCGCTCGGTTCGGTGGGCCTAACCCAATTCGGCGAGCCTGGCCACCGCCGGCGACATCGAGTCGATCCAGGCCGCGGGGGCACCCGTGGTCGGGGTGATGATCGCGGAGTCGATGCCGAGCTTGGCGTAGCCGGCCATCCGGTCGACAAACTCGTCGATATCGTCGGGGGTGGGCCGGGGGTTCATGGCCAGGATGGTCTTGCTGATGCTGTCGTAGTCGCGGCCGACGTCGTCGCAGTGCCGGCGCAGCACGTCGAGTTTGTGGGCGACGTCGTCGGGGGAGCTGGCGAACAGGTTGCAGGCATCGCCGTATTGGGCCACCAGCCGCAGGGTTTTGCGTTCCCCGCTACCGCCGATCAGCACCTTGGGCCGGTTGATGGGCTGCGGCGAGCACAAGGTCTCTGCCAGCTGGTAGTGCTTGCCCTCGAACGGTCCGTTGTTGGTGGGATCCCACATCTGGTTGCAGATCTGCAGGGTCTCCTCGAGGCGTTCGAACCGCTCCGACAGCGGCGGGAACGGCACCCCCAGGCCGCGGTGTTCGCGTTCGAACCAGGCAGCGCCGATCCCGAGCACCGCGCGGCCCCCGGACAGGACGTCGAGGGTGGTGACGGTCTTGGCGAGCAGGCCGGGATGACGGTAGGTCACCCCGGTAACGAGCAGGCCGAGCTTCAGCGAGGTCGTGTGGGCGGCCAGGTAGCCCAGCGTGGTGTACCCCTCGAGCATGTGTGCTTCGGCGGGCAGCCCGGTCGGTTCGATCTGGAAGAAGTGGTCCATGAACGACAGCCAGGTCGCACCGGCGGCTTCAGCGGCAGCCCCGACCTCAGCCAGCTCTGACGCGATCGCGGTGGGGCCACCGTCGATGTCGAATATGGGCACGTGAAATCCGAGGTCCATGCTCCATGAAAGACCGTCGGCCGCGTTGGGCATTCCTGGTCTCCGAGAAACGACCGTCCGGTGCGGGTGCGGGAAGATTCTGCCAACGCCTGGTTCGAGCGGTGACGGATCGAGATGACATATCCGTGTCCACCTCGGATAACGGTGGCGGGGTGTCTGCCGGTCGTCGGCAGCTCAGTGTGGACCCAGCCCCGGCACAATGTCATCGAGCCGGAACGTCACCGGACGTTCCAGCTGGTCGTAGGTGCACGACCGGGGGTCGCGGTCCGGCCGCCACCGGTTGAACTGCGCGGTATGGCGGAACCGGTCGCCCTCCATATGGTCGTAGCGCACCTCCACCACCCGTTCCGGGCGCAGCGGCACAAACGACAGATCCTTGCCCGCATTCCACCGGGATCCACCGCCGTGCCGGCGTTCGAGTTCCGGGTTGGCCGCGACCTGAGCCGCCCAATTCCACGGGTGCTCGTCGAATGTCGTCACCAGCGGCGCCAGCTCGGCGAATAGCGCGCGTCGGCGGGCCATCGGGAACGCTCCGATGACTCCCACCGAGGCCAGCCGACCGTCGTCGCGGTACAGGCCCAGCAACAGGGAACCGATGGCATCGCCGCCCGACTTGTGCAGCCGATACCCCGCGACGACGCAGTCGGCGGTGCGGGTGTGCTTGATCTTGAACATCACGCGTTTGTCGGGCAGGTAGGCCCCGTCGAGCGGTTTGGCGATGATTCCGTCCAGGCCGGCGCCTTCGAACTCCTCGAACCAGCGCGTCGCGACGTCGATGTCGGTGGTGGCCGGTGTGATGTGGATAGTCGGCCCGGACCCGGCCAACGCATCGACAAGCGCCGCGCGGCGCTGCACGAAGGGGCGATCGGTGTAGTCGTCGTCGCCGAGCGCGAGCAGATCGAACGCGATGAACGCCGCCGGTGTTTGGCCGGCCAGCAGCTGAACCCGTGACGCCGCCGGGTGCAGCCGCAGCTGCAGCGCTTCGAAATCCAGCCCGTCGTCACCGGCGATCACGATCTCGCCGTCAAGCACGCACCGCGCCGGCAGCTCGGCGCGGGCCGCTTCGGCGAGCTCCGGAAAATAGCGGGTCATCGGTCGTTCGTTGCGGCTGCCCAGTTCGACCTCGTCGCCGTCGCGGAACAGGATCGACCGGAACCCGTCCCACTTGGGTTCATACGACGCGCCGGGCGGGATCGCGTTGACGGACTTCGCCAGCATCGGAGACACCGGCGGCATCACGGGCAGTTCCACGATGACATTGTCCGTGTTGGCCGGTCTGAGTGGTTATGGACGTAAGAATGGGTGCTGTGCCCTTCCGCGGAGATCTGCCGGTCATGCCACCGCTAGAGCCGATGCTGGCCAAATCTCAGACCGCGGTGCCAACCGAGCGAGGCGTGTGGTCCTACGAACCCAAGTGGGACGGATTCCGCGCTCTGGTTTTCCGCGACGGCGACGAGGTCGTGCTGCTCTCACGCAGCGGCAAGGACCTTGGCCGGTACTTCCCGGAAGTGGTTGAGGCAGTGCGGGAAGAGCTTTCACCGCGGTGTGTGATCGACGGCGAGATCGTGGTGCCTAAGGAGATGAACGAGAGGACCCGGCTCGATTGGGAGTCGCTGAGCCAGCGCATCCACCCGGCCGAGTCTCGGATCGCGATGCTCTCCGAGCAAACCCCGGCACACTTCATCGGCTTCGACGCGCTCGCCGTCGGCGACACTTCGCTGCTGCGCACCCCGTTGCATGAGCGCAGGCAGGCGCTGATCAGCGCCGTGCACGAGAACCAGTGGTGCCACATCACCCGGATGACCGAGGACGCTGACCTCGCGGCGCGGTGGCTCGAGGAGTTCGAAGGTGCGGGCCTGGACGGGATCATCGCTAAACGGCTCGATGGGCCCTATCTGCCCGGCAAGCGGGAGATGGTGAAGGTCAAGCACCATCGCGACGCCGACTGCGTCGCGATGGGCTACCGCATTCACAAGAGCGGCGAGGGCGTTGGCTCGATTCTTCTAGGTCTATACCGAGACGGCGGCGAGTTGCAGATGGTGGGCGGCGCGGCCTCGTTCACCGCGCAGGCCAGGCTGGCTCTGCTGGCCGATCTGGAGCCGCTGCGCGTCGGCGACAACATGCGCGACGGTGAGCCCAGCCGGTGGAATTCCGCGGCCGACAAACGCTGGGTGCCGGTGCGACCGGAGAAGGTCTGCGAAGTGGCCTATGACCAGATGGAAGGCAACGACGTCCACGGCCGGCGTTTTCGGCACGCGGTGAAGTTCCTGCGCTGGCGTCCCGACCGCGACCCGGCCAGTTGCACCTTCGCTCAGCTCGACATCCCGCTGACCTACGACCTCTACGATGTGCTCGACGACGGGGCGAGCGCAACCCCGGGAGAAGGTTCCTAATGCCCAGTTCCGCAACCGAACTCGACGTCGACGGTGTGAAGGTTCGACTCACCAACCCGGACAAGCCGTACTTCCCGAAGCTCGGTGCCCAGGGAACCAAGGGCAAGCTCGTCGACTACTACCTCGCGGTCG
>CAZLTV010000079.1:0-15646 GCA_964562545.1 uncultured Mycobacterium sp. | reverse complement strand
AGGCTCTGCAGCTGTGACGGTTGGTGGCACGTCTGTTCCTTCCAGAATTCTTCCAGTCCCTCGCGAACGGCTTCCACGTCGTCGGGGGTCCCCATAAGTTCGAAGCGATAGAGATACGGCACGTTGCATTTGCGGGAGATCACGTTGCCCGCGTAGGCGAATTCTTCGCCGAAGTTGTTGTTGCCCCCGGCGATGACGCCGCGGATCAACGACCGGTTGTGTTCGTTGTTGAGGAAGGCGATGACCTGCTTGGGTACGTAGCCACCGTTGTTGATGTCGGGGGTAGCCTTCCCGCCACCGTAGGTGGGCACGACCAGCACGTAGGGCTCGTCAACCTCGATACGCTCGCGCAGGGGAATCCTGGTGACCTGCTCTGCGGGCAGACCCAGCTTCATGACGAAGCGGTGGGTGTTCTCGGACACGCTGGAGAAGTAGACGAGATTGCCCACTGTGACCGTCTCCTTTGGTCGGTTACGTCGCCCGCTGGTAGGTGCCGCGATTCAGGCCCGGTATCAGGCAGTCGCCGCGATCATTCCCGCCAGCGCCTTGATCCGGTCGGGACGGAATCCCGACCAGTGATCGTTGCCCGCCACCACCACGGGTGCCTGCAGGTGGCCCAGTGCCATGACGTAGTCACGGGCTTCGTCGTCGAGGCTTATGTCGATGACGTCATAGTCGATGCCCTGCTTGTCGAGGGCCTTGTAGGTGGCGTTGCACTGCACGCAGGCGGGCTTGGTGTACACGGTGACGGATGCTGGCTGGGTCATCTGCGGTACGGCTCCTGTCGAGAATGGGGCGAGGCCGGGAGGCTGGCACTGGCAACTGGCTGGATTGTGACTCCCCGCTGACATTCAGTTAGTTCAGCGGCCCGCGAGCCCCTAGAATTCCGAGTCGCCCGGGCCACTTTCCGCTGCGTCGGGAAACCGACTTCGGCGGATCTGGTAGCTCCGGCCGACCACCAGATCTTGGGGGTCCGTCGGTGTTCGAAACACTACACCTAGTGTCTCGCCGACAGAAGAGATACAAGATGTTCTGAATAACATTTTTGAAATTCCCTGGTCGTGAGCTTGGAATACCCGACACAACCGGCGTGTCGGGTTCCACCTCGGCGTGTCTGGACGCTCACCTGTTCTGTGTAGCACCAGCCACCGACAAACCCGCGGCACTAGAACCCGGCCGATTCCTCCTCAGCAAACATCCTGCCCGCTTGGCGGGGCGACCAGAAACGTGGGAGCAAACACTTAATCTGGCCGGCGAGGCGCCCGACAGCACACCCCTACGTGCGCCCGCAGCCAGGACATCAACCCGCATGGCCAGCACCCAGTAACGGACCGCGGTTCCGCCGGCTACGCCCTCTGTCAGACGGATACTCGACACCGGCAAAGCCTGCCGGGCCTTCCCGGGTCCTCCCCGGGCCTGCCGGCCCTACCGGATCCTCCCCGAGTCTTCCTCGAGTCCTGCCGGGGTCTTGCCCTACCCGGCCCTGGCCTTACCGAGTCCTCCTAGACCTGCGCGCCGCAGGCATCTGCGACCGGCCCGGGTAGTGGCGCCCGAGTAGAACCAGGTCATCAACCGGCCGCCCCAGAAACCGCGGCCGGGCGCCCCCTCTAGGCGGCCGCCGCGACGAGGCTGCCGACGATGTCCCGTAGACGTTGGCCAACCTCGGCGTGCTCACGAGGATGCTTGCCATCGAAGGTCGCAGTCGGCAGCGACAACGCAAGGTCCTCGATGACCTTCATGCCGGCGATGCCGCACACCTTGCGGGTCTCGTCATGCGCCCACACCCCGCCATAGCGCCCCAGTGCTGCGCCGACGACCGCCAGCGGAGTGCCCTTGAGGGCGCCGGCGCCGTACGGGCGCGACAGCCAGTCGATCGCGTTCTTGAGCACACCGGGGGTGCTGCCGTTGTATTCAGGCGTGATCACCAACACCGCGTCGGCGCGCTCAGCCGCCGCCCGCAGGGCCACGACGGGTTCGGCCACCGAAACGATGTCGGCGTTGTCGATGTCCTCGTTATAGAACGGAACCTCGCCGAGCCGGTCGAATACCTCCAGGTGGACCCCTGCCGGCGCCGTCTCGACGGCCAGCTCGGCCAGTTGACGGTTCACCGACCCGGCACGCAGGCTGCCTACCAACACCAGCACGATGCTGTTGGAGTTTTCCGACACAGTCACTCTCCGATCCGCAGTTCCGACAGTCACAGCAGGCAAACCGGACCACAGTCCGGATTATTCCTGCTGAGCTAGAGTGGTGAGGTGACTGTGTCCCACGGGCTGCCGATGCTGCCGCTGGGCGAATCGGGCCCTGCGGAGCGCGGCGATGCCGCGCGCAACCGGGCCCTGTTGCTCGAGGCCGCCCGCCGTCTCGTCGACCAGCGCGGCGCCGAGGCCGTCACCACCGACGATATCGCAGCGGCTGCCGGCGTGGGCAAGGGAACCCTGTTCCGCAGATTCGGCAGCCGCGCGGGCCTGATGGTGGTGCTGCTCGACGAGGACGAGAAGACCCAGCAGCAGGCATTCCTCTTCGGCCCCCCACCCCTGGGGCCCGGCGCCCCACCGCTGCCCCGACTGTTGGCCTACGGCAGGGAGCGTCTGAAGTTCGTCGACACCCACCGTGCGCTGCTCTCCGACATCAGCCGCGACCCGCAGATGCGGTTCAACGCCCCGATGATGTTGCATCACAAGCACATCCGACTGCTGCTCGAGAGCGCAGGAACGTCGGGCGACCTTGATGCCCAGGCCACTGCCCTGCTGGCCCTGCTCGACGCCGACTACGTGCATCACGAGCGCACCGAGCGCGGCCGCACACTCCTGGAACTCGGCGATGCATGGGAGACGGTAGCGCGCAAACTCTGCGGGTCATGACCACCTCGGGCGGGCCCTGGATTCTGCACGTCGACTTGGATCAATTCCTCGTCTCTGTCGAGCTCCAACGCCACCCCGAGTTGGTCGGCCTGCCAGTGATCGTGGGCGGCAACGGCGACCCGACCGAGTCCCGGAAAGTCGTCACCTGCGCGTCCTACCAGGCGCGGGCATTCGGGGTGCACGCCGGGATGCCGCTGCGCACTGCCGCGCGCCGGTGTCCTGACGCCACGTTCCTGCCGTCGGACCCACCCGCCTACGACGCGGCCTCCGAGCAGGTGATGGGGCTGCTGCGCGACCTAGGCCATCCCGTCGAGGTCTGGGGCTGGGATGAGGCCTACCTGGGTGCCGGCGTCGGCACCCTGGCCGATGCGGTCGCGCTGGCCCGCAACCTCCAGGAGCTCGTTGCCGCTCAGACGGGCCTGACCTGCTCGGTCGGCATCAGTGACAACAAGCAGCGGGCCAAGGTGGCCACCGGATTCGGCAAGCCAGCAGGGATCCATGTGCTCACTGGCGAGAACTGGATGGCAACGATGGGCGAGCGCCCGGTCGAGGCGCTGTGGGGCATCGGCCCGAAGACCGCGAAAAAACTTGCTGCCATGGGAATCACGACTGTCGCCGATTTGGCGACAGTCGACTCGGCAACCCTGACGTCAACGTTCGGGCCCACGACGGGTCTGTGGATCTTGCTGCTGGCCAAAGGCGGTGGCGACGACACCATCAGCGCAGCACCGTGGGTCGCACGCTCGCGCAGTCACGTCGTGACGTTCCCGGCCGATCTCACCGAACGCACCGACATGGCCGCCGCGGTCACCGCACTCGCACAACGCACCCTGGCCGAGGTAGTCGAGCAGCAGCGCGTCGTCACGCGCGTGGCGGTAACGGTGCGCACAGCGACGTTCTTCACCCGCACCAAGATCCGCAAGCTCATAGCGCCGACGACCGAGGCCGACGACATCGTGACCACTGCGCTGGACCTTCTCGCAGCCTTCGAGTTGGATCGGCCGGTGCGGCTGCTCGGAGTGCGGCTGGAGCTTGTGATGCCCGCCGACTCCGGCATCGCGGGCGCCGCTGATGTCACCGGCGACCGTTAACGTCTAGCCCATGCTGCAGACGGTCGCAATTCGCGGTTACCGTTCACTGCGCGAGCTGGTGTTGCCGCTGGGCCGGCTCACGGTGGTGAGCGGGGCCAACGGCACCGGGAAATCCTCGCTGTACCGGGCGCTGCGTCTGCTGGCCGACTGCGGCCGCGGTGAGGTGGTCGGCTCCTTCGCCCGTGAAGGCGGCGTCGAGTCCGCCCTGTGGGCAGGCCCGGAGCATCCTGGCGGGGCACGGCGCACCGGCACCGCCCAAGGCGGCCCGCGCACCCGTTCTGTGTCCATTGAACTCGGTTACTCCTCTGATGATTTCGGCTACCTGATCGACCTTGGGCTGCCGCAGGCTAAAGAGACGGCCTTCGAACGCGACCCCGAGGTCAAACGGGAGGTGGTCTTCGCCGGTCCGGTGGCCCGCCCTGCCGCCACGTTAGTGCGCCGCGTACGCGGCTTCGTCGAGATCGCGGCCGATACCGGTCGTGGATTCGACGAGCTGACCCGCAACCTGCCTTCCCATCGAAGCGTGCTGGCCGACTGGGCAGGAGCAGTGCCGGAACTGGTCCTGGTGCGGGAAAGGTTGCGCGACTGGCGCTTCTACGACGGTTTCCGCGCCGACGGCAACGCGCCGTCACGACGGCCGCAGATCGGTACCCGGACCCCGGTGCTGTCCGACGACGGCGCCGACCTGGCCGCCGCCGTACAGACCATCCTCGAAACCGGCACCGAGGACCTCGCCCGCGCCGTAGCCGACGCATTCGACGGCGCGACCGTGTCGGTAGCGGTCCACGACGGGCTCTTCGACCTGCAGTTGCACCAGCGCGGCATGCTGCGGCCACTGCGCAGCGCCGAAATATCGGACGGTACTTTACGTTTCCTGTTGTGGGCTGCGGCGTTGCTGAGCCCACAGCCGCCGTCACTGATGGTGCTCAACGAGCCCGAAACCTCCCTACACCCCGACCTGGTGCGACCGCTGGGAGCACTGATCACGGCGGCCGCGGCACGCACGCAGGTGGTTGTCGTGACACACTCGCCGACGCTGCGCGAATGCCTCGATGCCCAGCCGCTCGGTTCCGACGACAGCGACACCTGGGAGCTCGAACTCTACAAGGATTGGGGTGAGACCCGAATTGCCGGACAGGGATTGCTCACCACTCCCCGGTGGGATTGGGGTTCGCGTTGAGGCTCAACGCTTCCGGCGCTTCGGGGTGGGCCGCAACGCGCGGGTGAACAGCACGTTCACCCGTTTCATCGCGATGCTGTAGGGCAACCACATCGTGCGCTTGGCCAGGTAGAGCGCACGGATATCGGCAGAGGTGTAGATCAGGTAGCGGTTGCGGATGACCCCGCGCAAGATCCTATCGGCGGCGATCTCCGGCGACACCGCATGCCCGCCGAACAGACGCGTCCAGCGCTGCACACGCGGATCTTCGCGGTCGACGCCCGAAATCTGAACCGACTGCACCAGAGGTGTTTTGACCGCTCCGGGCACCACGACCGAAACACCGATCCGATGTCTGGCCAGATCGAAGCGCAACACTTCCGACAACCCGCGCAGGCCGTACTTGCTGGCCGAGTACGCGGCATGCCAGGGCAGTGCCACCAGACCTGCCGCCGACGAGACGTTCACGAGCTGACCACCCCGGCCAGCGGCGATCATCGGCGGCAGGAACGACTCGATGACGTGGATGGGCCCCATCAGGTTGATGTCGATCATCGACTTCCAGTGCTGGTGGGTCAGCTGCTCGACGGTGCCCCAGGCTGAGACACCGGCGATGTTCATCACGACATCCATAGCCGGGTGGCGGGTGTGGATATCGGCGGCAAAGAGTGCGACTTGATCGAAGTCGGAAACGTCGAGAACGCGGTGTTCGGCCACAACAGCGCCCAGCGCACGCGCGTCGGCCACTGTGGCGGCCAAGCCGTCGGCGTCGCGGTCAGCGAGATAGAGCTCAGCTCCTTGCGCCGCCAGCTTCAACGCGGTCGCGCGTCCGATTCCGCTGGCCGCCCCGGTCAGAAAGCACCGTTTGCCCGAGAACCCGTCACGGAATCCAACCCCCGGGCTACTCTGCTGCACCATGACAGCCGACCCTACCGGCGCCGGGCGAACTCCCTGCCGGGCCAGGTCGGGGCTCCCGACTCCCCTGCCGGACCAGGTCCGGCGCCGGTAACGCCCGCCACCGTCACTGCCCCGGCAGCTCGCCGCCCCACAGCCCGTACTGCCAGAGTCGTTCCACGATCTCGACGGCATCGCCAGGGTCCTGGTCGCGCCCCACGAACGAGCTGTCGTGCGACAGTGTCATCGACGTCACCGCGGTCAGTGTGCGCACCAGCGAGCGAGTATCGGGCGAAACTGGTCGCGCCCCTGAATCCTGGCTGATCAGGCCGACGATCTTCTCGACCACGGTGTCTTGGAAGTCGTCCATAATTTCGCGAATCTGGGCGTCGGTGCTGCGGGCCAGACTGCATGCCCTCATGATCGGATCGTTCGAAGCGAACACCGCTTTCGCATAACCGACCATCCGCTTGGCGAACTCCGAGGGTGATTCCCCTGGCTCGCGCGGCGCGAAATCGTGGGTGAGCTTGTCGAGCTCTTCCATCGCGTCGGCGACGATCACCGCGAGCACCGCGTATTTCGATTCGAAATAGAAGTAGAAACCCGAACGCGCGACGCCGGCGCGCTCACTGATGGTGCTCACCGACAGTTCGGCGAACGAGCGCTGCTCGAGCAGTTCGCGAACCGTCGCGACGATCGCATCGCGCTGCCTGTCGCCGCGGCTGCGGCGGAGCTCGCTGGGTTCGGCAGTCATGGCTAGACCTTCGCACCACCCCTCGCCCCTCTCCAAACTTGACAGGCGTCAAATTGGGCCATCAGGATGGAGCGCAGGTGACATCGACCGCCGTTGTCCTCCCAGGAGCATGCGATGACCACGATCAGCAGCACCGATTACTGGATTGACCAGGCTAAACGGCGGTTGAAGCCGACCCCGGTGACAATCCCGGGCATGGGCGCCGTCGAGAAGCGCCTCAAGGCGAAGTCGTGGGATCAGTTCGTGCTCACCGAGCCGCCGGCTAACAGCGGCCTCAAGGCGATCCGCGGTGATGCCGGGCTGCCGGTTCTCGGGCACATGATCGAGATCTTCCGCGGTGGCCCGGATTTCATCCTCGAGCTCTATCGCAAGCACGGCCCAGTCTATTTTGCCGAATCCCCTGCCCTGCCGTCGGTGATGGCGCTGGGCCCCGACGCCACCCAGGCGGTGTTCTCCAACCGCAACAAGGACTTCTCGCAGCGGGCCTGGGATCCGGTCATCGGGCCGTTCTTCGAGGGTGGACTGATGCTGCTCGACTTCGACGAACACATGTTTCATCGCCGCATCATGCAGGAAGCTTTCACGCGAGGCCGGCTGGCCGGCTATGTCTCACACATCGACTCGGTCACCTCCCGCGTGTTGGCCCACGACTGGGCGGGCAACGACCCCCGATTCCTCTTCCACCCCGCGATCAAGGAGCTCACGCTCGATATCGCTTCCGAGGTGTTCATGGGCCACCCCGCCGGCACCGACCGTGAGCTCGTGACGTCCATCAACTCCGCGTTCACCACCACAACCCGGGCCGGCAACGCGATCGTGCGCAAGCCGATACCACCGCTGACGTGGTGGCGCGGGCTCAGGGCCCGCAGGACACTCGAGGACTACTTCACCGCGCGCATCGGCGAGAAGCGCGGCGCGCAGAGCACCGACATGTTCAGCGTGTTGTGTCATTCGCAGGATGAAGACGGCCGTCGCTTCACCGACACGCAAATCGTCAACCACATGATCTTCCTGATGATGGCCGCCCACGACACATCCACTTCGACGATGACGACGATGGCCTACCACCTGGCGGCCAATCCAGATTGGCAAGACCGGCTGCGCGAGGAGTCCGACCGGATCGGCGATGGCCCGCTGGACATCGACGAACTGGACCGACTCGAGACCTACGACCTGGTGGTTAACGAGGCGCTGCGGTTGCAGACGCCGCTGCCCTTCAACTTCCGCCAAGCGGTGCGCGACACCGAGCTGCTGGGATATTTCGTGCCTGCCGGCACGAACGTGGTGACCTGGCCATCGGTCAACCACCGGCTCCCGGAGCTGTGGACCACCCCAGAAAAGTTCGACCCCGAACGCTTCGCCGAACCGCGAAACGAGCACAAGCGACACCGCTACGCGTTCGCGCCATTCGGCGGCGGCGCCCACAAATGCATCGGAATGGTGTTCGGCCAGCTGGAAATCAAGACCGTCATGCACCGGCTACTACGCCGCTACCGGCTGGAGCTGACGCATCCGGGCTACACCCCGCGCTACGACTACGGCGGCATGCCGGTACCGATCGACGGCATGCCGATCGTCTTGCGTCCCTTGCACTGACCCAGCTGCGGACACCAGCTCGACCGTCCGGGCGGAAGTTAGGCGACGGCGAGTAAGCGGTTGGCGCAGGCGATCACCGCGCGCAGCGCCGACTGGATGGGGTCCGGTGACCAGCCCATTGCCCACTCGCTTCTGGTGCCGTCGCAGCCACGGATGAATGTCGCAGTGTGCTCCCCGGCGGGAAGCTGATGAAACGCCGTCATCTCCACGGCGATACCGCGCTCGTAAAGCATTGCGGTCAGCGCAGCCACCGGACCGCACGCCGCAGCCCGTGAAGTGCCGATGGAGTCTCCCACTGCGAGCGTGGCCTGGTAGTTGCGGGCCTGAGGGCCCAGCCGGCCCGGACGCGCATCGTCGGCGCAGGACCACTGGCCGAGCCGCAATGGACCCGCGGTCGGCGCGTATTCGCCGACGAATTCGTCGAAG
Source organism: uncultured Mycobacterium sp. (assembly GCA_964562545.1). GTDB lineage: Bacteria > Actinomycetota > Actinomycetes > Mycobacteriales > Mycobacteriaceae > Mycobacterium. The sequence continues at coordinate 6,862 of CAZLTV010000079.1, read as the reverse complement.
GTCTTCGTATCGGCGTGCTCACGCAGGGCGCGTGGCATCGGATGGTCCACGTGGGTGGAAAACGACATCGACGACGTGGGCGATGTGGGCGATGTCGACGATGTCGACGACTTGGGCGATGTGCTGCCAGGAGTGGCGATCAGGGAGTTCATGTGCCGGCCTTCGTACTGAAAGGAAGTGACCGACGAAGTAGCGACGACCCACAGCGAGGGGTCGGTCAGAATCAGACCCCGCTGCGGGTTGCTACTACGAGTCGCCTTGGCACGGCAGTGATGCTACACCCCCGGGGTCCGGTGAGCGCAAACACATATCGCACTCGTATCCCCGGCCCGGTCCAGTTGCCACACTGTGCTGATGTCTTGGTCGCAAATGGTGCTGCTGTTCGTGGCCGGGATTCTCGGCGGGCTCGCCGGCAGCATCGCCGGTCTCGCCTCGGTGGCCACCTATCCAGCCCTGCTGGCCGTCGGTCTTCCACCGGTCATGGCCAACGTCACCAACACCGTCGCTCTGGTGTTCAACGGAGTCGGGTCGGTGATCGGGTCACGCCCCGAGCTGGCCGGGCAGGGCCCCTGGTTGCGCCGCATCCTGCCGGTGGCCGCCATTGGCGGCGTCGCCGGGGCGGTGTTGCTGTTGTCGACCCCGGCCGAGGGGTTCGAACGGGTGGTGCCGGTGCTGCTGGCCTCCGCGGCGCTGACGATCCTGATCCCCGTGCGCCCCACCCGCAGCTCGAGTGTGGCCAGCCACAACCGTCACAGGCTGCGGGTGACTGCCGAGGCGGTGGCGATCTTCGCGATCTGCATCTACGGCGGCTACTTCGGCGCGGCCGCCGGGGTGCTGTTGCTGGCGTTCCTGCTGCGGGCCGGCGAGGCGACGCTGGCCCACGCGAACGCCAGCAAAAACGTTATCCTCGGCGCGGCCAACGGCGTGGCTGCGCTGATCTTCGCGGTGGTGGCCCCGGTGCAGTGGGGTGCGGTCGGCGCGCTGGGGATCGGATGTCTGCTCGGCGCCCGGCTCGGGCCCGTCATCGTCCGTCACGCTCCTGCCAAGCCCATGCGAATCGCGATCGGCATCGCAGGACTGACTCTGGCGGTCAAGCTCGGCTGGGACGCCTACCGCTGATCGCTGGCGACGTCGGCGTGCCCAGGCGTGTGCGCCACGGCTGGGCACGCCGATACCGTGTCCGCTACTTCGGGGCGAACCGCTGTCCGGCGTCCAGGCGCAGGCATTGACCGTTGAGCATCGGGTTCTCCACGATCGCCAGCGCCAGCTTGGCGTATTCCTCGGGCTTGCCGAGGCGCTTGGGGAACGCGGCATCTTTGGTCAGCACGCTCGCGTACTCATCGGGAATGCCCTGCGTCAAACCCGTGGCGAACAGGCTGGGGGCGATCGCGAGCGCCCGAATCCCCAGGCTGCCCATGTCGCGCGCCATCGTCAGGGACATGCCGGCGATTGCGGCCTTCGATGCGGTGTAAGCCACCTGTCCGATCTGCCCTTCGAACGCCGCGATCGATGCGGTGTTGATGATGACGCCGCGCTCCTCGGCATCCTCGTCGACAGGCTCGTTCTTCGACATGTGCCAGCCGGCCAACCGGCTGATGTTGAAGGTGCCGATCAGGTTCAGGTCGATGCTCTTGCGGAACGAATCCAGGCTGTGCGGACCGTCCTTTTTCACGGTGCGCTCGGCGATCCCGCCGCCGGCGGTCGTCACGCAGATGTGCAGACCGCCCAGGGCGTCGACCACCTCGTTGAACACGGTCTCGGTGCCGTCGAAGTCGGTGATGTCCACCTCGTAGAACGAGGCGCCGATCTCGGCCGCGACGTCCTTGCCGTTGGACTGCGGACGGTCCAGCACCGCCACGGTCGCACCGCGTTTGACGAGCGCTTCGGCGGTTGCCTTGCCAAACCCCGACGCTCCCCCGATGACGACAGCCTTCTTGCCCTCGATCTCCATCTGGCTCCCTTTCACACGACATTCCCGGACTCATCCAGGCTTTCCAAAACCGGACCGGACTGTAAAGCAACCTAGCCGATGACATACTTCGGTAAGTCTTTTGGGGGCGTCACGGCGGTAACTTGGCTTCCATGACCGGTACAGGCGCACGCGCATTGAGCGGGGTTGCCGCCGCCGCCGTCTCGCTGGGCGTGGCCCAGCTGGTCGGCGCCGCTTTCGGGCCGCAGGCCGACGTACGCACCGCGGTCGGATCCGCGGTCATCGATTTGACGCCCGGACCGGTCAAGGAATGGGCGATTCAGCTGTTCGGCACCGCGGACAAACTGGTTCTGACACTGGCGGTGCTGGTCGTGATCGCGCTGCTCGCCGCGGTCGCCGGGACGGTCGAAACAAAGCGCCGACCGATCGGCAGCGCGATGATCGTGCTCGCCGGCATCGTGGGCGGCGCGGCGGTTCTCACCCGTGCTCAGGCCTCCGCCGTGGACGTCATCCCGACGGTCGTCGGCGTGCTGTGCGGCGTCGCGGTGCTGCGGCTGCTGGTGTCGGACCGGTTCGACGTCGCTACCGGTGAGGGCGATTCCTCCGCTGTTGACGGCGGCCGCGGGGAGGTCCCCGACGGGGCCAAGCGCCGGTCCTTGCTGACGCTGGGCCTTCTCGCCGCCGGTACGGCCAGCGGGGTGGCCGGCGTCGTCATCACCCGGCTGACCGCGTCGGTGGCCGGCGATCGCCAGCAGTCCGCGCTGCCACACATCGATGTGCCCGCACCGGAAGTTCCGGCGTCGGTGCAACCGAGCGGTGTCGACCTGCCGTCGTTCGTCACCAGCAACACCGATTTCTACCGCATCGACACCGCGCTGATGGTTCCCCAGCTCAGCCGCGAAGAGTGGGCGCTGCGGATCCACGGCATGGTCGACCGCGAAGTCACGTTCCGGTGGGCAGACCTCGAGCGGTTCGAGGTCGTCGAGCAGGCCGTCACCCTGACCTGTGTATCTAATCCTGTTGGCGGCGAACTGATCTCGAACGCGATGTGGACCGGATACCGGGTTCGGGACCTGCTCGCCGAAGCCGGTGTGCACAGCGATGCCGACATGGTGTTGTCCACCTCGGTCGACGGCTGGACCGCCGGCACCCCGGCCGAGGCGCTCACCGCGCCGGAACCGCTGCTGGCAGTGGGGATGAACGGCGAGCCGTTGCCCGTCGAACACGGCTACCCGGCCCGGCTGGTGGTGCCGGGACTCTACGGCTACGTCTCGGCCACCAAATGGGTCGTCGATCTGGAGCTGACCCGCTTCGACCGCGCCGAGGCGTATTGGACGCGACTGGGCTGGGCTGCGCGCGGTCCGATTAAGACCGAGTCCCGCGTGGACGTTCCCCGCAGCGGTCAGGACGTCGCAGTCGGACCGGTGACGTTCGGTGGCGTGGCATGGGCCCAGGACCGCGGCGTGCGTGCCGTGCAGGTACGCATCGACGGGCCCAGCGGCGAGGGCCAGTGGCAACAGGCCATGCTGGGCGACGGATACTCCAATGCCACCTGGCGGCTGTGGAGCATCGACTGGGACGCCCGGGAGACCGGGCTACACACCATCACGGTGCGTGCCACCGACAACACCGGCTACACCCAAACCTCCGAGTGGGCCGACGTGGTTCCCGACGGCGCCACAGGTTGGCATTCGGTCGATTTCGCCGTCACCTGAGTCGCCCCGCGCCCCCGGTGTCGGTGGGCCGTGCCATGGTGGAGCGGTGCTGGTCACTGATGTTGCGCAGGCTTCGGCCGAGGTGGCCGGGACGTCGTCGCGGCTGGCGAAAACAGCGCGCATTGCCGAGCTGCTGCGGCTCGCCGGAACAGAATCCGATCCTCGCCAGGTCGCGATCGTAGTGTCCTGGCTCTCCGGTGAGCTCACCCAACGCCAGATCGGGGTGGGTTGGGCAGCGCTGCGCTCGATCCCCGAACCTGCCGACAAACCCACCCTGACCGTCGTCGGGGTCGACGACCGGTTCACCGATATCGGCGCCACCTCGGGGAAAGGCTCCACGTCGCGCCGAGCACAGTTGCTCGCGGGCCTGTTCGGGGCTGCAACCGCGGCAGAGCAGACGTTTCTGCGCCGTCTACTCGCCGGCGAATTGCGCCAGGGCGCCCTGATCGGTGTCATGGCCGACGCGGTCGCCAGCGCCGCCGCAGTGCCGCCGACGGCGGTACGGCGCGCGGCGATGCTCAGCGGCAACCTACCCGCAGTCGCTGCCGCCGCACTCGGCGGCGGCAGCACCGCACTTGAGCAGTTCACCATGCGGGTGGGCACCCCGGTCGCTCCGATGCTCGCGCAGACCGCGACCGATGTCGGCGACGCACTCGAAAGGCTCGACGGAACGGCGATGTTGGAAACCAAGTACGACGGCGCCCGGGTACAGATCCACCGCAACGGGGACGCGGTGTCGATATTCACCCGCAGCCTCGACGACGTCACCGCCCGTCTCCCCGAGGTCGTCGACGCCACGCTCGCGCTTCCGGTCACCAACCTCATTGCCGACGCAGAGGCGATCGCGCTAGCCGCCAATGGCCGTCCACATCGCTTCCAGACCACCGCCTCTCGCTTCGGCCGACGTGGAAGTGCCGGCGCGGACGCCCCGCGGTTGTCGGTGTTCTTCTTCGACATCCTGCACCTCGACGGCAGTGACGTGCTCGACCTTCCTGCCGCCGACCGCATCGCGATGCTCGATGCGGTAATACCGCGCCACCAGCGCGTTGACCGGCTGCTGACCTCCGACACCGAAGCAGCCGCAGGCTTCCTGGACACTGCACTGGCCGCCGGCCACGAAGGTGTCATGGCCAAGTCGCCTTTAGCACCGTATGAGGCCGGCCGCCGAGGCGCGAGCTGGCTGAAGATCAAACCTGTGCACACGCTCGACCTCGTGGTGTTGGCTGTCGAATGGGGGTCCGGGCGGCGCTCCGGCACATTGTCGAACATCCACGTCGGCGCCCTGGATCCGGCGTCGGGCGGGTTCGTCATGCTCGGCAAGACTTTTAAGGGTATGACCGACAAGATGCTGGCGTGGCAGACCCAGCGGTTCCTGGAACTCGCCGACGGCAGGTCCGACGGCTGCGCCGCAACTGATAGCTACGTGGTGACCGTCCGGCCCGAGCAGGTCGTCGAGATCGCCTTCGACGGTCTGCAGACGTCGTCGCGATACCCCGGCGGGATGGCGTTGCGTTTCGCCCGGGTTGTGCGCTACCGCGAGGATAAATCCGCCGCCGAAGCGGACACCATCGACACCGTGCGTGCCATCTACGAACACGGACGCCCATGCGGCCCCACGCTGGCATGATGTTCTTCTGCCCAACCACCTGGAGGCGCTTTGACCAGCAGTGACAGTGGAATGGTCGGTGGGGTCCCACGCCGACGCATCGTGCTGGCGTCGATGATCGGCACGACCATCGAGTTCTACGACTTCTATATCTACGCCACGGCGGCCGTCTCGGTGTTCCCACACCTGTTCTTTCCCAAGGGAGATTCGACGACGGCCCTGCTGGCTTCACTGGCAACGTTCGGTTTGGCCTTCATCGCGCGTCCGGTCGGCTCGGTCATGTTCGGCCATTTCGGCGATCGGGCCGGGCGCAAGACCACGCTGGTGGCCTCGCTACTGGTGATGGGTATCGCAACCTTCGCGATCGGGCTGCTGCCGACCTACTCTCAGGTCGGCATCGTCGCGCCCGCCCTGCTGGCCGTCATGCGTTTCTCGCAGGGTTTGGCACTCGGAGGTGAGTGGAGCGGCGCCGCGTTGCTGGCGACCGAAACGGCGCCGCCCGGAAAGCGGGGCTGGGCCGCGATGTGGCCCCAGCTTGGCGCACCGCTGGGCTTTCTGTTGGCCAACGGACTGTTTGTGACCTTGCTGCTGTGGCTCGGACACAGCAACGTCGACCCCGACCTCGACGGACCGTTTTTAACCTGGGGTTGGCGCGTACCGTTCCTGCTGAGCTCGGTGATGGTGGCCATCGGGCTCTATGTTCGGCTGCGCATCCTGGAGACTCCGGTATTCGCCCGCGCGGTGGAACGCGGCGAGAAGGTCAAAGCGCCGGTGGCCGAGGTGTTCCGCACGAGCTGGCGGCAGTTGATCATCGGCACGTTCGTGATGCTGGCGACTTACACACTGTTCTACATCGTGACGACGTGGGCGTTGAGTTTCGGCACCGCGAAGGCGCCACCGGAGGGCACCGGTCTGGGGTTCGGCTACCTCGACTTCCTCGAACTGCAGCTGATCGCAGTGCTCTTTTTCACCGCGACGCTGCCGGTGGCGGGGCTGCTCGCCGACCGGTTCGGCCGCCGCCGGTCGCTGCTGGTCGTAACCGCCGGGATCATGGCCTACAGCGCCCTGTTCGCGCCGATGCTCGGCTCCGGGACCACCTCTTCAGCGACGATGCTGGGGTTCTTGATCATCGGGATGGCATTGATGGGCCTGACCTTTGGGCCCATGAGCGCTGTGCTTCCGGAGCTGTTCCCGACGAACGTCCGCTATACCGGTTCCGGCATTTCCTACAACGTGTCGAGCATCCTCGGTGCGGCGGTGGCCCCGTTCATCGCGACCTGGCTGGCGACCAGCTACGGCGTGGCGTGGGTGGGCCTGTACCTGTTCATCTCGGCGTGCCTGACTTTCGTCGCGATCCTGGTCATGCGTGAGACCAAGGACGCCTCACTGGATTCCGTGCATCCGTCCGACGCGTCCGTCGGACACGACGCGGTGACGTAGCGGCCAGGTCCGGGGCCCTGGCGCCCGAAGGTGCTACTCGTTGAGCCCGGTCCGCACCCACGCTAAACTGTTGCCCATACGGTAAGTCCCTACGGAACGGATCGGCCATGAACAAAGACGACATGATCCTGATCAGTGTCGACGACCACATCGTTGAGCCGCCGGATATGT
>CAZLTV010000078.1:2955-15686 GCA_964562545.1 uncultured Mycobacterium sp. | reverse complement strand
CAGTTCGAGATCGAGATCACCGCGTTGCGGGGCATGTGCCGCAGGGTCGTCGAGCACGGAGCGGGCGGTCCGGCTGACGCATCGATCGTCAAGCTCTACTACAGCGAGTTGCTTCAGCGTCTCACCGACTTCGGCGCGGAGATCGGCGGCGCGGCCGCGCACACCGTGCTGAGCAAGCCGATGTCGAGCGGATGGGAATCGGGTTGCTGGGTGTTGGATTTCATCGGCTCGTGGGAGTGGACGATCCCGGGAGGAGCCAGCGAAATCCAGCGCACAATCATTGCCGAGCGTGGCCTCGGTCTGCCGCGAGAGCCGAGTGTGGCGTGATGGCAGACGATTTCGCAGAGTTTCACGAAGAGTTGCGTACTGTGGCGGGTGAGCTACTCGCCAAGGACCGCGAACCGGGCTGGCATGCTCTGGTCGAGGCCGGCTGGGCCGGCATCGAGGTGCCCGATGACGTCGGCGGAGCGGGGGCTTCGTTCGTCGAGACTGCGGTGCTGCTCGACCAGATCGGCCGGGCCGCCGGCGCGACCAGCTATCTCGGCGGGGCCGTACTGACGGTTGGCGCATTGAACTCGGTGCAGCAGTGCGACGAGCGGGATCGACTGCTGGGCGAAGTTGCCAGCGGTGAGCGCCGCATGGCGGTCGCTTTCGGCGACTTCGCCCTTGACGGCACCCGGCTCAGTGGGGCTGCCGAGTTCGTTCCGGACGCCGACGGTGCAGATCGGCTGTTGGTGCTCACCGGGGCAGGACTGGCCGTCGTACCCCGCTCGCAGCTACTCGTCGAGGCCCAACCGGTACTCGACGGGACACGGCGGCTGTCCACCGTCACTGCGAACGCCGCCACCGTCGAGGTGGTACTGGACTTCACCGGAAGCCTGGAAGCCACGGCGGCTGCGCTGCGGGACCGTGCGGCGGTCGCGATCGCCTGCGACAGCCTCGGTATCGCCGAGAAGATGCTCACGGCCACCGTCGATTACGTGACGGTGCGCCACCAGTTCGGGCGGCCCATCGGGTCCTTCCAGGCGGTCAAGCACGCCTGCGCCGACATGCTCGTCGACATCGAGGTGTCGCGCCAATTGGTCTCCGACGCGGTGGCCGCCGTCGCCGGCGGTGGCGATGCGCACCCGGCCGCCGCGATGGCCAAGGCGTACGTGACGTCGTCAGCGGTCGCCGTCGCGGGCAAGGCGATGCAGCTGCACGGCGGCATCGGCTACACCTGGGAAAGCGGCGTCCACACCTATCTCAAACGTGCCACGTTGAACCGTTCACTGTTCGGTTCTCCTGCAGCACAACGTCAAAGGATTTCAGAGCGCTACCGCCTGGGTCCTCAATCGAAAAGGAAGTGACCAATGGGTGTACCCGTATACAAACGAATCCTCGACCTGTTCGAGGCCGAGGGAGTCAACACGCTGTTCGGCATTCCGGATCCGAACTTCGTGCACATGTTCAGCGAGGCCGAGTCCCGTGGCTGGTCGGTGGTCGCACCGCACCACGAGCTGTCCGCAGGTTTTATGGCCGAGGCGGCCTCCCGGATGACCGGAAAGCCCGGACTGTGCATCGGGACGCTGGGGCCGGGGGTGGCCAACATCGCCGGGGCGATGATGTGCGCGCTGGTGGAGAACTCGCCGGTGATCTTCCTCGGCGGCCAGCGGGCCCGCGTCACCGAGCGCCGGGTCCGGCGCGGCCGCATCCAGTTCGTGCAGCAGGAGGGCCTGTTCGCGCCGTCGGTCAAGTACAGCAGCTCCATCGAGTACGCCGATCAGACCGACGAGATCATCCACGAGGCGATCCGCAAAGCGATGTCCGGCACCCCCGGCCCGGCCTATGTCGAGTTCCCCTCGCACGTCATCCTCGAGGAGCTCCATGTCGGGGATGCGCCGCAGCCGTCGAGCTACCGGCTGGTCAACCAAGGGGCGGGCTCTGCCGAGGTTGCCGCTGCGGTGAAGTTGATCGGCGAGGCTAAGAGCCCGGTCCTGTTGGTCGGGCATGGCGTGCACACTTCACGTACCCAGCAGCAGGTCAAGGAGCTGGCCGAGTTGATGGCCTGCCCGGTGATCCAGACCTCGGGCGGAACCTCCTTCATCCCGGGGCTGGCCGACCGGACTTTCCCCTATCTGTTCTCCCCGGCGGCCAATCAGGCCGTCGAGGAATCCGACCTGTGCGTCGCGCTGGGGACCGAGCTCGGTGAACCGATGCATTACGGCCGTACCCAGCATTGGGCGGCCAACGATGAGTACCGCAAATGGGTGTACGTCGAGCAGGACCCGACCGCCATCGGTGTCAACCGGCCGATGGATGTGTCGCTGGTCGGGGATCTGCGCGGGGTGGTCCCGCAGCTGGTCGAGGCGCTGCGTGAGACCCCGCGCACCCCCTCGGACAGCCTGGAAACCCTGATCAAGGCCGACGCCGCCGAGCTGGCGCGGGTGGCCGACGAAGCGCCGAGCGGACGGACCCCGGTGCATCCGGCGCGCTATGTGGTGGAGGCGACCAAGGCTTTCGACGAGTACGCCCAGGACGGCATCATGGTGCGCGACGGCGGCGCGACCGTGATCTTCCAGTGGACGTACTCGCAAACAAAGCCGCGCGACGTGATCTGGAACCAGAACTTCGGCCACCTGGGAACCGGTTTGCCCTACGCCGTCGGGGCGTCGGTGGCCGAGGGCCGCAAACGGCCGGTCATGCTGTTGACCAGTGATTCGGCATTCCTGTTTCACATCGCTGAACTCGAAACCGCTGCGCGGCTGAATCTTCCGCTGGTGTGTGTGGTTGGGGTCGACCACCAGTGGGGCCTGGAGGTGGGCGTCTACAAACGCACTTTCGAGCAGCCGTCCCCGCAGCCGGGTGTGCACTGGAGCAAGGATGTCCGGATGGACAAGATCGCCGAGGGCTTCGGCTGCCACGGCGAATATGTCGAGAAGGAGGACGAGATCGGCCCGGCCATCCAACGGGCCTACGCCAGCGGCAAGACCGCCGTCGTGCACGTCTGCATCGACCCGAAGGCCAACTCTGAGGAAATGCCCAAGTACGACCGATTCCGGACCTGGTATGCCGAAGGCACCCAGTAAGCCGGTGACCTGAGGGAGAGTGGAGCCATGCGTGAGTATCTGAAGTTTTACATCGACGGCAAGTGGGTCGATCCGGTCGAGCCCAAGGTGCTCGATGTCGACAACCCCGCCACCGAAAAGGTTTCCGGGGTGATCGCGATCGGCTCGGCCGCCGATGTCGACCTAGCTGTACAGGCCGCCCGCCGAGCGTTCTCCACTTGGTCGCAGACCAGCCGCGAGGATCGTCTCGATGTGTTGCAGGCGATCCAGTCCGAGTATCAGAAGCGCTCGGCGGATCTGGCCGCCGCGGTGAGTGAGGAGATGGGGGCCCCGCCGTCGTTGGCGGCCGGCCCGCAGGTGGCGATGGGTGCGGGTCATCTGGCAACTACCATCGACGTGCTGAAGAACTTCGCGTTCGAGGAGCAGCTTGGTGGCACCCTGGTGATCAAGGAACCGATCGGGGTGTGCGGGTTGATCACGCCGTGGAACTGGCCGATCAACCAGATTGCCTGCAAGGTGTTCCCCGCGTTGGCGACTGGCTGCACGATGGTGCTCAAACCGTCCGAGGTGGCTCCGTACTCGGCGCAGGTGTTCAGCGAGATCCTTGATGCCGCAGGCGTTGCTGCCGGTGTGTACAACATGGTGTTCGGTGACGGTCCCGGTGTCGGGGTCGCGCTGTCGAGTCACCCCGATGTGGACATGATGTCGTTCACGGGTTCCACCCGTGCCGGTGTGGAGGTGGCCCGAAACGCCGCGCCGACGGTCAAGCGGGTCACCCAGGAGCTGGGCGGCAAGAGCCCCAACATCGTGCTCGACGACGAGGGCTTCGCCAAGAGCGTCACCGCCGGGGTGTCGACGATGATGCTCAACAGCGGTCAGAGCTGCAATGCGCCGTCGCGAATGCTGGTGCCGAACTCGCGGATGGACGAGGCGATCGAGATCGCCCGTGCGGTCATCGCGGGTGTCAAGATCGGCGACCCGGCCGACAAGTCCGCGATCGGCCCGGTGGCCTCCAAGGCCCAGTTCGACAAGATCCAGGGGCTACTCCAAAAGGGCATCGACGAAGGTGCCACCGTCGTGGCAGGCGGCACCGGTCGCCCCGAGGGGCTCGACACCGGCTACTACGTCAAACCGACGGTGTTCGCCAACGTCTCCAACGACATGACGATCGCGCGGGAAGAGATTTTCGGCCCAGTGCTGTGCATCCTCGGCTATGACGATCTCGACCAGGCCCTCGAGATCGCCAATGACACCGACTACGGTTTGGCCGGCTACGTGTCCGGCGCCGACTTGGACACCGCGCGGGCGGTGGCCCGCAGAATCCGTGCGGGCTCCATCGCGATCAACCACGGCTTCGACCTCAACGCCCCGTTCGGCGGCTACAAGCGCAGCGGCAACGGTCGCGAGTGGAGCAGCTTCGGATTCGACGAATACCTGGAGACCAAGGCCACCTTGGGCTACTCCCCGGTCTGATGCTGCTTCGGCCGTGCTGGGTCGGGCCCGACACTGACCCGGCACGGGCGAAGCCGGGCTCGCCACGCCCCGGCACGGCGAAACAGGCCAAGGGGCCGGCGATGAGTTTCGTCGGCGGGAGAGGTCGTCATGGGTGTCCCTACCCGTGACCTCTGCAGGAGTTGCAATGCCCGTCCGAGAATCCGCCCCGCTGGGCGCACCCATCTGGATCGACCTCGCCACCTCCGCCCTCGACCAAGCCCAAGAGTTCTACGGCGCGGTGTTCGGCTGGACATTTGAATCCTACGGCCCGCACTACGGCGGCTACCTGAACGCGTTGTGCCGGGGCAAGCCCGTCGCCGGGCTGGTGGTCAACGATCCGCAGTGGAACGCCCCCGACGGCTGGACCACCTATCTGCACACTGCCGATGTGCGGGGCACTCTGGCTGCGGCCACCGCGGCTGGCGCTGTGACCTGCGTCGAGGGTGCCGAGCCGATGGAGATCAAGGACAAGGGCTGGATGGGGATGTTCGCCGATCCAGCCGGGGCGATGGTCGGGCTGTGGCAGCCGACGGGCCACCGCGGCTTCGAGGTCGTCAACGAGGCGGGTGCGCCGGTGTTTCACCAGCTGACTACCAGTGACTACGCCGCGGCCCTCGAGTTCTATCGCAGTGTTTTCGGCTGGCAGACCCGTGTCGTCGCCGACTCCGACGACTTCCGCTACAGCACGGCATCGTTCGACGGTGCAGAGTTGCTGGGGGTGATGGATGGTGCGGTACTGCCCCAGAGCGCCCCGTCGGTCTGGACGCCTTTCCTCGGTGCCGACGATGTCGACAAGACCGTCGAGGTGATCGTGGAGTTCGGGGGCAGTGTGGTGCGCGCCGCCGAGGACACTCCCTACGGTCGGCTTGCTGCTGTCGCCGATCCGACCGGGGCGGGGTTCAACTTGTGTTCACCGGTGTCGGTCGAGGGATGAGCACCACATGACATGACAGCGCCACTTGCAGCACCACTGGAGGTAGCGGGGCGAGGTGGTTTTTCGGGGCCAGTCGGTAGCCTCACACGATCCCACATACCGAAACACGGGATGCGGCGCGCGCGCATTAACCGTTAGAGGTGAAGATGGGGACATGGCCAGCCCCAAAATTTATGTGAAGGCGTGCATCAACGGTGCTCGCACTCCCGACCAGCATCCTCAGTTGCCCGTCACGCCCGACCAACTGGCGGCCGAAGCGGTGGCTGCGCATCAGGCGGGCGCCTTGGCGGTGCACATGCATCCCAAGACCGCCGACGGTGTGGACTCGCTGTTGCCCGAGGAGGTGGACGCGGCGGTGTCGGCGGTTCGGCATGCCGCTCCGGGGCTGCCGCTGGGTGTGACAACCGGGTATTGGGCGCTGCCGGATGCCCAGCAGCGCCGCCGTGCCGTCGAGAGCTGGAGCGTGCTGCCCGATTTTGCGTCGTTGAACTGGCATGAACCCGGCTCGCCGGAGCTTGCCGAGGTGATCCTGGGTCGTGGCCTCGGACTCGAGGTCGGGATCTTTCACGCCGAGGCTGCTCAGTCGTGGGCGGCCTCGGCGATCGCCCCGCACTGCATGCGGGTGATGATCGAGCTGGGTCCCGAGGCCGATATCGCCACGGCCGACGAACTGATCAGGTTGGTGGCAGCGGCGGGTTCGCCGGCGCCGGTCTTGCTGCACGGACTGGATGCAAGCTGTTGGCCGTTGTTGGAGCACGCCGGGGAGCGGGGTGTGCAGACCCGCATCGGCATGGAGGACACGTTGCTGCTGCCCGACGGTTCCACGGCCGAGAACAACGCTGCGCTGGTGTCGGCGGCAGTCGACCTGCTCAGTCGGTAGAGGCGCCCAGCTCGAAGTCGGCGAAGTCGAATCCGGGCACGACAACGCAGCTGACCAGGCAGGGTTGGTCGTCGCGCGGCTTGGCCCGCTGCCACTGCCCGGGTGGGATGACGAACTGTGGGCTTTCGCCGGCGGCGATGTCGGCTCCCAGCAGGTGGGTGGTGGCGCTGTGCTGCTCGGCGCCGACCTCGAGCAGCAGCGGCCCCCCGGAATGGTAAAGCCACAGCTCGGCGCTGCGTACCGTGTGCCATGCGGACTGCTGGCCCGGCATGAGCAGAAACAGGATGGCAGTACCCGCGTTGCGGGGTCCGGCGTAGTCGGTCGGAAGAACTGATTGGGGCACTGTCAGCTCGCTGCGCCACGTCTCACGGAACCAGCCGCCTTCGGGATGTGGGGAAAGGTTCAGCCGACGCGCCCATTCGGGGAGATCGCTCATCGGTTCACTTTAGTAGTCTTTGCTCATGTCTCGCGCGTACCCCGGCTGGCTGGTCGCGTTGTGCGCGCTGATTGTGGCGGTGAGTGCGTGGTTGCCTTGGCTACGGTCGTCTGCCGACGGCGGGGGGCGTGCCAATGGCATCGGTGGGGTGGCCGGGGTGATGCCGGTGCCGCCGCCGGGGTTCGGGGTGGGCCAGTTCATCGTGCTGTTGGCCTCGACGCTGGTCGTGGCGGGCGCCATGGCGGCTCGCGGAATCTCGGCGCGGATGGCTTCCTCTGTGGCACTGGCGATCTCGGTGGTGATCGTTGCGCTTGCGCTCTGGTATTACCGGCTTTACGTGTATCCGCCGGTGTCGGCGGGTTACGGGCTCTATATCGCAGGGGCGGTAGCGGTGGTGGCTGCGTTGCTGTCGGTGTGGGCGATGCTGTCGGCCTGGCGGTCGCCGTCCGACGTTTCTGGTGAGTCGTCGTGACCGTTGCCGTCGAGCCGGTGACGATGTCGGGTCAGCGGTGGGTGGACCTGGAACCGCTTGACCACAAGCACGTTCCGGAGATCGAGGCGGCGGCCGCCGATGGCGAGTTGGGTCGACTGTGGTTCACCGGGGCGCCGAAGGCGAACGCGGCCCGTCAGTGGGTGGACCTGCGTATGGCTGCGCAGAGCCCGGGCACTGGGCTGACCTTCGTGGTGCGTGGGCGTGACGGCACGTTGGTCGGTTCATCGAGTTACCTCAACGTCGACGGGCCGAACCGGCGGCTGGAGATCGGCCACACGTGGTTTGTCGCGTCAGCGCGACGCACCGGGATTAATGCCGAAACCAAGCTGTTGATGCTCGGGCATGCGTTCGACAAGTTGGGTTGTGTCGCTGTGGAATTCCGCACCCACTTCTTCAACGCGACTAGCCGGGCGGCGATCGAACGGCTGGGCGCCAAGCTGGACGGAATTTTGCGCAGCCATCAACTGCTGCCCGACGGGTCCCGGCGGGACACCGTGGTGTATTCGATTTTGGATATCGAGTGGCCAGCCGTGCGGTCCAACCTGCGATTCCGGTTGGACCGCAACGGCTGACGCGCCGTGATGGCGCTGCGGATCTACTCTGAATCGACCGTGGTCGGTTCGATGGATCTTTGGTTGCCGCTGTGGCTGACCTCGACCTTGCGGGCCTTGGCCTTCTCGGCGATGGGTATGGTCACCGTGAGTACGCCGTTTTCGTAGGTGGCCGAGATCGCCGTGGTGTCGATGCCGTCACCGAGCGACAGCTGGCGCCGGTAGGTGCCGAAGAATCTTTCGTTGGCGAGCCATTGGGTGGAGTCGTCGGATCGGGCTGTTCGGTGCGCGGAGATCGTCAACGTGCCGTTGTCCACATTGACATCCACCGAGCCGGGATCGACGCCGGGCAGGTCGGCGGTCAGTACGTAGTGATCGTCGATCTTGCAGAGGTCCATCGGCATGAAGCGCGGCGTGCGATTCGATCCGGTCTGGCTGGTCAGCAAGCCCCGGGCCAGAGCGTCGAAATCATTGAACGGATCAAAACGAAGCACAGTAATCCACCTCCTACGTCACTCAGAGCCCGCCACCCTGGCGGGCGACCAAATCACTGTGCGCCACCGATATTAGCACTCTCATGGGGAGAGTGCTAGCAGCAAGCCGGGGTGGTTTGGCCAATCGCGTTTTGCCGTCGGCCGGCCTGCGGGTGGGCAGAGTGCGCGATAGCGGGCATACTCGAAGCGTTGGCCAGCAAATGCACCTAGGCGCTGAGGTTGGCTAAATACACGCACCACCCGGGATGGCAGCAACAGTGCTTCCGATAGCCGGACTGACCGACAGACGGAGGGCATCGCAGCCATGTTCGCCAGTTCATTCAGCGGTGCACCCGACCGGCGGAACGTCGAAGACTCTGCGGCTGAAGTGCAGCGTCAGGTCCGCGGGCTGATCGACAGACTTCCTGCGCTGATAGGATACTGGGATCGAGACGGTCGCAATGTGATCGCCAACCAGGCCTATCTCGAATACTTCGGTATGAGTCCGGAGCAGATACGTGGACGCCACCTCCGTGAGGTGCTCGGCGCCGCCCTCTACACGCTGAACCTGCCCTATATACAGGGTGTGCTGGATGGATATGAGCAACTGTTCGAGCGAATTCTTATCGATCATGCGGGGCAAACTCGTAGCACTCAGGTCTCCTACGTCCCCGATATCGTCGACGGGCAGGTTCTCGGCTTCTACGCTCAGGTCATCGACGTCACCGCGCGAGAAGAGGCCGAACGGGCCCGCGACGAAGCGATTCGGCTGTTCGAGATCAGCATGCGGTTTGCGCCGATCGGCAAAGTGGTGATCGGCGAGGGGGGTGTCGTCCTTCAGGCCAACCCTGCGATTTGCCGGGTGTTGGGCTGCGCCGAGCGCGACATCGTCGGGTTCGACTTCCGGAGATTCGTGCACCCCAACCACATCGAAGCCAGTGACACCCACTTCGCTGCCGTGTTGGACGGTGCGACGCCACACGTCACTTCGGATCTCAGGTGCTTGCGAGCCGACGGGACCAGTGTGTGGCTGCAATGTGACCTGGTTCGGGTGCCCGGAGTTCACCAGGGCCGGGATCTGGCCATCGCCCAGTTCCAGGACGTCACCGTGCGCAGACAAACGGAGGCCGAGCTGGCCCGGCTGGCTGTCACCGACCATCTCACCGGACTGTATAACCGCCATGCGCTAGTCGACTCGGTCGAACGCCTCCACGCCACCGACCCTGACAAGCCGATCGGCGTGATCTTCATCGATCTCGACGGCTTCAAGCAGGTCAACGACACTCGAGGCCACACCGCCGGCGACGTCGTGCTGGCGGCCGCCGCCCGCCGGCTGGCCCGGATCATGGAGCCGCCGAACACTGCTTACCGTTTGGGTGGCGACGAGTTCGTCGTCCTGGTGCCTACACCTGCCTCGGGTCTGGCCGAACTCGCCCAGTGGGTGGTCGAGATGTTGTCCGGCCCGTACGAGACCGACACCAAAGCGGTGACGCTCGAAGCGTCTGTGGGTTATGCGTGTGAGGCCACCGGCGACATCGACGTTCTCCTGCGTGCCGCCGACGCCGCGATGTACCGGCATAAGGCCCGTCCTCGGTGATCTCCGGCTTGGCGCAGCCGTGATTTCGTGGCCTGTCGCTGTGCCGGAGCTGGGTGCGAGAACGGCACCCCAAAGGCTGCGGAAAGTGTGGCGGCCCCGTCGGCTGCCGGTCTGAACCGACGAGACCTGAGTGGGAGTAACGGCCGGCCGTCGCCCCTACCTGTGATGCTGCATTGCCCGCCGGCCAGACCGGCAAACCGCGTCTGTGTACGGTGCCCGATCCGGGGGCATTCTCGAGCCATGACCGATGCGCACAACCACGAGCTCGCCCGGCGGATGGCCGAACTTGCCCGGACTGTCGCTGCTCCGCGCAGCGTCAGCGACGTGCTGTCCGACGTCAGCGCGGAAGCCAAGAACCTGATCGATGCCGTCGACGCCGCGGGCATCCTGCTGATCGGTAAGGCCGGCCGATTCGACTCGGTGGGCGGAACGTCGGAACTGCCCCGGCAGCTTGACGAGCTGCAGATGAAGTATGGCGAGGGCCCCTGTGTCGAGGCTGCACTCGACGAGTTGATCGTGCGCACCGACGACTTCCGCTCCGAACACCGCTGGCCGATGTACTCGGCGGCCGCGGTCGAACTGGGTGTCTTCAGCGCGCTGTCGTTCAAGCTCTACACCAGCTCCCAAACCGCGGGTGCGCTCAACCTGTTCGCGCTCGCACCCAACGCCTTCGATGCGGAAGCCGAATCCGTCGGCGCCGTGCTCGCCGCTCATGGCGCCGCTGCGATCATGGCAAGCCGCCAAAGCGAGCAACTGGAGTCGGCGCTGTCGACCCGTGACCGCATCGGCCAGGCCAAGGGCATCATCATGGAGCGCTACAACATTGACGATGTCGCAGCATTCGATATGTTGCGCAGGCTCAGTCAGGACAGCAACAACAAGCTGATCGACATTGCCGAGCGGGTGATCCAAACCCGGGGCCAGGGTTGAGGCCGGTTGTAGTCGGCTGTCGCTTGCGGTATGGGCCGAAACCGGGGTTGTTTGTGAGAATGGGCGGTTGAAACCACCGGTGCAAGTTCGCACATAAGCTCAGCGTCGAGGTGGGGAGGGAGGGTCGAGATCAACGCAGTGACGGCAGCGGCATTGCAGCTGACCCGGGGTGGCGAAACCCCGGACCGTTCATGGATGGCGGCCCTGTTCTTGGTGGGGTTTCTCGCCTTGTTTGTTCTGGAGTCCCTGGGGTGAGCGGGCCGCGGTCCGAGCGCACCGCGACCGGTGACGGTGCCCTGGTGCACCATGTGCAGACCGGTACCGGCCGGCCCGTGGTGCTGTTGCCCGGATGGTCGCTGACCGCGGAAGTTTTTTCCGCCCAGCTGGATTCGTTGGGGGAGTCCTGGCGGGTGGTGGTGCTCGATCATCGCGGCCATGGTCGCTCTTCGACCCCGTCTTCCGGTTACCACCTGCACCGGCTTGCTGCCGATCTGCGCGACGTGTTGATCGCGCAGGACCTCGATGACGTTCATCTACTTGGCCACTCGATGGGTGCGGCGGTGATCTGGTCCTATCTCGAGCTGTTCGGAACCGAACGGCTTCGTGCACTGGTGTTGGTCGATCAAATGCCTTGTGCGCTGCGTAATCCCGCGTGGAGCGATCAGCAGGCCGCCGAAGCAGGGGCGACTATGGACGGGGCCGGCCTGTTCGCGTTCACCGATCTGCTGCGCGGTCCGGGTCCCGACCCGCGGCGTGGCTTTCTGGCAGATACCACGTCACCGGGCCTGCCGGTTGAGCGACTGCACTGGTTGGCCCGGCAGGCCGCTACGTTCGACCGCGGGTTCGCCGGCGATCTCCTCTTCGATGTCGTGACGCATGACTGGCGCAGCCTGATTCCTCAGATCGACCTGCCCACACTGGTGGTCGCCGGGGACTCCGTCAACGTGCCTATCGCCTCACTGCGTTGGATTCATCAACAGGTCCGGGGCTCCGAATTTGTGCGAATCGTGGGTGTAGATGCCGGGACGCACTATCCGTTCTGGGAGAACCCGAGTGCGTTCAACGCGGCGGTGGCGGCGTTCCTGGACGGCCTCTAGCTGGCGTGCAGGTGGGGTTGCCGGTTGTGGTCCGGGTGGTCGGCCAACCACTGCCGTTCGACGCGCTTGACGCGTTGATGCTCGATGGCGACCAGCAGTGCGCCCGCGGTGACGAGGGCGCCGGCGATCAGGCCGAGCATGATCGATATTTCGGGTTGACCGTATGCGGTGGCGGCGACAGTGCAGGCGATCAGTACGGTGCCGACGCCGATGAGGATCAGACCGGGCAGCCAGAGCGTGTCGATGAAGGATTCGCCGGCGTGCGGCTGCGTTGTTCGGGCGTGGTCCACCGGGTCACGGTGCGCACCTTTCATCACATCTCCTTTCGTCTGATGAGATGCCCCCAGGGTACGCCTTATGTGAGTTGCATCACATAATCATGACGTCTTGGTTATCCACGAGGACATCCTGTTGCGCCTAGAGCTCATCGGCGGGAACTCGTCGGAACCCGGCGATCTCACCGTGGCTGGATGGTCGGCAATCGGTCGCGAGCTGCGGAGCTGTGATCCGGTAGTGGGAAACGCAAAGCACCCCTCCCGGTGGGAGGGGTGCTTTGATGTTGCCGGCCTCAGGCTGCCTCTGCACCGCCTCCGTCCGCCGAATCGCCACCATCGGCGTCGCCGGAATCGGAGTCCCCGGTGTCGCTGTCGCCGGCATCGTCGGTGGAGTCGCCGTTCGTGTCGCTGCCGGTGCTGTCGTTTCCGGTCTCATCGTCGCCGACTTGGTCGCCGCCGAGGTCGCCGTCTTCAGCTTCTTCGTTGGCGAGCTCGTCCGCGGCCTCCTCGTCGGTGAGCTCGTC
>CAZLTV010000078.1:0-2855 GCA_964562545.1 uncultured Mycobacterium sp. | reverse complement strand
CTTCAGCTTCTTCGTTGGCGAGCTCGTCCGCGGCCTCCTCGTCGGTGAGCTCGTCTGAGGTTTCCTCGCCGCCGGTTTCTTCGCCGGTGAGCTCGTCGGTGACTTCTTCGCCGGCCTCCTCGTCGGTGAGCTCGTTGCCGCCGGCCCCGCCGGATGCATCCTCTTCGACCTCGCCGAGCTCGGAGTCGGTTGACGTGTCCTCTTGCAGGATCGCTGCCGCTGACTCCGCGGGGGAGTCAGCAGGATCTGAGTTGACCGACGAGACCAGCATCGCGGCCGACGGATCACCGGTTTCGGATTCCTCCTCGACCGGAGGAGTCGCGGGCTGGAGCGGATTACCCTGACCGTTCCACCCGATCGCCTTGGCGATGGCCTGGGTCAACCCGATGAGCGAGCCGATGGTGCCCGGGCCCTCTCCCGCGATGTTGATGGGGAACGGCACCCCTTCCATGGTGAGGCTGACGTCCATGGCATTGAAGAATGAGCCACCCGGACTGAACAACCCGCCCATGGTGATACCTGAGCTGTTGAGCTCGGTGCCGCCGGGTAGCTCGACGTTGAGGAGGCTGACCAGCGGGGTCAGATCAAGCACCGGGCCGCCGTTGAAGAAGGCGTTGGTCATGTTGGCCGGAATGTTGACCAAGTCGTTGAGCGCGGCCTCGAAGTCGGGGTCAGCAGTGAACAGGTTCTCCACGATGCTCTCGATGCTGGCACCGAGGGCCAGTATCGGCCCGATCACCGGTCCGACGAGGCCGAACAGGGCGCCACTGAGGTACGTCGTGGTCAATGCGACCAGCGGTTGCAGGCTCTCGGGCACCTCATCGAGCAAGCCCTGGTAGAAGCCGACATGGCCCGGGCTGAGGGTGCTGAGATCTTCGACGAAGGGTGCTTCGATCGCCGCGGCGGCGTTCGTAACGATCTGCTCCGCAATCGATCCGATGTCGGGAAGCTCCGACAGGTAGCGGAGCTGGTTTGCCACTACCTGCTGGATCACCGGGGCGGGGGCTTCCAAGTACAGGTTGACGAGGTCGGCGAAATTGACCTCGGAGGTGTTCCACACATCCAGCCACGGTGTGATCGGGTCGAACCCGGCGGTCAGTGCCACCGAACGTGAGCTGGTCTCGTCGGCGGTTGCTGCCACGTTTGTGGGCAGTGCCTGGGTGGGTGCGATCGCGATCGCGGCAGCGCCAAACATTGCGACGCCGGCGGTCAGATATGAACGGACGGATACCTGCATTGTTACCCCTAGGTGTCATGACTGTGACCTTTGTCACCACCGGGAACATAGCTGAGACGAAGCTGAGAAAATGGAAAACAGCAAATTCCTATGTATCGGTATCCGCTATATGCACAAGTGTTTTCGTGCACACCGCCTAGGGCCGCAAAATCTTAAGTGACGTCCGCGGGTTCCGGGACGCTTTCGGGTAATCGAGTATCAGCGGGGGTAGGGCGCCCGAGTGCATCGCTATGACCGTTCCGGGCCAGTGTCGGCCGCGCCGGCGGGGATGAGCGTCTCTGGTGCATAGGAATGATCGGTCCGCCGCCGTACGCTGGGCCCCAACTTCACCCGTGCGGACACCGCGCCCGACGGTCGGATCGCGTGCTCGGCCCGTGACTACGGCGCCTACAGCGATGCCGCTACGCGTACGGGATTGCAAGTGGCAGTAACTATTTCGATGCGCTCGGGCTGACAAATCCCAAACCGTTAGTGTACTTGCCTGCCCGCCGTGCCGGCCACGCGCCGAGCGGCGCCAATGCAGCCCGATACCCCTGCTCGGCCACGCTCCACTCCCTCATTCAGGGAGTGCCAACCACGCGGCGAAATACCCGGAAACTCCCCCACAAACAGACCCCAGATGTAAACAATGTCCCGAGACACCTGTCAACGGTGTCCCGGGACATCACAAAGTGCCCCCGGCATGATTCGAACATGCGACACCGGCTTTAGGAGAGCCGTGCTCTATCCCCTGAGCTACGGGGGCGCAACCTCTGGCAGCTTACCCGGCCGAGTGGCGAGGGCCGCATCGGCAACCCTGCTCAGTTATGCCAACAGTGTCAAAACCTATCGTTGGCGCCGCCAGCCTGCCAGCCGTGCAGCTGACACGGCAGCGTATTGACACGTGGTCTGGCACGGTCGGGATCGCTTTCGGCGCAGGGCCATCGGCCCGGCGGTCGGCACCACTACCGATCGTCTGGCCGCCACGTTGGAAACCCCTAGACCAGCGGCAGCTCGGCGAAAGCGGGGTTGGTCGGACGGGCGGATCCGCCCGGCGGTTCGACAGTGAACGCCAGCACCTGTGACGACCCGAGATCGGGAATGACTGCGGTGGTCGACGGCGCGACCGACTCGGCGTCCATGGTGCCAACCGAGTGCGGGCCCTGGGCGTCCACCAACCACATCTGGTAGACGGTGCCCGGTTGCGGGGGTGGCACGTCATTCATGACGAGCACGCCGGAATTTCGTTCCCGGGAAAACACGACCGTGGCGGTGCCCCCGCCGGGGATTTCCCCGGACACAGTGCTGACGTCGGGTGCGGCGAACACCAGATCGGCGGTCGACGGCGCCACCGATGGGCGCAGCGCCAGCCCGACGCCAAGTACGCCGAGTCCGACCGCGATCGCCGCTGCGGCCGCCAGTATGGCCCGGCTCCAGCGGCGTTGCCGTGGCTGCAGCGGCACAGGGTCCTCGGCGACGCGGTGCAGGAGCTGCCGGCGCAGCTGCGGTGGCGGTTCAACCGCGGTTGCCGAGGCGAGCACGGCCATAGTCTCCCGGACCGTCCGCACTTCGGCACGAAACGCTTCGGCGACATCGGGTGGCGCATCGTCGAGACGCAGCTCGACGTCGGTGGTGTCGT
>CAZLTV010000077.1:0-15700 GCA_964562545.1 uncultured Mycobacterium sp. | reverse complement strand
GTGCGACGTCGCGAGTAGGCCGCCGACCCGGTGGTCGCTTTGAATCCTAGCTGCCATTCCCGGCCGGAGTCGCGGTGGTCCTACAAACTGTCGTATTTCCCGCGGCAACGCTTCGAAGGAAGCGGCCACACGGCACCTGACCGGCGGCGGCCGTGGTGGGTGTTACCGTCTGCGACGTGCTGTTCTCGGGAGCTCGGGCGGTCCGCTGGGCCTCCCCGAATGTGGCGTCGGCCGCGCTCGCGGCTGTCGTCAGCGTGTCGACTTTGGCGGGGTGCGGGGGGAACGCGGCGCCACCGGAGAACACCATCGTGACGAGCACCACCCGCATCGCCGGCGCCGGTGTCCTCGGCAACGATCGCAGGCCCGATGAGTCCTGCGCGCCCGAGCCGGCGCCGCTCGAGGATGGCCCCTCGCAGCGGGAAGCACGCAACGCGACCGCGCATGCCGTCACCCCGCCGGTGCCTGAGACAACGCTGGTGCCGGCCGACCCCCAACGCATCGTCGCGCTATCCGGTGAGGAGCTTGACGCGCTGTGCGCACTCGGTCTGCAATCGCGGGTCGTGGCCGCCGCCCTGCCCGACGGCTCGGATCAACAGCCGGCCTATCTAGGCACCGTGGTCTATGAGCTCCCCGGCGCGGGCATCCGTACCGACCCCGATCTCACGGCCATCCGCGATGCCGATCCAGACCTGATCCTGGGTTCGGCGGCGCTGACGCCCCAGGACTTTCCCGAGTTGTCCGAGATCGCCCCGACGGTATTCAGTGGACCATCCGGGGCCGCCTGGCAAAACACCCTGCGAACGGTGGGCACCGCGACTGGACGCCCCGAAGCCGCCGACGAGCTCATCGCGGAGTTCGACCGCCAAGCCGGCGCGACCGGGGCAGACCACGATGCGACCCATTTCCAGGCGTCTGTCGTGCAGTTCACCGAGGACACGGTGCGCGTTTTCGGTGTCAACAACTTTGCCGGCAGCGTGCTCGCCGAGGCCGGCGCGGACCGGCCGGCAAGCCAGCGATTCGACGACAAGCCCTACATCGAGATCGGCATCTCCGAGGCTGACATGGCCGACGGACCGGACTTCTCCCCCGCGGATGGCGACATCGTGTACCTGTCGTTTGCCTCCGAGGAGGCGAAACAGCGTGGTGCCGAGATCATGCGCAGCGCGGCCTGGAAAGAGTTGTCGGCCAGCCGGGACAACCGAGTGTTCACGGTGAACAACGAAATCTGGCAATCCGGCCAGGGCATCATCGCGGCTCGCGGGATTGTGGCTGATCTGCGTTCCATCGACGCGCCGATCAACTGAAGCGTCGATTTCTGGCAAACCGGGATTACATTGCCGGTTTCGGCCCGGGAGTCACAGACCTCGCCGTTCCGGCCGGAAACGACTGCTAGCAGCTGGTCACTCGTGGCGTTTCGGAAAAAGTCGCCGAAACGTTCCGTCATCGGGCTGCGCGTGAGGTTAGGTTTACATATGATCCCTCCGACGTTTGAAGAAACGTTTCGGCAGTCACTACAGGCGGGCTGCTCGGCGATTTCACGCGATTGGATTTCGGGGGTCTGCTCATGGGTTCGAAACATTCGTCCGGTAAAGGTCAGCAACGCCAGAACCCATCTGGCCAGGGCAGGCACCGGCGCTCCCCCAGAGACCTCACCGGCCTGAAGCCCATCGAGTTCGGCGGACCTTTCACCTCCCCGACCGCACCCGCTACCGAAGGTTATGGCCGCTATCTGGGCCGAGTGGGCGCTCTGGCGGTGGCTCTCGGCGTGAGCGCGGCGATTGTGTCGACGCCGGCGACGGCGTTCGCCGACAACGACGGCTCGGCTGGTTCGACGTTGTCCTCGGGCCCGACAGGCAACTCCTCCCCAAGCTCGGACGACTCGTCGTCGTCGAGCTCGGATAGCTCGTCGTCACCCACCGGTAGCGGATCCTCTGGTTCCGACGGTGGCGAATCCACTTCCTCGGTGGATTCGCCCGATTCGGGGTCGCTGGACTCCGATGAAGACTCAGCGGACCCAGATTTGGCGGACCTCGGGGCCTCGAATACCGGCGCGGCTGCGTCGGAATCCGAGGAAGAACCGGACGACGCGCTCGCAGACCTCGAGTCCGCCACTGACGACGGCGCGGGGTCCTCGGACTCCGATGAGGAACCCGATGACACCTCAGCGAGCCCAGAATCCTTGACCGGCGGCAGCGCCATGCCCGATTCGGGTGCAGCGGATAGCCCTTCGGAGACCGCAGAGACGAGCAGCGCTTCGCCCGACTCGGGCTCGGCAGGGGCGCAGTCCTCGACAGCCGCCACGGCCCTGACGGCCGCCGGTCAGGAGGAAGAGTCAGGCAGCGCGCCGGTGAGCCAAGCAATCGCCGACGATCCCGAATCGTCGAGCCCTGCCGCAGCCACACCGTCGCGCATCGGGGCAGCGGCCATGCACGGTTTCCCGATCATCTTGTTCGGCAACGGCACCGCCGAGCATCCCAACGGCGGCTTGTTGATCGGCAACGGCTTTAACTACGGCGCCGAAACCTGCGCTGAAGGCGCGGTATGCCACGGCGGCAACGGCGGGCTGCTGTTCGGAAACGGTGGCAGCGGCTACAACGGTGGAAATGGCGGCGCGGCCGGAATCTTCGGTAGCGGCGGCAACGGCGGCGATGCGCTCACCGACGGAGCTGGCGGTAACGGCGGTTCGGCCGGATGGTTCGGCAACGGCGGCAGCGGCGGTAACGGCGCCGGCAGCGGCGCGGGCGGAAACGGCGGCACCGGCGGATTGTTCTTCGGCCACGGCGGGCGCGGCGGTGACGGCGGGCCAGGCGAGGACGGCGTCGCCGGTGGCGTGGGCGGCGCCGGTGGAAACGCTGGAATGTTGGCCGTGTTCAGCAGCGGCGGCGCGGGCGGCAACGGCGGCATCTCAGACGGCGAGACCGCCATCGGAGGCACCGGCGGATCGGGTGGATCAGCCGGGTTGCTCGGCAGCGGCGGCCGCGGCGGTAACGGCACCGACGGCGGCGACGGCGGTGCCGGCGGTACCGGCGGGTTGTTCCTCGGCAACGGCGGCGACGGCGGCCATGGCGGCGACGGGGTCAGCGGGATCAACGACGGCGCAGGTGGCGCCGGCGGCACCGGTGGCGACACCGGCTTCCTCGCGTCGTTTAGCGCCGGTGGCGCAGGCGGGGCCGGCGGGGCCGGCGCTGACGGTCCCGACGGCGCCGAACTCACCGTTGCGGGAATGTCTGGCGGTAGCGGACTCGGCGGCGGAATCGGCGGTGCCGGCGGAGCTGGCGGCTCGGTGGCGTTCCTGTTCGCGCTGTTCGGGGCTGGCGGCGCCGGTGGTCTGGGTGGTTCGGGCGGCAGCGGCGGTACTGGCGGTCGAGGTGCTGGCGGGGCGGCCGGGACTGCCGCCGGAGCAGCAGGCGGTGACGGCGGCGACGGCGGGGACGGCGGCGCGGGTGGTGACGGCGGCGCAGGCGGCGCCGCAGGCCAGGGTTCGCTGCTGTTCGGAACCACCGGCGGCAACGGTGACGGCGGCGCCGGCGGCGCCGGCGGGGATTCAGGTGCTGCCGGAGACGGCGGGGCCGGCGCAGCCGGGGATCAGACGGTTCGCGACGGCGGCGACGGCGGCAACGGCGGCGATCCGGGCTCTGCCGGCGCCGGTGGCGCAGGCGGGGCTGCCGGCGACACCATCGGTGGCGGCGGAAGCACCGGTGTCGATGGTGCAGCCGGTGTGGCAGCGACTAGCGGTGGCGACGGCGGCGCGGGCGGCGCGGGCGTGGACGCCTCAACTCCCGGTGGTGATGGCGGAGACGGCGGCGCCGGCGGTGACGGCGGCGCGTTCGGTGACGGCGGCGACGGCGGCGCCGGCGGCACCGGTGCCGCAGGAGCCGCCGGTACTGATGGGGCTCAGCCGGGCGAAACCGGAGGGTCCGGCACTGCTGGTGGCGACGGCGGTGCCGGCGGCATAGGTGGTTCCGGTGGCGCGATTTCCGGTGTGGGCGGCGACGGCGGAGCCGGTGGGTCCGGCGGCGCGGGCGGCGCAGGCGGCGCCGGCGCTAGCGGTGTGGGCGCTGACGTTTCCGGCGGGGACGGCGGTGCTGGCGGCTCTGGCGGCAGCGCCGGCCTGGGCGGCGCGGCCGGTTCCGGCACCACCGACGGTGTTGCCGGAAGCGCAGGAAACGGCGGCAATGGCGGTGCTGGTGGCGATGGCGGTGCTGGCGACACGGGCCGCGCCGGATCTACACCCGGCGCTTCGGGTCTCAACGGCTTCACCGGTGGCGACGGCGGCACAGGCGGCACAGGCGGCGCAGCCGTCGCCGGCGGCACCAACGGCAGCGGCGGCCAAGGCGGCGACGGCGGCACAGGCGGCACAGGCGGCGCAGGCGTCGCCGGCGATACAGGGATGGCCGGAGGCGACGGCGGAAACGGCGGCCAAGGCGGCAGCGCCGGGCTCGGCGGCCTGGCCGGGACCGGCGGCACCGGTGGCACCTCCGGTGATGCCGGCACCGACGGCGACGGCGGAAACGGCGGCGACGGCGGCGCAGGCGGCACCGGACTTACCGGCACCACCACCACCGAAGCCGGAAACGGCGGCACAGGCGGCGCAGGCGGCAACGGCGGCACAGCCGGCGGCGACACCGCAACAAACGGCTCCGGCGGCAACGGCGGCCAAGGCGGACACGGCGGCAACGGCTACAACGCCGCCAACGACCCCACCGCAACCCCCGGCACCCCCGGCGGCAACGGCGGAAACGGCGGCACAGGCGGAAACGGCGGCCAAGCAGGAACAGGCGGCAACAACACCGGCACCAACGGCACCGGCGGAGCCGGCGGCAACGGCGGCACAGGCGGCGACGGCGTCGACGGAGGCGTCTCCGAGCAGGCCGGCAACGGTGGTGACGGTGGGCAGGGCGGCAGCGGCGGCGCCGGTGTCGGTGGCGTCGGCGGTGGCCAGGGCGGTAACGGCGGAACCGGCGGCAAAGGCGGCGACGGTGAGGGGCTGTCCAACCCGACACGCCCCCAGGACGGCGGGGCCGGCGGGACTGGCGGCACGGGCGGCCAGGGCACCGACGGCGGGCAGTTCGGCGACGGCGGGGCCGGCGGCGCGGGCGGTAACGGGGCGAGCATCGGTGATGGCGCGACCGGCGGCCTAGGCGGCGACGGCGGTGACGGTGCAGCGGGCACCGCCACAGCGGCCGGCTACGGCGGTGGCGGTGGCGCTGGCGGCGGCGGTGCCGTGGTGCAGGGCATTGACGGTGGAGACGTGACCGGGAGCACTGCGACCGGCGGCAACGGTGGCGACGGTGCGGACGGAAGTACGACGTCGACCGGTGGAGTCGGAGGCGTCGGAGGCTACGCCTATGTCGTCGCTGACGGCCCGGACAGTGCCGCCACTGACACCAGCGCTACCGGCACCGACGGCGACCCCGGCTTCAGCGACGGATCGCCGGGCGATCCCGGCAACGCCGCCGGTGTATATGCCGCTGGTGGCGGCGCCATCGAGAACAGCACCGCCACCGGAGGACTCGACAGCGAAACCGCGTCCGGTGGAGCAGCAGCGATCATTGTGGACGGTCCGGGCAGCCGGGTGACCGACAGCCAGGCCATCGGTGGCGCAGCCGGAAACGGCGACGACAACGGCGGTGTCGGCGGGGCCGGCGGCGACGCCGTTCTGCAGGTCAGTGACGGCGGCGTGATCACCGATGCCACTGTCACCGGTGGGACCGGTGGAAATGGCGTGAACGGCGGGACCGGCGGGACCGGCGGGACCGGACATGTACAGGCGGGGGCCGGTGCGACTGTCTCCGGCACTGCCACGGGCGGAACCGGCGGTAACGGATACGACGGCGGAACGGGCGGAGCCGGTGGTTCAGGGAGCCTGGTTGCAGATGTAGACGGTGCGACGGTCTCCGGCACCGCGACCGGCGGGGCTGGTGGCGCCGGTTACGACGGCCACATCGGCGGCGATGGCGGCCAAGCAGACATCGTCGCTCTGAACTACATCGTCAGCACCGATACCCCGACGGCTAGCGGCGAAGCCTACGGTGGTCTGGGCGGCGACAGCGGCACCGGCACCTACGGCGGGGATGGGGGCGACGGCGGCCAGGCTCAGATTCAAGCCATCGACGGTGCCACCGTGTCAGGCACCGCTATCGGCGGAGACGCCGGCCGTGGTGGCGATGGCGGCGACGCGGACTCCCCCGGCGGGGACGGGGGCTCTGGCGGCCTCGCTCAAATCACGGCAAGTTCGGGCACCATCGACGGCACCGAAGCCACCGGCGGGACGGGCGGCAACGGCGGCAACGGCGGTGCCGATGCCGACGCTCCCGGCGGCCAGGGCGGTGTCGGAGGCGACGGCGTGGTCAGCGGCACCGACATCACCGGTGGCAGCGCGACTGGTGGCGCCGGGGCCGACGGCGCCGACGGCAACAGCGCAGGCGGAGACGGCGGAGCGGGCGGTACGGCAACTCTTTCGACCAGCAATGGCGGCAGCCTCGTTGACAGTTACGCGGTCGGCGGCGACGGCGGCGCTGGCGGTAGAGGCGGCATCACCGGCGGGGCCGGCGGCGACGGTGGCGCGGGCAGCGTGGACGCCAGCGGCGGCGCCAGCATTACCAATGGCTACGCCGTCGGCGGAGACGGCGGAAACGGCGGCGCAGCAAGCGCCACCGGCGGCGACGGTGGAGACGCCACAGTCGAAGCCGCAGAGGGTGGCGTGATCATCGATGCCAGCGCCACCGGCGGCGACGGTGGAGACGGCGCCGACGGCGGTGTCGGTGGAGCCGGCGGGATTGCATTGATTTCTGCCAACTTTGCCGGCAGCACCGCAGGCGGCGTCGCGGAAGGTGGCACCGGCGGGACCGGCAGCAATGGCGGGACCGGCGGCTCCGGCGGAATCGGCCAGGTCATCGTCCTGGGTGACGGCGGGCACGCCGGCGGTACCGGTCGAGGTGGCGCCGGCGGTGAGGGTGCCGATGGCGGCGTGGGCGGTAGCGGCGGGAAAGGTAGCGTCAACGCCAACGTCAACGGTGTCGCCACCGGCACAAGTACCGGCGGTGACGGCGGGGCCGCGACCGGCGCCGGCAGCACCGGCGGAGCCGGCGGCGGCGCCTGGGTGCAAGCCGGATACCAAGACAATCAGGGCCAAAACGGGGGCTACCACTTCTCCGGCGAAGCCACCGGCTCCGCCAATGGTGGTGCAGGTGGGGCAGCCAGCGGCGGGGGCATCGGCGGAGCCGGCGGATCCGGGCTGGTGCTTGCCGGCGGCTACAACGATGCCGGCGATTCCACCGGCTTTGCTCAAGGCACCGCCACCGGTGGTGCCGGCGGATCCGGTACAACCCCCGGCGCCACCGGCGGCAGAGGCGGCAGCGGCCAGGTCACCGGCTTGTACGGAAGCGCCACGGGCACCGGCACCGGCGGTGACGGCGGTACCGGCGCTGACGGTAACGGCGGCAACGGCGGTGACGGATGGGTCTCTGCCAACGACGAATTCGCTGGCAACCAAGGCGCCGAAATCACCGACGGCACCGCGACCGGCGGCCGAGGCGGTGACGGCGGTGACGGCGGCAACGGCGGGGCTGGCGGCGCGGGCAAGGTGAATGCCCGCGACGGCGGGACCTCTGCCAACACCTCCGCCACCGGCGGAGCCGGCAGCAACGGCACCGCTGGCGCCTCCGCAATCGTCACTGCGGGCGCGGACAGCAGCATCGTTGACAGCACTATCACCAGTGGAAACGCCGGCGTCGGCGGGACCGGCGGGGCAACCTCGTTGACCGCCACCGACGGTGGTTCCATCACCGGCAGTTCCGCCACCGGCGGGGACGGTAGTGATGGCGCCGCCGGCGGGGCAGCATCGATCACCGCTGAGGGACCCGGTAGCCAGGTCACTAACGCCCACGCGGTTGGTGGTGAGGCCGGCATCGGCACGGATGGCGGGTTCGGCGGAGCCGGCGGTGCGGGCACCGTGGCAGCCGCCGATGGCGGTGTGGTCAGCGATGCCAGCGCCACCGGCGGGGCCGGTGGCAGCGGTGTCGGCGGGGTCGGTGCTGACGGTGGCGCTGCCGAGGTCACTGCGACCTATGCCGGCGCAGTCTTCGATAGCTTTGCGGCAGGCGGCAACGGCGGTGACGGCCTCAACGGCGGCACCGGCGGGGCTGGCGGCACAGCGAGCGTCGACGCGGCCGGTGAGAACAGCTCGGTCACCGAGGGAGTCGCCACCGGCGGCAGCGGCGGCAGCGGCACAGACGGAGGCGCTGGCGGTAGCGGCGGCTCGGCCAGTGTCACGGCCGGAATCGACGACAACAACGACAACTTGCCCGACAACACCGTCACCAACAGTCGTGGCACCGGCGGTGACGGCGGCAACGGCACCGGCTTGGGCAGCACCGGCGGTGACGGCGGTCTCGGCGCGGTCCAAGGCGGCAACGGCACGGAAGTCACCGACAGCACCGGTGTCGGCGGCGACGGCGGCAACGCAACCGAGGGCGGCACCGGCGGGGCCGGCGGGGCCGGCCAGATCATTTCCCTGAGCGGGGGCACGGTCCACGACGGCACCGCGACCGGTGGTGCAGGCGGGGCGGGCGCTGCTGCGGGCGCCACCGGTGGGGACGGCGGCGTGGGGCAGGTCGTCTCGTGGAACCGCGGGACAGCCACCGGCATCGGAACGGGCGGCGCCGGCGGCGCCGGCTTAGGTGGTGACGGCGGCGACGGCGGTGTCGGCTCTGTGCAGGGCAAGTCGATCGCCGGAGCAGGTAACAGCGTGAGCGGGACCGCTATCGGCGGTGACGGCGGTGACGGCGGCATGAACAGCGCAGACGGCGGTGCCGGCGGCAACGGCGGCGATGGCGGCCGCGGCAACGTCCAGGCGGAGTCCGCCTCGGCCCCAGACGTCGACGCCAATGGCAGCGGCGGTGCCGGCGGCAACGGCGGCGACGGCGGCAACGGTGACGGCGGCAACGGTGGTAACGGCGGTATCGGCAACGCCAGCGGGACAAGCGACGGAACCGGCGGAAACGGCGGCGACGGCGGTGCCGGCAGTACAACCGGGACCGGACGCGGCGGAGACGGCGGACGCGGCGGAAATGGGGGCACCGACCAGCCCGGCAACGGTGTGGTCAGCGGTGGGGACGCTACCGGCGGTGACGGCGGCAATGGCGGCGACGGCGAGGACAACAGCGCGGGCGGCGACGGCGGCAACGGCGGCCTGGCAACCCTCAAAGCCAGCGGCGGCGCCAGCATTACCAACGGCCGTGCTGTCGGTGGTGACGGCGGAAACGGCGGCACCCAGGGCTCTACCGGTGGTGCCGGTGGTGAGGCCGCGGTTGGGGCCACCGATGGTGGTGAGGTCACCGATGCCACCGCCGCCGGCGGCGCCGGTGGGGCCGCCAGCACCAGCGGTACTGGCGGCGACGGCGGCGATGGCTTCGTGACAGCCTCCGGAACCGGTGGGGCCGCCAGCGCGACCGTGACCGGCACCGCGACCGGTGGGGCCGGCGGAGCCGGAACTGACGGTGGTTTCGGTGGGGCCGGCGGAGACGGCGAGCTCATCGCCGGTGACGGCGCAGCCGCGAACGACACCACCGGCAGCCAGGCTAGCGGCGACGCCTACGGCGGGGCCGGCGGTGACGCCGACGGCACCGGCTCTGTGGGCGGTGCTGGCGGCATCGGCTACGTCGAAGCCATCGGCCTGGGCAGCACCGCTGACGGCACGGCCACCGGTGGCGATGGCGGTGATGGCTACAACGGCGGGGTCGGCGGCCAAGGCGCCAACGCGTTGATCGACGGCGGCTTCGGCAACCTCGGCGCCACCACCGGCCACGCCTCGGGCATCGCCCGCGGCGGGGACGGTGGCACCGGCTATGACGGGCACACCGGCGGCAATGGTGGCCAAGCCGCCATCATCGGCCAGAACAGCGACGGCAGCGCCGACGAACCCACCGCGATCGGCCAGGCCTACGGCGGCCGCGGCGGCGACAGCGGCCAGGGCGAATTCGGCGGCGACGGCGGCAGCAACTCGCTCAGCAGCGGAGACATCCCCGGCCGACCCGGTATGGCCTGGGTCCAGGCCATCGGCAGCGGCACCGTGACCGGCATCGCCCGCGGCGGTGACGCCGGCCATGGCGGTGACGGCAGTGTCGGCGGCGCGACCGGCGGCGCAGGCGGGGTCGGTGGATACGGCCACATCACCGCCGGCTCGGAGGCCCAGGTCGCCGGCGGGGCCGGCGGCGACGGCGGTGATGGCGGCACCCTCGCCGGTGCGACCGGTGGCGACGGTGGTGACGGCGGCGGGGCCTTCGTCACCGGTGAGGGCGTCAGCGGCGGCGGCGCCACCGGCGGCGACGGCGGAGCCGGCGGCGACGGTGACAACGCAGGCAACCCCGGCGGCACAGGCGGAGCCGGCGGCGAGGCAACCCTCGACACCGACACCGACACCGACACCACCAGCACCATCAGCAACAGCAACGCCACCGCCGGTGACGGCGGCGACGGCGGCACTGACGGAGCCACCGGTGGTGCTGGCGGCGAGGCCGCGGTCACAGCGACTTATGCCGGTGCCGTCTTCGACAGCACAGCAGTCGGCGGCACCGGCGGGGCCGGCAGCACCGGTGGGTCCGGCGGGGCCGGCGGCGAGGCAAGTGTCGATGCGGCCGGTGAGAACAGCTCGGTCACCGATGGTGTCGCCACCGGCGGCAGCGGCGGCAGCGGCACAGACGGAGGCGCTGGCGGTAGCGGCGGCTCGGCCAGTGTCACGGCCGGAATCGACGACAACAACGACAACTTGCCCGACAACACCGTCACCAACAGTCGTGGCACCGGCGGTGACGGCGGCAACGGCACCGGCTTGGGCAGCACCGGCGGTGACGGCGGTCTCGGCGCGGTCCAAGGCGGCAACGGCACGGAAGTCACCGACAGCACCGGTGTCGGCGGCGACGGCGGCAACGCAACCGAGGGCGGCACCGGCGGGGCCGGCGGGGCCGGCCAGATCATTTCCCTGAGCGGGGGCACGGTCCACGACGGCACCGCGACCGGTGGTGCAGGCGGGGCGGGCGCTGCTGCGGGCGCCACCGGCGGTGCCGGTGGCATCGGCCAGGTTGTGTCGTGGAACCACGGCACAGCCACCGGCGCCGGAACCGGTGGGGCCGGTGGCGCTGCCTTCGGTGGCGATGGCGGTGCCGGCGGCGTTGGCTCCGTGCAGGGCAAGTCGGGCGCCCGGGCCGGTAACAGTGTGGACGGGACCGCTATCGGCGGTGCCGGCGGTGCCGGCGGCATGAACGGCGCAGACGGCGGCGCTGGCGGGAACGGCGGCGACGGCGGCCGCGGCAATGTCGAGGTGGAATCACCTACGGCGCCGACCGTCGAAGCCAACGGCACCGGCGGTGACGGCGGCGACGGCGGTGACGGCGGTGAAGGGAACGGCGGCGACGGCGGAAACGGCGGTATCGGCAACGCTAGCGGGACAAGCGACGGCACCGGCGGGAATGGCGGCGACGGCGGCACCGGGAGCACAAACGGCACCGGGAGCGGCGGCGCCGGCGGCGCCGGCGGTACCGGCACCGGCGGCACGGCCGAACCTGGCACCGGTGGGGATCCCGGCGTGGGCGACGCCGACGGCAACGACGGCGAGAACGGCGCCAATTTCCCGACCGTGTAAAAACTACCCTGCGATGGCGACCGTGGCCGGGACTAGAAGCCCTGCCACGGTTGCCACTTCGCCACCTTTTGTCGCCCTAGGAAGTATCGAGTCGCCGGCGCTCACGGCGCACGACAAACTGCCGCTCCAAAGGAGCGGAATTGGACTGGCGCACAACAGCAGTCGAATATCCAAGGGAAATGCTCAACCTGACCGACCAGAGCTTGACCGACTCCCAGGAGATGGCCAGTCGAACAAAATCTACATCGAAAGATGTTGCACGATTAGCTTTTTGACTAGATATCTCTAGTTTGCCGACGTTATCGAAGAGCCAGCGTCACGCGCGGCTCACTCGCCGGCAGATACTTTCACAATCAGCGGCGAGTTCGAATTCTTCGGACCGTCGAGATGGAGGAAACCATGCACGTCATAGCATTCGCGGCGTCCCGAAAAGCGGTCAATGAGGAGGCCGGCGGCGTCGCCACCGAAGGCTTTCCGATGACGAGCTGTTACGTCAATAGTTTTCCCGCACAACTGACCCTGCCCATCGTCGTCGCCGTGCATACCCAAGGTGGCAGCGACTATGAACCACGGCGCTACATCGTCGCCACTACCCACGACGGCAAACGAGTCGGATCTCTCGAATTCGCTTGGCACTGGCCCGACAGTCCCGGGTCAGCCGTCAAGTTTCGGGTCTTCGCTCATCACCTGCCGATGAGCATCATCTCGGCCGGCATCTACACTGTCGGCTTATACGACAGCCTCGACGATGGGGCCGAGGCTGAACAGACATTCCCCTTGCCAGTGTTCAGACTTAACCCGCTCATGGCATCCTCCTGATCCACCCACCGGTTTACCGCACTAACCTGAGATGGGCATAAAAGGGGTTCGGGGGAAACACCTTCCGGTATCGCCGACGTACGGTCGCGAAGGTGACCCGCCGCCACGGCGAAAAGCATGCCGGCACTTTCGACACGTCATACCCAAAATGCAGATCCGATATGACATTCGAATGCGCTCCGCATGGCTTGTTTCCCGCCTCCTCGTCGTGGACGCGGCCCACAGGTCGGCCATCGCGAGTTTCCCTTGGTGACGTTGCTTTCACGAGAGCCAACACTGGTCGCCAGACGTCGGCCACGTCACACCTCAGGCGGGAGTAATACGTCGTGCTGGCTCGTTGCTTGTAGTCGAGCCGCACCGCCGCGGCACCTTCGCGCAGTTCTCAGACACCGCAGACAACAAGGACCTCATGAGCATCGTATCCGCCTACGCGGCCCCTTCGGCCACCGACCCGCTGTCGAAGACGACCATCACCCGTCGTGATGTCGGCCCGCACGATGTGGCATTCGACATCCATTTCGCCGGCATTTGCCACTCTGACATCCACACCGTGCGCGGCGAATGGGGCCAGGTTAACTACCCGATGGTGCCAGGGCATGAGATCGCCGGAGTCGTCACCGAGGTGGGCGCCGAGGTGACCAAGTTCAGCGTCGGAGACCGCGTCGGTGTCGGCTGTTTCGTCGATTCCTGCCGCGAGTGCGAGTACTGCCTGGCCGGCGAGGAGCAGTACTGCGACAACCCGGGAATGATCGCGACCTACGACAGCGTCGGCCGGGACGGTCAACCCACCCAGGGCGGCTACAGCGGCGCCATCGTGGTCGACGAGAACTACGTGCTGTCCATTCCCGAGGGCATCAGCCTGGACAAGGCCGCCCCGCTGTTGTGCGCCGGGATCACGACCTACTCGCCGCTGCGGCACTGGAACGCCGGAAAGGGCACCCGGGTCGCGGTCATCGGGCTGGGCGGCCTCGGACATCTGGCGGTCAAGCTCGCCGCCGCGATGGGCGCTGAGGTCACGGTGCTCAGCCAGTCGCTGAAGAAGATGGAGGACGGGCTGCGGCTCGGCGCCTCCGAGTACTACGCCACCAGCGATCCGGACACGTTCACCAAGCTCAAGGGCTCCTTCGATCTGATCCTCAACACTGTGTCGGCCAACCTCGACATGGGGGCTTACCTCAGCCTGCTCACCCTCGATGGCACGCTCGTCGAGCTCGGGATGCCCGAGCACCCGTTGCAGGTTCCACCAGGGGTGCTGGTGAGGGGAAGGCGCCGGCTGGCCGGTTCGTTGATCGGCGGT
The DNA here is from genome assembly GCA_964562545.1 of uncultured Mycobacterium sp. Lineage (GTDB taxonomy): Bacteria > Actinomycetota > Actinomycetes > Mycobacteriales > Mycobacteriaceae > Mycobacterium. The sequence goes on along the minus strand of CAZLTV010000077.1, from coordinate 1,943 downwards.
ATCGCCGAAACCCAGGAGATGCTGGACTTCTGCGCCGAGCACGACGTCGCACCCGAGATCGAGGTGATCGAGCCGGACTACATCAATGAGGCCTACGCTCGGGTCGTTGCCAGCGATGTGCGCTACCGGTTCGTCATCGACACCGCGTCGCTGCGGTAGGCGAGGCGGCGCTCCCCCACCCGCGAGGCCACGATCAGTATCGCGAGAACCGCCCGTTCTCGCGGTGCGCCTTCGTACGATGCGATCAGTCGTGGTTCACACAGGGGAGGTGCCGAATGTCGGCTGGTCAATGCGATCGCATGTGTAAAGAGTGCTCGAAGACGTGCACCCGGGACTGGGGTCACACGGGAGATCATCGCTGCGACGACCATCATCGCGGCTGATCGCACACGTTGCGTCCGCAGGCCCGGGGCACTCGCCGGGTGTGTCGTTGCCGGCTGGACTACGAAACCGCAGAAGCGGATCGGTTGACGCTACTCGACGCCAAGCATCACTTCCGTTGACTTCACAAGCACGGTCGCGGCAGTTCGCTCGGCCAACCCGAGTTCTTCTGCCGCCTCCTTGGTAATGGAAGCGGTGACGATCTGACCGCCCGGATCAAGACGAACCTTGACGGTGGCCATCACGGCGCCGACGTTGACTTCGGTGACGATTCCGGTCAGCTGATTGCGCGTGGACAGACGCATGATGCAACTCCTCTCAAACCTTCGTTGATCTTTCTACAACACGTTGAGACGACTTCAGCCGGCTTTGGTTTCACGGCACACCACACGCCGCATACCGCCGCGTGCTTCTGCCTTCGTGGGCCCGACTGCCAGAATCTTCTGGTGCACCCGCCCAACCACCCGTCGCCTGAATGTTCCCGCTCACGCATCAACGTCGTCGCGGCCGTCGTTGTCGACGAGGCCGGTAGGACGCTGGTCGTCCGCAAGCACGGAACGACGGCGTTCATGCAACCCGGCGGCAAGCCCGATCCCGGCGAATCGAGTGTTCGCGCGCTGCAGCGCGAGCTTGCCGAAGAACTCACGATCACCGTCGCGGCCTGCGACATTACGGCCCTCGGCACACATGTCGCCGAGGCCGCCAACGAACCGGGACACCTGGTGGACGCCGAACTGTTCCGCGTGACGCTGCGCAGCGAGCCCCGCGCCGCCGCTGAGATCGACGAAATCGCGTGGATCGACCCGCACGAGCCCGGCGACATCGACCTCGCGCCGCTGACTCGGGACATCGTGCTCGACCTTGTGCGCCGCCAATAGCGTGCGGTCGAGTAATTCACCTACCCGGCGGCTCAAACACCGAGAAGGTCAAACCGCCGGGTAGTTGAAAACACGATGCTGAGTCCGCTGCTTCAGAAGTCCCAGTCCTCGTCTTCGGTGTTGACGGCCTTGCCGATGACGTAGCTGGAGCCCGATCCGGAGAAGAAGTCGTGGTTCTCGTCGGCGTTGGGGCTCAGCGCCGACAGGATCGCCGGGTTGACGTCGGTCTCGTCGCGCGGGAACAGCGCCTCGTAGCCGAGGTTCATCAGCGCCTTGTTGGCGTTGTAGCGCAGGAACTTCTTGACGTCCTCGGTCAGGCCAACCCCGTCGTAGAGGTCCTGGGTGTACTCCACCTCGTTGTCGTAGAGCTCGAAGAGCAGCTCGTAGGTGTAGTCCTTGAGCTCCTGACGGGTCGCCTCATCGGACATCGCCAGCCCACGCTGGTACTTGTAGCCGATGTAGTAGCCGTGCACGGCTTCGTCGCGGATGATCAGCCGGATCACGTCGGCGGTGTTGGTCAGCTTGGCCCGGCTGCTCCAGTACATCGGCAGATAGAACCCCGAGTAAAACAGGAAGCTCTCCAGCAGCGTGGAGGCGACCTTGCGCTTAAGTGGCTCGTCCCCCTTGTAGTACTGCATCACGATCTCGGCCTTGCGCTGCAGGTTGGGGTTCTCCTCCGACCAG
>CAZLTV010000076.1:0-16026 GCA_964562545.1 uncultured Mycobacterium sp. | reverse complement strand
AGCCACGCAGGCCGATATCGAGGATCAGGCCGCCCTTGACGACCTCGATGACGGTGCCCTTGACGGCCTCGTCTTTTTCCTTGAGCTCTTCGATGGTGCCCCAAGCACGCTCGTACTGAGCGCGCTTCTTGGACAGGATCAGTCGGCCTTCCTTGTCCTCCTTGGTGAGGACCAGAGCTTCGACCTCATCGCCGACGGACACAACCTCGTTGGGGTCGACGTCGTGCTTGATGGACAGCTCACGGGAAGGGATGACGCCTTCGGTTTTATAACCGATGTCGAGCAGGACTTCGTCACGGTCAACTTTGACGATCGTCCCCTCGACGATGTCGCCATCGTTGAAGTACTTGATGGTTTTGTCGATGGCGGCGAGAAAGTCCTCGCTCGAGCCGATGTCGTTGACGGCTACTTGCGGCGAGGTGACGGAGGGACTTGGCATGTGGTGGGTTGCTCCGGACAGCTTTGGTCGTAGGGACTGGATCTTTTTATAGGGCACTGCGTGGTTGTTGCTCTGTACCCGGCATTCGTGCGCACACGGGTACCTGGTTGAGGTTACTCGACGGGGTCCATGCAGGACAAACCCGCTCCGCAGGTGGCAGTCCAGGCAGCTAACCTGCTACGGGTGTCGCACCCTAGCCTCGGCGGACCCGTTCCTTCATTAGTACACCCGGGAGCACCGTTGACGCGCAGCATTCGCCGCGCCGGGGTGCCGATCGGGCTGCTGATCGCGCTGGGGACGCTGGCAGGACTTCTGGTCATCCTGCTGACGGCGGTCAACCCCGTCGGGACCGCGGTGGGGTTTGTGCTGTCCAGCATCGCGATGACAGTGGTGGTGCTGGCCTATCTGTGGCTGGACCGATGGGAGCCCGAACCGCCGCGGTTGCTGGTGTTCGCATTCCTATGGGGCGCCTCGGTGGCAGTCATCTTTTCCGCGGTATTGCAGATCGTGTTGGACGTGGTGCTGGTTTCGGGCGCAGCCGCCGCCGAGGAGCCGCTGAACCCGGTGACACTCGTGGTTGGTGCACCGCTGACCGAAGAACTGGCCAAGGGCCTGTTTTTGCTGCTCATGATGACCGGCGTGCGCCGCAACGAAATGAACTCCCTGACCGACTGCCTGGTCTACGCCGGGCTCGTCGGTGCGGGCTTTGCCTGGCTGGAAGACATCCTCTACATCGCCAACGGCGAGTCGCTGGCCGACTCCCTGGCCACCGCGGCGCTACGGCTGATCATGTCGCCGTTCGCACACTCGCTGTTCACCACATTGTTCGCCCTAGGCGTGTGGTTCGCATTACACAGGCGCAGCGCGATCGCCAAGGTGGGCTGCGTCGTGGCCGGCTACACCGGGGCAGTCATGCTGCACGCGATGTGGAACGGGTCCGCGTTGCTCGGCCCGGGCGGCTACTTGGCCGTGTACGTCATCTGGATGATGCCTGTGTTCACGCTGGCCATGCTGCTCGCCGTCCACAGCCGACGCCGCGAACAGCGCGTCGTCACCACCAAACTGGCCGGAATGGTGGCTGCGGGTGTGATCAGCGCCAATGAAGCCAGCTGGCTGGGCTCGATCCGCACCCGCGGGCGGGCAGTCGCCGAAGCCACCCGATTCGGTGGGGCACCGGCCGGCCGGTCCGTGAAGCGCTTCGCCCAGCAGGTCGTCAAACTGGCATTCGTGCGGGACCGCATCGACCGGGGTTTCGGCGACCAGCGTGTGGCGGCGTTGCTGGCCGAAGAGACCTACGCCGTCTACGCGGCGCGGGCGGCCTCCCCCGCGCTGCGCCAGTTGGCCGGGTACCGCGGGCCCGGTTCTCAGCCGCCTAGAAGATAGCGACCAGTTTCGCGACCTACCGTGCGGTCGTGATCCAACATCTCGTCAACTACGCCGGCATCGCCGTTCTGGCCACGTCCGGGGCAGTGGTCGGGGTTCGTAAGGGCTTCGACCTGTTCGGGATCGCGACACTGGCCGTGCTGACCGGAATCGGCGGAGACGTGTTGCGCGACCTACTGCTCAACCTTGACCCACCGGCCCCGCTACAGCATTGGCAAGACATCACCGTTTGCCTCATCGCATCGGTGCTGACCACGGTGTTCGCCAGAGCGGTGATCCGACTTGGGCAGCTCGTACTGGTTCTCGACGCTGTGGGCATGGGCTTCTTCGCCACTTCGGGCGCGGCGATTTCCGCCGATCACGGGGCCTCATGGTTTGCCGCGGCGGTCCTGGGGATGGTCTCGGCGGTGGCGGGAAGCATCATGCGCGATGTGGTGGCGCGTGAAGTGCCGATGGTGCTCGGCCCTGATGACATGTATGCCGCGCCGGCGATGCTGGGGTCGGTGCTCTACGTCGTGATCGACCATCTGTCCACCCAGTCAACCGCGGTCATGGTGGGGTCACTGGTGGCAACGACGCTGCGGTTGGCGGCGATCACGTTCCATTTGCGGCTGCCGACCGGACCACGCGACCTGATCCAGCACCTGCATCATCACGCTGAGTCCCCGTCCCGGTCGAGATGGCCCGTGCCGCCTTGAGCCAACCGCCGCCGCCGCACCAGTTGCCAGATGACCACACCCGCCTGCACACCGAAAGCGATCGCAATCATCGAGATCAACGTCGCCGGCAACGCCGAGTCGCCGTCGGCTCCGAACAACTCGGCAACTCCGATGAGCCCCAGCGAGCCGGGCACCAGCAGATAGAAGCCGGGAAGCACCATCGCGATCGCCGGAGGCGAATCACGGCGACGCGCAATCAACAACGCCGACAGGGTCAGCGCCAGCGCCCCAAAGAAACCGCTGGCGTAGCTACCCAACAACAGATCGCCCACAAATTGCGCGGTGTAGGCGGTGTAGGCCAGCACAGTCAGCCAGGGCAGAAACGACAGCGGCGGACCGAGGAACAGCATGATGCCCACGACGAAAACACCGACGCCGGCCCACGGAGCCCACGGGCCGAGTTTGTTGAGCACCTGTGACGTCAGTTGGCCATCCTCGAGGCCAAGCATCTGGCTGGCGATGAGGATGCCGAACGCCAGCTGGGCGAGTTGCATAAAACCGGCGATGAGTCTGCTTGCGCCGGAGATGACGTCGTTGGCCGCGAGTTCGATAACCGAGACCGTGATGGCCACCCCGGGCAGGAACACCGCCAGCGGCGGGATCAGCGCGCGCAGCCCGACGTGATCCAGGTCCAGGTATTGCGCCCCAGCGATGCACAGGCCCGCGACCAGAACAGCGCTGATGACCGGTGTCAACAACCCGAGCACCGATATGCGTTCGGCCAGCGTGCACAGCGAACCGACCAGCAGTCCCAAAACGGCGGCCGCAACCAGGTTGATTGCGGTGGGCTCCATCATCAGCGCCAGTCCCGCGCTGAACACCCCGTACCCCGTCACTGTCACCCAGGCGGGATACGGCCGGGGCATCGCCTCGATCCGGTCGAGCCGGGCTTCCCCGCGCGAGGGCGCCACTCGACCGTCCATCGCGTCGGAGACCAATCTCGCCAACGGGAAGGTCTGATCGAACCGCAGGCCGGAGTGAAGAGTCGCCGTGGTTACCGCCGTACCGCTCGCGTCGGATGCACCCACGACCTGAACGTGGTTGGGCAACGCGACGATCTCGCTGCGCACCCCGTAGGACGATGATGCCCGGGCAAGCATCTGCCGAATGAACGTCACCGGGTAGTTCGCTCCGGCCATGGCCACGCCGAGGCGGGCCAAGAACCGGATGTGTTGGGTTTCGTCCTGCATTCGGTCAGTGTGCCGCCGAGTCCCAGCTCCGCCCGAATCCCACCGAAACCTCGAGCGGCACCGTCAGCGGGTAGGCGTTGCCCATATGTTCGCGCACCAGCGCGTCAAGGGCGTCGCGCTCACCGTCGGCGACCTCGAACACCAACTCGTCGTGCACCTGCAGCAGCATCCTCGACGACAGCCCGGCCGATTTGACGGCCTGGTCAACGTTGATCATCGCGACCTTGATGATGTCGGCCGCGCTGCCCTGGATCGGGGCGTTGAGCGCGGCCCGTTCGGCTGCCTCGCGCACGTTGCGGTTACTGCTGTCGAGCTCAGGCAGATAGCGCCGGCGCCCGAACACCGTCGAGGTGTAGCCGTCTTTTCGGGCTTGGTCGACAACATCACGCAGGTAGTCGCGGACTCCGCCGAAGCGATCGAAATACTGCTCCATCTGATCCTTGGCTTCTTCGGTGGAGATCTTGAGCTGCTGCGACAACCCATAAGCACTCAGTCCGTAGGCAAGGCCGTAGGACATGGCCTTGACCCGCCGCCGGAGTTCAGGCGTGACCTCCTCGATGGGCACCGAGAACGCTCGCGACGCGACGAACGAATGCAGGTCCTCACCGGTGTTGAATGCCTCGATGAGACCCTCGTCGCGCGACAGGTGCGCCATGATGCGCATCTCGATCTGGCTGTAGTCGGCGGTCATCAGCTCGGTAAATGCCACACCGCCAGCGGAGTCCGCAGGGCGTGATCCAACGACGAAGGCGTCGCGAATCCGTCGACCGGCCTCGGTGCGGATGGGGATGTTCTGCAGATTTGGTTCGGTCGACGACAACCGCCCGGTTGCCGCAATGGTCTGGTTGAACGTCGTGTGAATGCGGCCGTCGGAGGCGACCGCGTTGAGCAGTCCGTCGACTGTCACCTTCAGCCGCGTGGCATCGCGATGGGCGAGCAGATGCTGCAGGAACGGGTGCCCGGTCTTGTCGAACAACGATTGCAGCGCATCGGCGTCAGTGGTGTAGCCGGTCTTGGTGCGCTTGGTCTTGGGCATTTGCAGCTCGTCGAAGAGCACCACCTGCAACTGCTTAGGTGAGCCGAGATTGATCTGCTTGCCGATCACCGAGTAGGCAGCCTCGGCGGCATCGCGGATGTGGTTACCGAACTCACTTTGCAGCTCGGAGAGCCGCTGCAGATCCACCGCGATACCGGAAGTTTCGAGTTCAGCGAGTACCCGTTGGACCGGCAACTCCATATTGCCCAGCAAGGCCGAGGAGTCAATCCGAGCCAGCTCTTCGTCGAGCGCATCGGCCAGGTCCATCACCGCGCCGGCGCGCAGCAGGGAGGTCTGCACTGCCTGATCGTCGATGCCTTCACTGTCATCGAGCAGTGAAAGTTGTTGCTGTTCAGGGTTTTCCGCCCGCAGCTCACGCTTGAGGTAGCGCACCGACAGATCGTCGAGGGCAAAGCTGCGCTGGCCCGGACGCACGAGATAGGCAGCCAGCGCGGTATCTGAGGTCACCCCGGCCAGCGTCCACCCCCGCCCCTGCACGTCATGCATAGCGAGCTTGGCTTCGTGCAGCGCCTTGGGCACTCCGGGGTCGGCCAGCCAAGAAACCAGCGCGGCTTCGTCGTCGGGTTGCAGGGTTGCGGTGTCGAGGTAGCGGCCATCTCCGTCGGGTGCGACGACCGCGATCGCGGTTGTGTCGCTGTCGAAGGCGAGGTGGTTGCCGACGACGGCCAGCCCGAAGCGTTGACCGTGGCTGTGTTCGGCCAGCCAGCTGGCAAGCGTTCCGGGCTCCAACGCGCCCCCGCGGACCTCGAAGCCCACCTCGACCTCCGGATCGCTCGAGGCAAGCGTGTCGAACAACCGGTCCCGCAGCACCCGGAACTCGAGGTCGTCGAAAAGTCGGTGGATCTGGTCTCTGTTCCAGGGCTGCATCCGCAGTGTTGCGGGCGTCTGGGCCAACGGCACGTCGCGGACCAGGTCCGTCAGTTCCCGGTTGAGCACCACACTGGACAGATTGGCCCGCAGCGAGTCACCGACCTTGCCTTTGACTCTGTCGACGTTGTCGACCAGCCCCTGCAGGGTTCCGTACTCGGTGATCCACTTGGTCGCGGTTTTCTCCCCCACACCCGGTATTCCGGGCAAGTTGTCGCTGGGGTCGCCTCGTAGCGCCGCGAAGTCCGGATACTGGGCCGGTGTCAGGCCATACTTCTCCTCTACAGCGGCGGGAGTGAAACGGGTCAGTTCGCTGACGCCCTTACGGGGGTACAGCACGGTGACATCGTCGTTGACCAGCTGCAGGGAGTCCCGGTCACCGGTGACCACGAGCACCCGGTAGCCCTCGACCTGCGCCTGGGTGGCCAGTGTCGCGATGACATCGTCAGCCTCGAACCCGGCCTCGGCAAGCACCGTGATGCCCAGCGCCCCCAGAACTTCCTTGGTGATATCGATCTGCCCGCGGAACTCATCCGGGGTCGTCGCCCGGTTGGCCTTGTACTCAGGGAACTTCTCGGCGCGGAAGGTCTGGCGCGACACGTCGAACGCCGCCGCGATATGGCTGGGCTGTTCGTCGCGCAACAGGTTGATCAGCATCGCGGTGAATCCGTACACCGCGTTGGTGGTCAGCCCACCCTGGGTTTTGAAGTTCTCGGCGGGCAACGCGTAGAACGCCCGGAAGGCCAGCGAATTGCCGTCGAGCAGCATCAGCGTCGGCTTCTCGGGCGTCCCGGCGTCACCAGCATGCCCTGCGGCGGGCTTGGTCTCCGATGCAGTCTTGGCGGGGCTCACGGCTTCACTCTAGGCATCGGTTCCGACACTTCGGGGGCGGCTACCCGGGCGCGCTCGGCGCCGGCGCATCGCCGGCCGGCGCCATCCGAGCCGCACGTTCACAGAACCGTCGGGCTGCCGGGCTGGTCATGTCCGAACGCCACGCCCACACCAGCCGGCCGCGCAGGTCCGGGTCTAATCGCAGTCCATGCAGCCCCTTGTCGCGCCTGGCCACCGATCGCGGCAGAATCGCGACCCCCAGCCCGCTGCGCGCCAAGTCAGCCACCGTGTGCGGATCGGTGGCCTCGAACGCCACCCGGGGGTGCAGCCCCACTTCAGCACACGCCGCGTCGAAGGTCGCCCTCAACCCGGCGCCGACGGGCAGCGACACCAGCGGGTACTGGCAGAGCTGCTCCAGCGACAGCACCGCCTGTGCACACAGCGGATGCCGCACCGGGACAGCCGCGTCGATCGCTTCTTCGGTGATCGGCGCTAACGCCAGGCCTGCGGGGTGATGATCAACCCCGACCGAGACGATCGCCGCATCGAGGCTGCCGTCGGCGAGCCGGCCAAGGAGCACATCCGAATTGTCGGCACTCAGGGTGATCTCGACCGACGGATAGTCGGCGTGGAAGTCGGCCAGCAGCCGGGCAAGGTCCACCGGGTGCAGCGTCACGGTGCCGATGGCCACTGCGCCGCGGACGAGGTTGCGCACCTCGTCGACGGCGGCTTGGCCGGCCCGAACAGCCGACAGAGCGGCTTGCGCATGTGGCAGCAGCGCGGCCCCGGCCTGCGTCAGCCTGACCTGGCGACCAGAACGGTCGAACAGTGGCTGCCCGACCAGCCGTTCAAGCTTGCGGATCTGCGCGCTGACCGCAGGCTGGGCAACTCGTTCACGATTGGCGGCCCTGGTGAAGCCGTGTTCCTGAGCGACAGCGACGAAGTACTCCAGCTGACGAAGCTCCATAAGTGTTCATTATCGCAATCAGAATCTAAAGGTATTGGACTTATAAAGCCTGGATGGGCACCGTTGCAGGAAAAGGAGGTCCGATGGCTCACTACGTCCTCGTCCCCGGCGCATGCCACGGCAGCTGGTGTTTCGACAGCCTGGTCGACGGCCTGAGTTCGCATGGACACCGAGTGCGCGCGCTCACCCTCACCGGGGTGGCCGAGCGCGCCCACTTGAGGCATTCCGGCGTGAACCTCGACACTCACATCGCCGATGTGGTTGCGACGCTGGATGCCGACTCCGACGGCGAGGCCGATGCCGTGGTACTCGTCGGACACAGCTACGGGGGCATGGTGATCACCGCGGTCGCCGACCAGTCGCCCAACCGGGTCAGCGCCCTCATCTATCTCGACGCAGTAGTCCCCCGCGACCGCGAATCCTGTTGGGACCTCGTCGACGACGAGCTACGCAACTGGTATCTGGATGTCGACGACACCGGCTACGGTGTGCCACCCTTACCGTTTTTCGACCCTCGCGCCACAGCGCACCCGCTAGCCTCGCTGCTGCAGCGCGCCCGGCTGACCGGCGCAGTCGAGCGGGTAGCCCGGCGCGAGTACGTTGCCGCGCTGGGCTGGCCGGGCGACTCGCCCCTTCGACGTTCCTTCGAGCGTGTCCGCGACAACCCCGCCTGGAACACCCACGAACTCAACGGTGGGCACAACCTGATGCGCGACAACCCCGAGGACCTGCTACGCATCGTGCTTGCGGCTGGCGATACCCCCAGCAACAACCCGCAGCACAACTGAAACACGTTTCAGTTTTCCCCTAAGTCTGGGTACCCTGACCGGATGTCAGCCCCGGAACCGTCGAAACGACCCGCCATCGACGGGTGGTTTGCCACCGGCGACTCAGGAGATGCGTACCTGATCGGCGGCCGATGTCAGCGGTGTGGGACCTACGTGTTTCCGCCCCGAGCGAAGAGCTGCCCCAACCCCGGGTGCGACGGAGACGACCTTGCCCAGGTGCCGCTGTCGCGCCGGGGACGGTTATGGAGTTACACCGAGAATCGCTACGCGCCGCCCCCGCCGTACCCGGCGACAGATCCGTTCGAACCGTTCGCCGTCGCTGCAGTCGAGCTCGCCGACGAAGGCCTGATCGTGCTCGGCAAAGTGGTCGCAGGAACCCTGGCCGCCGACCTGAACGTCGGTATGGAGATGGAGCTGGTTACCACCCCGCTTTACGTCGACGACGACGGCCTCGAACGCACCGTGTACGCCTGGAGGATCGCGTAGTGACGCCCGAGCCGGTGTACATCCTGGGTGCCGGTATGCACCCGTGGGGCAAGTGGGGCCGCGACTTCACCGAGTACGGCATTGTTGCCGCGCGCTCCGCGCTCGGCGAGGCCGGGCTGGACTGGCGCCAAATCCAGCTGGTCGCGGGCGCGGACACCATTCGTAACGGTTATCCCGGCTTCGTAGCGGGATCGACGTTCGCCCAGAAACTGGGCTGGAACGGGATCCCGGTCAGCTCCAGCTATGCGGCCTGCGCCAGCGGCTCCCAGGCCCTGCAGAGCGCCCGGGCACAAATTCTGGCGGGGCTCTGCGATGTCGCGCTGGTGATCGGCGCCGATACGGCGCCCAAGGGGTTTTTCGCACCGGTCGGCGGTGAACGCCGCAACGATCCGGATTGGCAGCGGTTCCACCTAATTGGAGCCACTAACACCGTGTACTTCGCGCTGCTCGCGCGCCGCCGCATTGACCTCTTTGGCGCGACGGTCGAAGACTTCGCACAGATCAAGGTTAAGAATGCCCGCCACGGGTTGGGCAATCCGAACGCGCGGTACCGCAAAGAAGCCAGCATCGATGACGTGCTGGCCAGCCCCGTGGTGTCGGATCCGCTGCGGCTGCTGGACATCTGCGCGACATCGGATGGCGCCGCGGCGCTGGTGGTGGCGGGCAAGTCGTTCACTGAGAAGCACCTCGGATCGGTGAGCGGGGTGCCGTCGGTGCGTGCCGTCAGCCTCCAGACGCCGCACTACCCGCAGCACCTGCCCGAGCTGCCCGATATCGCCACCGATTCCACCGCGGTGGTCAGCGCCCCGGATCGGGTGTTCAAGGATCAGATCCTCGACGCGGCCTACGCCGAAGCCGGCATCGGCCCGCAGGACCTGAGCCTGGCCGAGGTCTACGACCTGTCGACGGCTCTCGAACTCGACTGGTATGAGCATCTTGGCTTATGCGCCAAAGGCGACGCTGAACAACTGTTGCGTAGCGGGGCGACGACGATCGGCGGGCGAATCCCCGTCAACCCATCGGGCGGGTTGGCGTGTTTCGGCGAAGCCGTTCCCGCCCAAGCTATCGCCCAGGTCTGCGAGCTGTCCTGGCAACTGCGGGGACGCGCGACCGGGCGCCAGGTCGAAGGGGCCACGGTCGGCATCACCGCCAACCAAGGCCTTTTCGGTCACGGGTCCTCGGTTGTCGTCGCCCGCTGAGCGGGCAATCCGGCCCCGCCCGCTGAGCGGGCAATCCGGCCCCGCCCGCTGAGCGGGCAATCCGGCCCCGCCCGCTGAGCGGGCAATCCAGTCCCGCCCGTCCGGTGAGCCGCTCAGGGGACGTGCAGGAGAGCGACGGATGAACGGTTAGCAAACATTCGTTGCTTTCGCCAATTCTGCGAGGGGAGTTCGGGACCAAGGCAGGCATCATCTTCTGGTGACCGACGTCGAGAACAAGCCGCCAGTACCTCGCACTGTTCAGGAGTACATCGACGAACGGCCCGTATGGGCAGACGGCACCGCCACCTCATCGACTCCAATGACCGCGATGCAGTGGCGGATCTGGTCACTAGCGTCAGCTGGCAAATTCTTCGAAGGCATGATCATCTTCATGACCGGCGTGGCGTTGCCGCTGCTGAGCCGCGAGTTCGGCCTGAGCGCCGGGGAAAAGGGTGTGGTCACCGCCGCGTCGCTAACCGGAATCCTGGTCGGTGCCACCGCACTGGGGTCGCTCGCTGACACCTTCGGCCGCAAGCGCATGTTCATCGTCGAGATGGTTCTGTTCGCCGTCTTCCTGGTCGGCGTCAGCCTCGCTCCGAACCTGATCCTGCTGGTGGTTTTCCTGTTTGGCACAGGCCTGGCGCTGGGCTGCGACTACCCCACGGCACACCTGGTGATCTCGGAGAGCATCCCGACGTCGAAACGCGGACGCCTGGTCCTCAGTGCGTTCGCCTTCCAAGCAGTGGGTGCACTCTCCGGGGCGCTGGTGGGCTTCCTCGTCCTCTATGAGAACCCCGATGTCAGCGACTGGCGACTGATGTACGCCACCGCGATCCTGCCCGCCATTCTGGTGATCGTCGGCCGCTTCTTCATCACCGACAGCCCGCACTGGCTGGTCTCGAAGGGCCGCACCGACGAAGCCGAACACGAAACCGCCCGGTTGCTGAGTCGCAAGCCCGCCTACCCCAAGTCGGTCAGCCTGTCCCGGTTGCCCGCGATTTCTCCGCACGCCAAGAACGAGGGTAGGTTTTCCGCCTTGTTCGCCAAGCGTCACCGCCGCGCAACGATCCTGGCTTCGGTGCCCTGGTTCCTTCAGGACCTGGCGACCTACGGCATTGGTATCTTCACCCCTACCATCCTGGTGGCGGTGATTGGGGCCCAATCCGAATCGCACACTCTTTCAGACACGATCCACAACGACATGCTGGCCGCCGAGGGGTCGGCGCTAATGAACGTGCTGTTCGTGCTCGGCATCCTGGCGGCGATTCTGCTGGTGGATATCGTCGGCCGCATCAAGCTGCAGACAGTCGGGTTCGTCGGGTGCGCGGTGGGGCTGGCACTGGCCGGCTTGTCGATCCAGCCCGATGGTGGCCACAACATGGTGCTGCTGTTCGCCGGCTTCATGCTGTTCTACTTCGCTACGAACTTGGGCCCCAACTCGATGACCTATTTGTTGGCCGGGGAGGTGTTTCCCACCAAGATCCGCGGCAAGGGTGCGGGTTTTGCGGCCTCGTTCGCAAAGGTGGGTGCCGTGTTGACGGCGTTCCTGTTCCCAGTGCTGCTCGACGAGTTCGGCACGGCAGTCATTTTGTACGGGTTGGTGGCGGCTTCGGTGTTGGGCGCGGTGGTGACGATGGTGTTTGCGATCGAAACCAAGGGACTCAGCCTGGAAAAGATCGGCGATCCCCTCCACGAGGAGCATTTGCAGATGCAACGCGCGGCTGACGCCGACCTCGCCTGAGCCCGACACGCCACTGCAAACTGGAAATTTGTCCGCTCTGCCCGTTGAGTGGACCCATGGCCGAGGTCATCTCAGTACGTGTCAAACCTGGCAGCTCAAAAGGCCCGCTGGTCGAAACCGCCCCCACGGGTGAGCTGACGATCTATGTGCGGGAGCGAGCGGTGGACGGGAAAGCCAACGAAGCCGTCGTGCGGGTGCTAGCTGAACACCTCGGCATCGCGCGTCGCCGAATCGAGCTGGCGACCGGCGCAACGTCACGCATGAAGCGCTTCCGGATCACCTGAGTACCATCGACACCGAAGGCTAGGGTCAAGCGACCCCGAGATAGGCCGCGCGAATGCCGTCGTCAGACAGTAACTCTCGCGCGTCGCCAGTGCGGGTGATCGTCCCGGTCTCCAGGATGTAGGCGCGGTCGGATCGGCTCAGCGCCTGCTGCGCATTCTGCTCGACGAGCAGCACCGTGGTGCCCGCGGCGTTGATATCAGCGATGATCTTGAAGATCTGCGAGATCACCATGGGAGCCAACCCCATAGACGGCTCGTCGAGCAGTAGCACCTTGGGGCGTGCCATCAATGCACGACCGATGGCCAACATCTGCTGCTCGCCGCCGGACAGTGTTCCGCCCATCTGATTCTTGCGTTCGGCAAGCCGCGGGAAGGTCTCGAAAACCCATCCTTGGTGTTCCCGATGAGCTGCCCTGGATTCGAATTTGCGCCCGAAACAACCCATTTCGAGGTTTTCGGTGACCGTCATACCCGGGAAGACGCCGCGCCCCTCGGGCGCCTGGATCAGCCCGTCGGCAACCCGCCGGTGCGCCTTCACCCGCGAGAGGTCCCGCCCGTCGAACCAGACCGACCCCGACGTCACAGGTAGCAGACCCGAGATGGCACGCATGATGGTGGTTTTACCCGCCCCGTTTGAGCCCAGCAGCGTGACGAGCTCACCTTCGCGAACAACCAGCGAGACACCGTGCAGTGCTTTGATCCGCCCGTAGTGCGCGACCACGTCGCACACCTCGAGCAACACCCGCGGTGCTGATTCACTCGACGTCGTCATCGGGAACCCCCAGGTATGCGGCGATGACCGCCGGATCCTCACGGATCTCGGCGGGTGGACCGTCGGCGATCTTGCGGCCGAACTCGAGTACCACGATGCGATCTGTCACACCCATGACCAATCTCATGTCGTGTTCGATGAGCAACACCGTGTAGCCGTCGTCTCGGATCTTGCGGATCAAGTCGATCAACGCGGCTTTCTCACTGGGGTTGAAACCAGCGGCCGGCTCGTCAAGACACAGCAGTTTGGGCTCGGTGGCCAGGGCGCGGGCGATTTCGAGCCGGCGCTGGTCACCATAGGACAGGTTCTTGGCTTTTTCCTCGCCGCGATGGGCGATTCCGACGAACTGCAGCAGCGCAGCCGCCCGTTCGATCGCGTCACGCTCCTCGCGGCGGTGGCGTGGGGAGCGGATCAACGCACCGGGCACTGAAGTCTTGTGTCGAGCGTCGGTACCGACGACCACGTTCTCTAGCGCACTCATCTCACCCCACAGCCGGATGTTCTGGAATGTGCGGGCGATGCCCTTGCGGGTGATCTGGTGACGTTTGATCGCCCCGAGCGGCGACCCGTCGAAGACCACTGTCCCCGACGTCGGCCGGTAGACCCCGGTGATGGCGTTGAAACACGTGGTTTTGCCGGCGCCGTTGGGTCCGATGAGGCCCAGGATCTCGCCGCGACGGATATCGAACGTCAGTGAGTCGAGCGCGGTCAGCCCACCGAACTTCACGGTGAGTTTGTCTGTACTCAATAGTGTTTCGCCCGCGGCGGTTTGCACGTCGCGGTGAAGTGCGGCGAGATCCGTGTCGGGCATCGGCTCGGTCATGCCCGCGCCTTGTCCTCGGCGGCGCCCCTTAGCAGTCTTCGCGCACTCTTCCCGTAGGCCAACAGCTGCGCTCGAACCGGGAACAGCCCTTGGGGCCGGAATATCATGAGCACTACCAGCGCAAGACCGAAGAACAGATACTTCAGGTCGCCGAGATTGATCCCGAACAGCTCGACTCCGAGCAGCCGGTTGGGCAGATACACGATGATGAACGCCCCGAAGACGACTCCGAGTTTGTTGCCTTGCCCGCCCAGCACCACTGCGCATAGGAACAACATCGAGTTAACGATGTTGAAGGTGGGCGGTGCCACGTATTGCACCTGCCCGGCGTATAGCGCACCCGAAAGGCCTCCGACGGCGGCGCCGATCACGAACGCCCACAGCTTGAATCGAAAGGTGGGTACGCCCATAATCTCAGCGGCGTCTTCGTCTTCACGCACGGCGATCCAGGCTCGTCCGACGCGGCTGCGCTCGAGGTTGCCGATCAGCAGCAGAATCCCCACGATCAGAATGAGCCCGAGCCAGAACCACCAGGTGCCGTAGTTGGCGTCGCCGGAGGAGTTCGCGCTGGAGAACACGCCCTGGGGCAGCTGCTCACTTTCTCCAAAACGGGGATATGCCACTTGGTTCAGGCCGCGGGGACCGTTAGTCACATCGGAGAGGTTGTCGGCCATCAGGCGGATGATCTCGCCGAAGCCGAGGGTGACGATCGCGAGGTAGTCGCCCCGGAGTCGCAGTGTGGGGGTGCCCAGGATCAGGCCGGTCAGCGCGGTAATCGCCATCGCGATAGGCACACAAGCCAGCCACGCCCAATCGGTGCTGAAAAGACCTGTGACACCGACTTGGTTCCACGGGCTTTCCGGGCTGGTGAGAAGCGCGACGGTGTAGGCGCCGACGGCATAGAAACCGACGTAGCCAAGATCGAGCAGGCCCGCCTGGCCGACCACGACGTTGAGGCCGATCGCGATGATCGCCATCATCGCGAACTGTGCCATCGTGCCGCCGAAACTGATGCCCGGAGTGTCCAGGAACGCCGGGGTGTACAGCGGTAGCAGCGCCAGCGCTCCGAAAGCCAGGACGCCGAAGCCCCACTTCTGCACTCGGGTGCGGTTGGCCCACCAGCTGCGCAGCGTGTCGCCGGGGGCCAGCAGCGTGCTACCGGTCTGCGGCGCGTTCATGCTCGTGCCTTTCCGAGGCTCTCCCCCAGTATCCCGGTTGGGCGGATCAGCAGCACCAAGACCAACAACACGAACGCCACCACATCTCGCCATTGGGTGCCGAAGATGACCTGTCCATAGTTCTCCATCACGCCGAGCAGCAACCCGCCGAGCAGGGCACCGCGCAGGTTGCCGATACCGCCTAGCACCGCGGCGGAGAACGCTTTGATACCCAGTAGGAATCCACCCGAGTAAATGATCCCCTGGGGCACCTTCAGTGTGTACAACAATGCCGCGGCGCCCGCGAGCAAGCCTCCGATCAGGAAGGTGGTCATGATGACGCGTTCGCGCGACACACCCATCAGCGTGGCAGTGGCAGGGTCCTGCGCCACCGCTCGGATACCGCGGCCGAGTCGTGTGCGGTTGATCGCCATGTCGGTGAGCAACGCGAGAAACAGCGCGGCGGTGATGATCACGATCGTGACGTTGGTGACGTTCGCCCCGAAGACGGTGAACTGGGTTTCGGGTACTACCAACATGATTGGCTGCTGGGCATTACTGCCTCCGTAGCCCTCGATCAACGTTGGCAAGATGAAGTGGACGAACTCTTGGAGCACGAACGACATGCCGATTGCGGTGATGAGAAACGACAGCCGGTTGGCGTTGCGTCGCCGCAGCGGGCGATAAGCCACAGCCTCCAAGCCCACGGCGGTGGTTCCCGAAACCAGCATCGCGAACAGCATCGCCACCAGTAGGTAGAACACGGTCAACCCGATGCCGAGGTTGTAGTCGTTTCCGCTGGGTGTGAACCCGAGGATCATGTCCAGACAGAAGTAAGCACCGAACATACCCACCATGAAGATCTCGGCGTGTGCAAAGTTGATCAGCTTCAGCACGCCGTAGACCAGCGTATAGCCGACCGCAACCAGCGCATAAATTGCACCCCACGCCAAACCGTCGATCGTCAACTGCCAGAACCCGTTTCGCAGCCCGTCGAAGTTGAGATCGATGTTGGCTGCGACACAGGTGTACCGAACGAGACAGTCGGACATCATCGGCGTGGACTCCTGATGGCAGGTCAACTACGCGAACGCGTCCGGAACCAGATCGTCCCGGACGCGTTGGCGCAGTTCGACTACTGGACCTCGTAGATCCAGATGAGACTGGTGGTCAGCTCTCCGTTGTCTGTCCACTGGTAGTGGCGCGCCACTCCCTGGCCGTCGTAATTAGCGAAGTAATCCAAAATGGCGGGGCGGGTAATCGCTCCGGAGTCGATCGCCTTGACCATGATGGTGCCCAAGTCATAGCCCTCGGTGCTGTAGG
>CAZLTV010000075.1:9145-16176 GCA_964562545.1 uncultured Mycobacterium sp. | reverse complement strand
CGTTGATCAGCTGGGCACCGCGACAGATTCCGAGGATCGGCTTGCCCAATGCCAATGCCGCAGAGAACAGGGCGGTCTCGAATTCGTCGCGGCACGGGTCGACAACGGAAGTCGCCGCCGTCAGCACTCCGCCGTAGCGGGTCGGGTCCACATCCTCCCCCCCGCTGAAGACGAACCCGTCACAGCGCTGCGCAAGCACGTGCGGATCGGCGGTAAGCGGGATGTGCACCGCCACCCCACCAACGGCCGTCACTGATTGAGCGTATTCACCGAAGTAAGCCTCGAGTTGGGCGTCAGCCCAACCATGCGGCACACCGAGAACTCCGGCGGGCACTCGCCGCCCGGTCAGGCCGATGAGAGGCAGCGGATTGTCAGCGTCTCGAGTGAATGAACCATCCATATTGGATCATAATCTATACCTATAGACCCATAGTCGCAATCGACTACAGTGGCCCCATGGCGACCGCACGGGTCCACATCCCCACCGCATACAGCGTGGTGCTCAAGCACCTGCAACGCGAGATCCGCCTCGGCCGACTCACACCGGGCCAGCGACTACCGCCAGAACGGGAATACGCCGAGCAACTCGGGGTGTCCCGGGTAACCCTGCGTGAGGCACTGCGGGTACTCGAAGGCGAAGGCGTCATCGAGGTCAAACGCGGCCCCGGCGGTGGAGCGTTCGTCAAGCGACCGGAGCTAGGCGCGCACTACCGCCCCAGCCTCAACCACCAGGAAGCATTGGCATTACAGGAGTTCCGGATGGCGGTCGAACCGCTAGCCGCACGCCGTGCCGCCACCCGGATCTCGGCCGAGGCCGTGGCAGCGCTGCAGGCCGACCTCGATCGCCTCGCCGAGGTCGAAGACGTCGGCGAATTCCGCTCGATCGACTCGCGCTTCCATCTGACGCTCGCCGAGTGGGCAGATTGCCGACCGCTGCTCGAGGCAGTGGAAAGCGCGCGAATCGCGATGTTCGACACCCTCGATGGACTGGACTTCGACCTGGTTGTCCCCTCCACCCACGACGGGCACCAAACAATCCTGCGCGCCATCGCCGAGGCCGATCCCGGCGGCGCCGAGGATGCGATGCGTGACCACATCCAGACGGCGACCGACGAGATCGACGCGTTCTATGCCTCGCTGAACTAGGGCCTCGCGCCAGTCAGCCGGGCGCGAGCCAACGACAACGCGGCCGCACCGGCCAGTGCGCCCGAAGACTGCGCCCGCGCCAAAATCGTTGCGACCACATCGCCGATCCCGTTCACCTGCTCGATCACGTGCTCGCGCGTGCGATTGTCGATCTCGCCGGCCACCTGGATCAACCCGCCACTGTTGGCCACGAAATCGGGCACCCACACGATGCCACGCTCGTACAGTAGATGTTCGACATCCGTTGTGGCCAGCTGGTTATTGGCCGCGCCACAGATCAGCCCACATCGCAGCGACGCCACGGTGGCTGGGCTCAATGTTGCACCCATCGCGCACGGCGCGTACACGTCGAGCTCGGTGTCGGCCAGCGTGGCCGTGGTGCGCACGCCCGGCACCTGCTCGGTCAACCGCCGCAGCGCATCGGCCGAGACATCAGTGGCCAACACCGTCGCGCCGGCACTGACCAACAACTGTGCGAGCTCGTAGCCGACCTTGCCCACACCTTCAACACCGACCACGCGGCCGGCCACACCTTCTGACCCCCAAATACTTTCGGAGGCCGCCTGCATTGCACGGAACACGCCCAGTGCCGTCATCGGTGCGCTGTCGCCAGAGCCGCCGGCGTGTTGGCTCCTGGCGACCACATGCGCAGTCGCAGTACCGACGATATCCATATCGGCCGCACTGGTCCCTACATCACCTGCGGTGATGTAGCGTCCACCGAGCGTGTCGACGTATCTTCCGAAGGCGCGCAACAGCTCCGGCGTCTTCACCGTTGTCGGGTCGCCGAGTATCACAGCTTTTCCGCCACCCAGCGCCAGGCCCGCCACGGCGGCCTTGTACGTCATCCCCCGCGACAACCGCAATACGTCCGTGAGCGCGGCCTGCTCGTCGACGTAGGGGTAAAACCGGGTGCCGCCGAGCGCGGGCCCCAACGCGGTCGAGTGGATCGCGATGATCGCCCGCAGCCCGGTCGCGGTGTCCCGGCAGAACACGACCTGCTCGTGCTCGGTGTCGTCGGCGAAGTCGGGTCGGTCGAAGACCCCAGTGGGAACGGACATGCTCACCTTCCAATAGCGGGTTGCCGGAGGTCAATCACTCGCGAGGCTGAGCTCTTGCAGCCTGGCTCGGTACCGCTCGATGCTGGCCAGCTTGACCTCCTCGTATCCGCGGATCAGATCGGCCGACTCGGCGATCGCCGTAGCGCGGTCGTATCCGGCAACGGTCAACTCGGCGGCCTGCTGTGCGACCATCGCCTGGTACTCGGCCAGCAGGCTGCGTTCCAGCCGCCGCAGCCGGGTATAGCCGAACGGATCGAACGGCGTGCCACGCAGGCGCTTTCCGTGCTTCAGTAGCCGCAACGCCGCGTGCGACTTGGGTCCGAGACCGATCTTGCGAGCCCGGCCCAGCGCTCTGAGTGCGGGCGGATGCAGTCGGTAAGTGAGGTTCTGCGCACCAGGGATCTCGGCACGCACGCGGGCGAGGAACGCGGGGTCGGTGAGCAGCCTGGCCACTTCGTACTCGTCCTTGTAGGCGGTCAGCTTGAACAGCCCCCGAGCGACTGCCTGACTGAAGGAGGTCTCCGCACCGACGCCGCGCTCGGCGCGCCAGGCGTTCTCGACGTGGCCGATGTATTCGGCAGCGACCCGGGTTCCCTGGTAGGCGATGAGCTCGGCGGCCCGGCGGGAGACGAGGGTGGCCGTCTCGCCGGTCATCGTGCAGGCGTTCAACAGCGGGTGATCGAGCGGCAACGCCGGCAACACTGGGTTCGGTCTGCCGACGGCAGCCGCGAAAGCTGCCGGGTCTGCGACGGCGACGCGGCCCCAGTCGAACGCCGAGCGGTTCGCGCTGACCGCCACCCCGTTGAACTCGATGGCTTCGGCGATATTCTCGGCCGGGATGGGCAGAGCACCGCATTGGTAGGCGGCGCCCACCAACAAGAAATTGGCCACCATGGAGGTACCGAACAACATGTCCGCGTCGGCCAGGGCATCCATGCTGAACACCTCCCTGGACACCTCGGCCAACCGGCCGAGCAGCAGCTCCGTATCGGGGTAGCCGACGCTCGAGTCGTAGACCATGTCACCGGTCGGTGTGCGACTCGTCGATGCGATCGCCGTTGTGCGCGCAGCGTCAGCGACCGCCAGGTACTTGCCGTCCGCCGCGGTGAGCAGGTCGAAAGCCAACAGGCAGTCCGCCGCTGCCGGCCCCACACGGTTGGACGTAGGCGTCGCAGACACGCTGATGCGCAGGTGTGACGTCACCGGTCCGGCCTTCTGGCTCAGCCCGGTCTGGTCCAATCCCTCCACGTGCAGGCCGGCTCGTAAGGCAGCGGTGCCCAGTACCTGGTTGACCGTCACGATGCCGGTGCCGCCGACGCCTGCCAGGAACAGGTTGAACGGCTCCTGCAACGTGGCCACCTCCGGCTCGGGCACCGCAGGTGCCGACGGCGGGTCGACGCGCGCCAAGACGGGTCGGTCCGGCAACTCCACGGTGACGAACGACGGACAGTCTCCCTCCAAACAGCTGTAGTCGGTATTGCAGCTGGTCTGGTCGATGCGGGTCTTGCGGCCGAACTCGGTGTCCACCGGTTGCACCGACAGGCAGTTCGATTTGACCCCGCAGTCACCACACCCCTCACAGACCGCTTCATTGATGACGACACGCATGTTGCGCACCGGTAGCTGTCCGCGCTTACGCTTGCGACGCGCCTCGGCAGCGCACTGCTGGTCGTAGATCAACACCGTCACGCCCGGGGTATCGCGCAGCATGCGCTGCGCCTCGTCGAGCCGGTCGCGGTGCCACACCACGGTTCCTTGCGCCATCCTGGTGCCGTCGTGGCGGTGCGGTTCGTCGGCACACACGATGATCTTGACGACCCCCTCGTCCGCCAGCTTGCGGGTCAGTTCGGCAACCCCCAGATTCCCCTCGGCATCCTGGGCGCCGGTCATCGCGACCGCGCTGTTGTAGAGAATCTTGTAGGTGATGTTCACCCCGGCGGCAATGCAGGCCTGCACCGCCAACTGCCCGGAGTGAAAGTAGGTTCCATCACCGATGTTCTGGAAGATGTGGCCGACGTCGGTGTAGGGGGCTTGGCCGATCCACTGTGCACCCTCGCCACCCATCTGGGTCAGCCCGGTGACTTGGGAGTCCGAGCGCTTAGACATCGTCACCAGGGTGTGACAGCCGATCCCCCCGCCGGCCAGCGAGCCGGTAGGCACTGCCGTCGAGCGGTTGTGCGGACAGCCCGAGCAGAAGTAAGGGGTGCGCACCGCCGGTAGCAGCGGGAGCTGCACCCGGCCCGGTCGGGGCGCAGGAAGATCGACACGGTCCTGCAGGACCCGCCGGAGCGGACCCAGCAGCCGTGCAGCGGTGAGCTCGCCGTCGGCCGGGATCAGCGGCCGGCCGTCGTAGCCACGCTTACCCAGCACCGCGGGACGGTGCACCGACCCGTACAGCGCATCTGTCACCTGGCTCTCGACGAGGCCCATTTTGTCCTCGACCACCAACACTGCCTCGACGCCACGGGACAATTGGCGAATCTTTTGCTGTCCCAACGGATACGGCATGCCCACTCGCATGATCCGAATGCCGGCGCGGTTCAGCGCCTGTTCGTCGAGCCCCAGATCGGTCAGTGCCCCGCGTAGCGCGTCGTATGCCGAACCGACCGCAACGATGCCCAACCACGCCTGCGGCGGATCCACTTCGATGCGGTCGAGATCGTTGGCGTCGGTATACGAGCGCACCATCTCCCAGCGGGGGCCGTACAGATCGGACTCGGCCAGCACGCTGTCCGGCGGCGCCGCCATCAGCCGCTGGCGATACGTCCACGGTGTGCCCTGCCAGGCGATCTGCGGTACGACGATCGACAAGGCCCTGACATCGGTGTCGAAGGTCCACAACCCGTCGGCGACGTCGGCAACGAGCTTCATCGCCACTGCGCAGCCCGATGCCCGCGATAGCGCGACGGCATGCAGACCGAAGGTGACGATCTCGTTAGCGTTGCGCGGGAACACGATCGGCATGTTCAACGCCGCCAACGAGCGTTCGCTGGCGGCCGGCACACTCGAGGACTTGGCGGCCGGGTCGTCACCCACCAGCACGAGCACCCCACCCTTGGGATGGGCTCCGTAGGTGGTGAGATGGCGCAGTGCGTCGCTGGCCCGGTCCAAACCGGGACCTTTTCCGTACCACACGCCCACCACCCCGTCATGTGTGCGAGTGCCCGCCGGTAACTCGATCTGACTGCCCCACACCGATGTTGCGGCCAACTCTTCGTTCAGACCGGGAACCAGCCGGATGTCGTGGTCGGTACCCAGCCACGGAATCCCGGCCAACAACGTGTCCAGGCCCGCGAGCGGACTGCCCTGATACCCCGAAACAAATGTTGCGCACCGATGCCCGGCCCGCTCATCACGACCGTGCTGCTCGACCAGCAGCCGGGCGATCGCCTGTACACCGGTCAACAGCACCGGCCCCGAATCTGCGCGGTACCGATCGGTGGGTCCGGGCGGCCAGGTCGGTACCGGCATCACGTCGTCGACGGTGCTCACTGTCTGTCAACCTCGCATCCCGCTACGCTGAGCTATCAAATGGGCATGTTCAGCCTTGACGAGATAAAGAATCCGGACAACTAATTGCCCGGCAACTATTCAGTCCGATCAGTTAGTGATGACCATCACGTTACGAGGTGACCGCAGTGCTCAACATCGACCGACTCGACGCACGGCTGCTGACCGTGCTCGCCCGCGACGCCAGGGTCGGTGTAGGCGAGCTGGCAGCCTCACTCGGCGTCGCCCGCAACACCGTGCAAGCCCGGCTGCGCAAGCTCACTGAGAGCCGGGTTCTGCGCGGATACCGACCCGACATCGACCTCGCCGAGGTCGGCGTCGCCGTGCAGGGTTTCATCGCATTGGAGACCCACCAGAGCAGGCTGCAGACGATCGTCGACGCACTGACCGCCATCCCGGAAGTCCTCGAGATTCACGCCACCACCGGACGCGAAGACCTGCTGGTCCGCGTCGCGACCGCCAGCCAGGCCGATCTGCAGGAACTGGTCGAGCGGATCGTGTCACTGCCGGGAGTCACCCACTCGAGCACCACGCTGGCGCTGACCACGCCGCTGCCCTACCGGATCGACCCGCTGCTCGAGGCCCTGACCCGACGATCCGGCTGGGGACGCGCCACCCCCGCCCCATAGGTGCCATCGCCGACCCGGGTCATCGACCTCGAACTCGTGGAAACCTGCCTGGCGCTGCCGCAAGAACGCGAGCGGCGCACCGACGGCTTCGTCACCGCCGCGGTACAGCCGCTGCCCGCGGCGGCCTAGCGGCGAGTCTCGCCGCGGGCCAGCGTATGCCTGTACCTCCTAGCACTCCCATTCGTCGCCGATCTTGACGCCGGTCCTGGACGGGGCAATCCCGTTTCTACCAAGACAACGACGGTCCCGGCAGCACCGGCATCTCTCGGTGCTGTAGGCGAGATCGACACAGTGGCTGTGGATGCTCACTCGGCCGGGAAAATCACAGCCCTGGTGTCGATCTCGCTGACAAACTCAGCTTCCAGCGAGCACCCGGCCTTGCACCAGCCCGCCACCCCCCAGTTGCGGCCAAGACGGGACGCGCTCATTTCACAGCCTTGGTGTCGATCCCACCTACAGCACCAGAAAGACCACCGCCGCCCGACCCACGTACGCCGTCCGTGCGCTCGGTGGGAAACACAGCGCCGCAATCACAACGGACACTCCCGCACGGCGAGCGCGGGCGGGATGGCACGAGCCTAGAGTTTGATGCCGATGTACTTGGTCTCCAGAAACTCGTCGATGCCGACGGAGCCACCCTCACGCCCCAGCCCGGAGGCCTTCACACCGCCGAACGGCGCTGCCG
>CAZLTV010000075.1:2611-9045 GCA_964562545.1 uncultured Mycobacterium sp. | reverse complement strand
GAGCCACCCTCACGCCCCAGCCCGGAGGCCTTCACACCGCCGAACGGCGCTGCCGGGTTCGACACGACCCCTTGGTTGAGGCCTACCATCCCGGTCTCCAGCGCCTCGGCCACCCGCAACGCCCGGCGCAGGTCGTTGGTGAACACGTAGGAAACCAAACCGTATTCGGTGTCGTTGGCCGCCGCGATCACCTCATTCTCGGTCCTGAACGGCGTCAGCGGCGCCACCGGCCCGAAAATCTCCTGATCGCACATCCGCGCCTCGCGCGGCACCCCGGTCAGCACCGTCGGCGGGTAGAAAAACCCGGGACCGCCCGGCGCCGAACCTCCGGTCAGTACGGTGGCACCGCGCTCGACCGCGTCGGCGACCAACGATTCGACCTTGCGCAACGCAGCGGCGTCGATCAATGGCCCGACGTTGACACCGTCCTCGGTGCCCGGCCCAACCCGCAACCCAGCCATCTTGTCGGCAAGCCGTCGACCGAACTCGTCGATCACCGACGCTTGCACGTAGATGCGGTTGGCCGCAGTGCACGCCTCCCCCATGTTGCGCATCTTGGCGGCGATGGCGCCGTCGACAGCCTCGTCGAGATCCGCGTCGTCGAACACAACAAATGGCGCGTTGCCGCCGAGTTCGAGCGAGGTGCGCAGAATCTTCTCGGCGCACTGCTCGAGCAGCATCCGGCCCACCTGGGTGGACCCGGTGAACGACAGTTTGCGGATGCGCCCGGAGCGGATCAACGGCTCAACCACCGGGCCGGGTTCAGTGGTCGTGAGGCAGTTGACCACACCCGGAGCAAGACCCGCCTCATCGAGCACGCTCATCAGCGCCAGCATCGATAGCGGTGTCTGCGGTGCCGGCTTGATCACGCTGGTGCAGCCGGCGGCGATCGCGGGACCGAGTTTTCGGGTGCCCATGGCCATCGGGAAGTTCCAGGGTGTGATGAGCAGACACGGCCCCACCGGCTGACGGGTGACCAGAAAACGTGAACCGCCCGCCGGCGCTGTCTGATAGCCACCGTCGATGCGCACCGCCTCCTCGGCGAAATGCCGGAAAAACTCAGCAGCATAAGCGATTTCACCGCGCGCCTCGGCGAGAGGCTTACCCATTTCCAGCGTCATCAACAACGCCAGGTCGGCCACCCGTTCATGCAGCAACTCGAACGCGCCCATCAGAACGTCGGCACGCTCACGCGGCGAGCTCGCCGCGAAGGCGGGTTGGGCGCTCACCGCGGCGTCCAGTGCAGCGCGACCGTCCTCGGCAGAAGCGTCGGCGACGGCGCACAGCGTGGCACCCGTGGCCGGATCGACGACATCGAAGGTCCGCCCACATGCCGCGTCGACCCACTTGCCGTCGATGAACAGCCCTTTTCCGACGGCCCCGACCACTCGCGCCTGATCCACTACGCCACGCCCCTTCCCGGCCGTCCACCGCATCCGTTAGATTGTTGACAATCTACCCGTCGACAATCAAGGGGTCGGACATGACCGCACTCTCGCCCGTCCTCAAACAAGCCACCGGCGTGCTGGCCGCCCGCGGCGAAGGCGCCGTGCTCTACGACGAGGAAGACCGCAGCTACCTCGACTTCACCGCCGGTATCGGCGTCACCAGCACCGGACACTGCCACCCCCGCGTCGTCGAGGCCGCGCAGCGCCAGGTGGGAACCCTGATCCATGGGCAATACACCACCGTCATGCACCGGCCGCTACTCAACTTGGTCGACCGCCTCGGCGACGTGCTACCAGCCGGGCTGAATCGGGTGTTCTTCGCCAACTCGGGCAGCGAAGCCGTCGAGGCGGCGCTGCGGCTGGCCCGCCAGGCCACCGGCCGCCCTAACGTCGTCGTCTTCCACGGCGGTTTCCACGGGCGCACCGTGGCCGCAGCATCGATGACGACGTCGGGCACCAAATTCCGGTCCGGCTTCGCACCGATGATGGCCGGCGTACACGTGGCCCCGTTTCCCGACCCCACCCACTACGGCTGGCCCGTAGAACAGGCCACCGACTTCGCGCTGGCCCAGCTCGACTACCTGCTGCAGACCATGACCGCACCCGCCGACACCGCAGCGTTCATCGTCGAACCGGTACTCGGCGAAGGCGGCTACGTCCCCGCCAACGCCCGCTTCTTGGCCGGCCTGCGCCAACGCGCCGACAAACACGGCATCCTGCTGGCGATCGACGAGGTGCAGACCGGCTTCGGGCGCACCGGAAAGTTCTGGGGGCACGACCACTTCGCCACCGACTCGTTCACCCGCCCCGACATCCTGATCACCGCCAAAGGTCTAGCGTCGGGCTTTCCGCTCTCTGCGATCGCGGCATCCGAAGAGGTCATGGGCAAGGCGTGGCCAGGTTCGCAAGGCGGCACCTACGGCGGCAACGCGGTGGCGTGCGCGGCCGCGGTCGCCACCCTGGACGTGATCCGCGACGAGAAGCTGGTCGACAACGCCGCAGCCCGCGGCGAACAACTGCGCCAGGGGCTACAACTGGTTGCCGACAAGCACGACGCCATCACCGATGTGCGCGGCCTTGGTCTGATGCTCGGCAACGAATTCCGTGATGCCACAGGAAAACCCGACGGCGCAGCCGCTTCAGCCGCTCAACAGGAAGCCGCCCGCCGCGGCCTGCTGCTGCTCACCTGCGGAGCCTGGGGACAAGTGGTGCGATTCATTCCCGCGCTCGTCGTCGACCCGGATCAAGTCGACGACGCCATCGACATCTGGGCCGACGCCGTCAGCGCCATGGCCGGCTAACCGGACAACTCAGGGGACAGGTAACAGAACCAGGTAGAGAACACCAGGTAGAGAACTAGGACCGGCTGCCTGCCCCCGCAAGTTCCAGCGCGGGCGGGGCGTCCGGGGTACCCGGGATCTCGGTGCCGTTGATCGGACACCGCGCCGTCTCAGGCACCCTGGAGAGCGCAATCGCCCCCACGACCACCGCGATCATCATGTAGAACGCCGGCCACAAGTTGTTGCCGAACGAGGTGACCAGCCACTCGTTGACCGCCGGCGCTGTGCCACCGAACACTGACGTCGAGACGTTGTAGGCAATCGCGAAACCAGCGTAACGAACCTGAGTCGGGAACATCGCCGGGAACATCGCCGAAATCGTCGCCAGCTGAGGCACATACAGCAGGCCCAGCACCGCGAATCCGATGATCGCGCCGACGAGGCCGGTCGACATCAACAAGAACATCGGCACCACCGTGACGAACAACCCGATCAGCGACACCCACCACAGCGGTTTCCGGCCAACCCGGTCGGACAGACGACCGGCAAACGGCACGACGACCATCATCGCCAGCATCCCGATGATGGGCACCACCAGCGCCAAATCCGTCGACAAACCGATCGTCTGCTCGAGGTAAGTCGGCATATAGCTCAGCAGCGTGTAGTTGACGACGTTGAGCGCCACCACTAGTCCGCCCAGCTTCAGAATCGGCCCGAAGTAGCGGGTCAGCAGATCCCTGAACTCCGTGCCGATGCGCCCCTCCTCGCCACCGGACTCTTCCAGTTCCTTGAACACCGGGGTTTCCTCAAGCTTGGTACGCAGGTAGATGCCGACGATGCCCAGCGGGGCGGCGATCAGGAACGGCAGCCGCCAACCCCACGTACTCATCTGGTCATCGGAGAGCACCAGCGAAAAGCCCAGCATCAGCAGCGCGCCGGCGGAGAACCCCGCAAGCGTGCCGAACTCCAGGAAGCTACCCAGGAAGCCGCGGCGGCGCGGCGGGGCGTACTCGGCCATGAACGTGGCCGCGCCACCGTACTCGCCTCCGGTGGAGAAGCCCTGGATCATCCGCAGCAACACCATCAACGTCGGCGCCCAGAATCCGATCATGTCGTAGGACGGGACCAAACCGACGCAGAACGTCGCACCGGCCATCAGCACGATCGTGACGGCCAGGATCTGCCTCCGCCCCAGCCGATCCCCCAACGGGCCCCAGATGAACCCGCCCAGTGGGCGCACCAGGAACGACACCGCGAACGTCATAAGGGCCAGCAGCGTGGCGCTCTCGCTGTCGCCGGGAAAGATCGCCGCCGAGATGTAGGTGACGCCGTAGGCGTACAGGCCGTAGTCGAACCATTCGGTGGCGTTGCCGATCGCCGAGGCCGCGATGGCTTTCCTCAGCACTCCGGGCGGCGGTTCGGCAGTGTTGGCGAGCGGGGACTTGTCGGGGCTGCTCATGAGGAGCCTTCCTCAGGTCAGGGTCGGTGTCGGAAGGCTGCACCGGCGCAGCACCCGGTTCCGGGCGCATTCCCTATCCGACACCCCAGCGGCCGTAAGTTTGTCATTTTGTTGACAATCTGACGATAGTTAGCAGCCGCGCTAACAGCAAGGGCTTGCTGTTATGTGGCTGTTAACTTCGACCCTGCTTACCTACCCACGGCACAAGATTTGAAACCCGCGGGCATTCGCTCGGGCGCCGCTCACCTGCAGTCGAGCAATCCCACTCACGGACACTCGTCGAACGCAGGGCGCTCCACTTTCAACGTGACCGCATACTTCGAGGTTTCGGCGCCAGCGGACGGGGACTGTCCGCAGACCATCCAGAATTCGTCGTTGTACACCGGCGCATTACCGGCGTCGACATACTTGATACTCACGTGTTGGCCGCCGGTGGCCGACAAAATGGATTGCAGCGCCGGGTGCAGGATCATCCCCTTCACCTCCGGCATGACCCAAGTGGACACGGTGGAATCGCCGGCCGCCTGAACGTCGCCCTTGGCCGCCAGCGCCGGACCGGCACCCGCCACCGCCGCCGTGCATGCAACGCACGTAGCCGACACCGCGGCAATGATGTTCTTGTTCATCGTCTGTATTCCTTACAGGGGTCAAAGGGCGTGTAAAGGTCGAACCTGTTCCGAGCGTGCCGTTTTCCCCCGGGCTCGCAGCAGTGTCAGCGGCGTCGGCCGTGCCGCACTGCTCAGCCTGTTCCTGATAGTGAGGTTAGAGCCTGCACTACAGGCGCGCTGAAACCTCCAGCGAATCAACAGGAATCGCCAAGCAGAGACCCAGCAGTGCGGACAGCCCCGCCAGGGCGCGGCACGGCACGCAGGTCCAGGCATCAAAACTTGTGCGTGCCAGCGGTAGGGTGGTGACGTGCCGCTACCGCCTGATCCCAGCCCCGCCCTGCAGTCCTACGCCCACCCGGACCGCCTGGTCACCGCCGACTGGCTCTCGGGCAACCTCGGTCGGCCCGGCCTAGCGATCGTCGAGTCCGACGAGGACGTGCTGCTCTACGACACTGGCCACATCCCGGGCGCGGTCAAGATCGACTGGCACACCGACCTCAACGATCCGCATGTGCGCGACTACATCACCGGCGAGCAGTTCGCCGAGCTGATGAACCGCAAGGGCATCTCCCGCGAGGACACGGTCGTCATCTATGGCGACAAGAGCAACTGGTGGGCCGCCTACGCCCTGTGGGTGTTCACGCTGTTCGGCCACCCCGACGTGCGTCTGCTCGACGGCGGGCGCAACCTCTGGATCTCCGATGGCCGCGACACCTCGCTCGACGTGCCGTCCAAGCAGACCACCGGCTACCCCGTGGTCGAGCGCGACGATGCCCCGATCCGGGCGTTCAAACAGGACGTCCTCGACATTCTGGGAAAGCAACCGCTGATCGACGTGCGGTCCCCGCAGGAGTACACCGGCGAGCGGACTCACATGCCCGACTACCCCGAAGAAGGTGCGCTGCGCGGCGGCCACATCCCGACCGCGGTGTCGATCCCATGGGCCAAGGCCGCGCTAGACAACGGCAAGTTCCGGTCCCGCGCCGAACTCGACGAGCTCTATGGGCACCTCAAGCCCACCGACGAGACGGTGGTGTACTGCCGCATCGGGGAACGCTCCAGCCACACTTGGTTCGTGCTGACGCATCTGCTCGGCCTGCCCGGTGTGCGTAACTACGATGGTTCCTGGACCGAGTGGGGCAACGCGGTGCGGGTTCCCGTGGTGGCTGGCGAGGAGCCAGGAGAGGCGCCGGCCTGAACATGAGCGGTATGCCGGCTGCTCTGGCCGAGGTGGTCTCGGACTTCAAAGAGGTCGAGGGCCAAGACAAGCTGGCGATGCTGCTCGAATTTGCCAACGAGCTGCCCCCGCTACCCGCTGACCTCGAAGAGGCCGCGATGGAGCCGGTACCCGAGTGTCAGTCTCCGCTGTTCCTGCACGTCGACGCCGACGACCGGGCTCACGTGCGGTTGCACTTCAGCGCCCCGGCCGAGGCTCCGACGACCCGAGGCTTCGCCGCGATCCTGGCCGCCGGGCTGGACGGGCAGTCGGCCGACGACATCCTGGGCGTGCCCGACGATTTCTACTCCGAGCTCGGACTGGCAGCGTTGATCAGTCCGCTGCGCCTGCGGGGGATGTCGGCCATGCTGGCGCGGATCAAACGTCGTCTTCAGTGACGCACCATCGCCGTCGCACCATCGC
>CAZLTV010000075.1:0-2511 GCA_964562545.1 uncultured Mycobacterium sp. | reverse complement strand
CACTGGAACTAACCACTGGAACTAGGTGTATGGAACTTCGGAAGTCACAGAAGCCACGGGGAACACGGGTCACGCAAAGCACGGCAGCATCGTTGGTCGATCACTAGTCGCGGCAACTGCAGGCACAGTAGCAACGGGAGTCGCACTTGCAACGGGAGTCACGGGAAGGCGGAAACATCCGGCCCACAAATGCGATATCGCATCCGATAGCGCATTTACAGGACGACTTGCGCCCAGCCAAGTGGTGCCCATGTTGCGAATGTGACAGGCGACGCCTGACCGGCCGACCAAGACCGGGCTACGCAGGACCCAGCCGCGGCGACCAACGATGCACGATCCCACCGACCGACACAGCACGGCACCCGCCGTGCGAATGCGCACAGGCGACGCACGACCCGGGCGCCGGACCGAGGCGACGCCCACCCCGACCGATGGGACTTTCCGCCAGCCTCTAGCCCTCCGCCATCCTCTGGCCCATAGAGCATCAAACGTGGCTGCGGGCATGCGCGACCGCATCGTCGAGCGAGTCGATCAGATGGTTCTCGTGGCGCAGGGATTCGATGACCCCCACGTTGGCCAGCAGAGCCCGGTGTTCGGGGCGCACTCCCTTGATGATCACGGTGATACCCCGCGACTCGAGCTCCTCGGCGATCTGGGCCAGCGTATGCGCGCCCGTTGCATCCAGGATGCCAAGTTGGGACATCCGAATGATGACGACCTTTACATGGGGATGGTCGGGATCGGTAATCGTGTTCGAGATGCGTTCTGCCGCACCAAAGAACATCGAACCGTCGAGGCGCAGCACAGCGATCTTGTCATCACCGAGCTGCGGAGGCCCGGGCAGCTCCTCGCGGGTGACGCTGCTGCGGCGAGCAACCGAGCGCAACA
The DNA here is from genome assembly GCA_964562545.1 of uncultured Mycobacterium sp. Lineage (GTDB taxonomy): Bacteria > Actinomycetota > Actinomycetes > Mycobacteriales > Mycobacteriaceae > Mycobacterium. The sequence goes on along the minus strand of CAZLTV010000075.1, from coordinate 1,623 downwards.
TGAAAAACGCCGCCACCACGATGCCGATCTCCACTGCTTCGATCAGATCGAATCCCACGGTGACCACGGCAGTGAGCCCGAAAATCGCCGCATCCGACCGCGTGGACGTCACGATCTTCATGACGGTACGCCCGGAGACCATCCGGATCGACGTCACCATCAGCACCGCGGCCAGCGCCGCCAGCGGTATCGCCCCGACTGGCCCGCTGGCCAGGTAGACCACACCCAGCAGGACCAGGGAATGCACGATCGCCGAGACTCGGGTCCGGGCACCGGACCTGACATTGACAGCGGTTCTGGCGATAGCCCCGGTCGCCGGCATGCCACCGAACACCCCGGACGCCACCGAGGCCAGCCCCTGGCCGACCAGTTCCCGGTTCGGGTCATAAGGGCCCGTCGGCGACATCGTGGCGGCCACCCTCGCCGACAACAGCGATTCAATGGCCGCCAACGCAGCAATCGCCAAGGCCGCCCCGAATAGCGTTTGCAGCGCCGCCAGATCAGCATGAGGCAACACCGGAGCCGGCAGATGGGAGGGCAGCTCACCGATGCGCGCGACCGGCAACCCCACAGCCACCACCAAGACTGTGGCCGCGACGACCGCCGTCAGCGACTCCGGAATCGAGCGGTGCAGGCGGGGCAGAACGAGCATGAGCGCAACGACCAACGCCACCACCACCAGCGGCGGCCACGCCAGTGACCAGTCGACATCGGAGACCGTCTTGACCGCCGCCACCAAAGGCGACTCCCCCTCCGGGGCAGCCTGACCGAATGCCGACGGAACCTGCTGCAAAAAGATGATCGCGGCGATACCGACGGTGAAGCCCTCGATCACCGGCCACGGAATGAACGTCACAGCTCGCCCGAGCCCCGTCACGCCGGCCGCCAGCACAATCACCCCAGCCAACACAGTGACCATCGCCAGGCTGCCGAAACCGTACTGCGCCACGACGGGCGCCAACACCACCGCCATGGCGCCGGTCGGTCCGGAGACCTGCACATGCGAACCACCGAAGACCGCCGCCACTAAACCCGCGACCACCGCGGTGATCAGGCCCGCGGCGGCACCGGCCCCCGAACTGATTCCAAACGCCAGCGCCAACGGCAACGCCACCACACCGACGGTGACACCAGCCAGCACGTCCCGTCGCCACGACCTCGGCAGCTCGGCGTAATCAGCCCGCTGCGGCAGCAACGAGCGAGCATGCTGGAACGCCCCAGAGATCACGATTGCGGCTCCAACGGAGGAAGCGAACCGACCTGCTCGAGCTGATCACGACGAGCACCCAAGGTGTCGATCAGAAAGGCACGCGCGATCAGCAGCAACTCCGAGATTTTCGGATGGGCAAGCTGGTAGTACACCGCGTTACCGACCCGCTCACCGCTGACGACATAGTGACGCCTGAGCACCGCCAGATGCTGGGAAAGCAAGGTCGCCTCGAGCCCGGTCTGGTCGAGGATCTCACTAACTGCCGTGGGGCGGCCGGTGCCCGACAGGATCTCCAGAATGCGAATCCGCGCCGGATGGGCCAGCGCTTTGAACAGATTGGCCTTGATCTCGTAAAGGGGCCGCTCAGCACCTGCGAGGAAACCCTGAACCATCGAGCGCACCTTTGATTGATG
>CAZLTV010000074.1:6888-16322 GCA_964562545.1 uncultured Mycobacterium sp. | reverse complement strand
GGGGCCATTCCCACCTACCTTTTTCCATGCACACGCGCCGGTCGTGGCGCGTTTCTGACGGCACCGCCGACGAGAGCGTTAGCCGGTCTGGCGAGAGGCGCCTCCGTGCAGCACTGAACGACGGCCTTTTTCCCACTCGCCATAAGTGCTCAAAACGATATGACAAAGGGGCCCTGACATGCCAACTTGGTGGGGCCTAACAAGTTTTGCCGGACACACCGCCGGCCCGGCGTGAGATAGTCCGGACGGCGGGCGAATAGCGTTGCCTTGGTGACAATTTGACCACGCACACCCCCGCGAGGCAGCGAGACGGTCGGCGCCGTACAATCACGCCCCATCCGTCTTTAGTTTGCTGGATCGAGTTTTTCGCTTCCCTGTAGTGCACATACGCATCCGTTACGCTTTGCGCACTGCTCCAGAAGATTCTTAGAGAATTGACATTAGAGCCCCAGCAGACGGACCGCCCACCCAAGATCGGCCTCGCCGCGAGCGGTGCGGCGGAATCCATTGGCCACCAAAAGCTTTGTATCAATCCCGCCTAACTCGGTGGCCAACGACACCCCGGCGGACCTCAAAGTAACCCCTGGGGGTATATCCCCGGCTTGTGCGACCGGCAGGCTGCAAACATGCCATATCCGTCGAACACCCCGCTGGGCCGTTTCGGGGTCGAAACCCTCGAACAGGGACCCCAGCGCTGTATGGCATCCGTACCGGTCAGCGGCTTGGTCAATCCCCTCACGGGCGCGCCGACCCTTGCGGTACTGGCTTTGCTCGTCGACCACATCGGCGGCCTGATCAACCATTGTCGCCGTCAGCCCGATGAGTGGACCGTATCCAGCGAACTGTCCCTGGAGATGGCTCCGGACGCGACCGACGTCATAGCGTCGAGTCCTCAGGCCCCGGTTCTCGGGACCTCCTACCCGCTGGGCGGCCGATCCAAAAGCGCGCTGGGATTGTGCGAACTGCGCAGCGGCAACACCGTCATCGCCACCGCGACGGTGCGCTCGTTCTATATTTCGGCGCCGGCCGATCACACTCCGTGGCCCGACGACCAGCCTTCAGAACCCCGGCCCGGGAAAGCTCTGCGCGACCTGATGTCGATTGACGCGGCCGAAACCGGGGGTGCCGCAACGATCTTGATGCAGCGTGAGGACCCCGGGCTGGACAACAGCGTGGGCATGGTGCACGGCGGGATCGCGGCGATGGGTCTCGAACTCGCCGGCTCGGCCGAACTGAACAGGGCCGAACTGAACAGGGCCATGCCCGAGGCTCCGTTTCGCTGCGCATCGCTGCGGGTGAACTATCTGCGCCCCTTCCACAGCGGCGCCGGGGCCCACTACCTCGCCAAGCCGGTGCACTTGGGACGCAGCAGCGGCGTCGCAGAGACCCAGGCCGTGTGCGGAGACGGCCGGGTGGCGATGATCGGTCGGCTGACCGCCTACCGCGCCGCGGCAACCCCGTCGCGCTAGGACGTTTTGGCTTTGCTGGCGGCAACCTTCTCGGTTGCCGCGCCCTCATTGGAAAGATGACCGCCGGAGTTTTCCAGGTGGGCGCGCACGAACCACTGGAACTTTTCCATCTCGCCGGCATGCTCGATGAGCATGTCCTGGGACACCAGATCCAGGTCGTCGAGCCGATCGATGGACTTCCGCGTGTCCTCGATCACGCCGGTGTAGACCAGGTCGAGGGCGGCCAGATGCGCCTGAACGGTGTCGCGCCCCACGGAGTAGTCGTCCCATGTGCGGTCGTTGAGAATCGCTCCGGGGGTGCCCTGCGGGGACAGACCCAGTGCGGCGATACGTTCGGCGGCCTGGTCGGCGTACCCGCGGATCAGCTCAACCTGCGGATCGATCATTTCGTGCACGCCGATAAAGTTGGGCCCCACCACATTCCAGTGCACATGTTTGAGGGTCAGGTGCAGGTCGTTGTATCGGCTGAGTGCCTTTTGCAGTAGCTCGGCGACCTCGGCGCCCTGCTTGTCCGTCAGTCCGGGAACGGTGAATGCGGTCATGTCAGCTCCTTCGTTCGTCCGTCCGGCGACGGGTACCCGAGTGCTCGGCACCGTAATCACGCAGAGCATTCACACAGAAAAACCGCACAAGAACCGTGTCACATGTCGGCCAGCTTCGGGATCGGCATCCTGTGGCCGAACCGCGGGTTGACGGCCAGCCCGCTGACCTCGAGCAGCCGCACCGCGCGATGCCTATGTGGGCGCAGCGGTGCCAGCAGTGCCACCATCTGAGCGTCGTCGATCGGGTGGCCGAGCAGGCTACGACCCACCATCGTCGCCAGGTGATAGTCGCCCACCGATAGCGCGTCGGGATCGCCGAACGCGCGCTGGGCGGTCTCGGCGGCCGTCCACTCCCCCACTCCGGGTAGCGACATCAGCGCGCTCCTGGCGGCCGGCGCGGGCCGGTTCACCAGCAGTTCCAGCGACTCGGCGCGTTGAGCACAGCCCACGACGGTCCGTGCCCGGCCCGGGTCGACGTTGGCGCGGTGGAACTCCCACGACGGAATCCGGCGCCACGCCTCCGCCGCCGGAGGGACACGCAGGTGAGCTGGCGCCGGTCCGGGTGCCGGCGCACCGTAGACGCTCACCAGCCGGCGCCAGGCCCTGCGGGCATCCTTGCCCGACACACGTTGTTCGAGCACTGCCGGAATCAATGCCTCGAGCACGCGACCGGTGCGTCCCAGCCGCAGATGCGGCACACGGCGCAGGGCTTCGGCGATGGTGGGCTGGTCGGGGCGAAAGCCCGACGCATCATCCTCGGCCCCCAGCAACGCGGGCAGGCAATCGACGAACTCGGACGCTCCAGCCCCCCAGGCTTCGCAATCCACAGTGTCCGGTGCGGCACGACGAATCCGCGCGGTGACCGGCCCGGTGCGCATCAGACTGGTGCGCCACACCGACCCGTCGAGGTCGTCGTGGTAACACGGGTCGCCCCGCCCTCGGCGCAGCGGTGCCAGCGTCAGGCCCGGACTGACCGGTCCCGCGAACACCACACTGGCCGAACTTGCCATCGCGTCAACCTAAGTGCCGACCTGGACGTCGGCCTTGTCCGGGTAGAAGGCGACGTGGCCGGCGATCGGGGAAAGTGGCGGATGGGGCCGCTCGTAGGTCCATAGTGCGTCGGTGACCACGTTGCCGTCGCCGGTGACGACGTTGTAATAGCTGGCGTCACCTTTGTAAGGCAGTAGGTGGTGGTGTCGCTACAGGTCAGCTGGCCGGTGGCCACGTCGGTCAGTGGGATGTACTGCACTGCGGGGTAGTCGGCTTCCCGCAGCGTCATCGCGGCGTCGGTCTCGGCGACCACGGCGCCGTCAACCCGCACCACGACATGTTCGCCGGTCGGTTCGACGCTGATCGGGTGGTCGGCGTCGGGGGTCAATACAGGTCTGTCGGTCATCACTCCATTGAACGCCTGCCGTGCTCCCGACGGTGCCCGTCAGTGCGGTCGGCCTGCGATCTTGTCGGCGACGACTGCGATCGGGGAGGTACTGGCCCTGCCGCGGGCTTCGTGCCAGTCGGCCGCCTTGTAGGCCAGGTACATGCCGCGCACCCCAAGCCAGCGCAGCGGTTCGGGTTCCCAGCTGCGGGATCGGTGCCCGACCCAGGGCAATTCGGTCAGTTCCGAGGCCCGCCCGAGCACCAGGTCGGTCAGCGTGCGGGCGGCGAGATTGGTCGCGGTGACGCCATGTCCGACATAGCCGCCAGCCCAGCCGAGCCCCGAGGCGGCGTCGAATTCAACAGTCGCCTCCCAGTCCCGCGGCACCGCAAGCACACCGCACCAGCCGTGGGTGATCGGGACATCGGCGACCTGCGGGAGGATGGTGCGCAAGGTGGCGCGCAGGTGCGCGATGGTGCTTTCGGGCACTCGGCCGTCACGGTCGGTGCGCGAGCCGAACCGGTAGGGCACGCTGCGGCCGCCAATGGCGATCCGATCGTCGACGGTGCGCTGGGCATAGAAGAACCCGTGCGCGGTGTCACCCAGAGTTTCACGGCCCTGCCAGCCGATGCGGTCCCAGATCCGTTGAGGAATCGGTGCGGTGGCGATCATCGAGCTGTTCATCGGCAACCAGCGTCGCCTGAGCCCGGGCAGGCTTGCGGTGAAGCCTTCGGTGGCGCGCAACACCACCGGCGCGCGCACAGTCCCCCACGGTGTCGCTGCACCACCGGCTGCGATGTCGGTGACCGGGGAGCGTTCGTAGATCGTGACGCCACTGCGTTCGACGACATCGGCCAGCCCACGGGCCAGCACGGCCGGTTGGATCCGCGCGCAATGCGGGTTGTGATAGGCCGCGACGACACCGTTGAGCTGAATCCTTTGTACTGTTTGCTCTTCGGTGAGGGTCGTGATGCCGTTGACCTGCCAGCTCCGGTCTGCCTCGGCAGCGGCGGCCAGCCGGGCCGCCAGGGCGGGGTTTCGTGCGATCTCGAGCGTGCCGCCCTTGACGATGCCCGCGTCGATGCCTTCGCGCGCCGCGACATCGATCACCTCGTCGACGGCGTCGTTGAGGGCGCGCTGCCATGCGACCACACTGTCGCGGCCGTACTGGCGGGCCATTCGCTCCCGGTCGCCGGGCACCAGTCCCGATAGCCAGCCTCCGTTTCGCCCGGACGCCCCGAAACCGGCGAACCGGGCTTCGAGGATCACGATGCGAAGCGACGGATCTGCGCGCTTGAGGTAGTAGGCCGTCCACAGACCGGTGTAGCCGGCCCCGACGATGCAGACGTCGGCCTCACAGCTGCCCGGCAACGGTGCGCGCGGCACCGGCACCCCGTCGAACCAGTGCGACACATGGCCATTGACCGAAACACTGTCGAGATCGTGGCTACGCACCGACAGATTGTGGCAGACACCGGCGCCCTTGCTGCAGTCCACCGGCGCTTCGGTGCGCATCAATCGCAGCGATGCCAGAGACATCTCCGTTCGCCTGCGCCGGCGGCGACCAGCTGACAGGTCACGTGGCTGCCGAGGAACCCGTTGGTCCCGATGCCGAGCACAACTCACCGAGCCGCCGCTGTTCGGGCCATCCACGCGGCAGCGTCGTCGGGCAGCGTGCCCAGTTGCTGGGCCTTGCGACACCACGACAGCGTCGCCTTGACGAACCGCAGCGGGTTGTAGATGTCCTCCTGGCGGCACCACTTGCCCTCGCCTGCGTAGGTGAGGATCGAGATATTGGTGGCGCTGATGACGGTTCCGTCCCCCGGGTCTGGCATCGGGTTGTCCAGTTCGCAGATCACCCGTGCGGTGGCTTCGTCGAAAACCGTCCACAGGGCCGGGAAGGACGTCATATGGCTACCCGGGAACGTCTGCATCGTCTTCTGTATCCACGGTCGTACCTGTTCGCGGCCACGCATCGTCCCCGCGGCGTGCTCGATGTAGAGGACGTCGTCGGTGTACTGGTCGACCCACGTGTCCCAGTCGCGGGTTCGTGCCGAGTGCTCGACCGTCTTCTTCGAACTGCGCGAAAGCTTCGACGAGTTCGTCGCGCGAGAACGTGCCACCTGCCACGGATAGAAATAGAACACGTTCTAGCGGTAGTTGTCGAGGTCGAATTTGGCCACGCGAACACCGCGCCCGGCGAGCCAGACCCGTCGCGAGCATCGCGACAATGGATTAACACCGCCGCCTAGGCGGTTATACAGGCACTATGACGCACTCCTACCACAAAAATCCGGCGGCCGTCGACGCGCTCTCGCCCGAGCAGTACCACGTCACTCAGGAAAACGGCACCGAACGGCCATTCACCGGCGAGTACTGGGACAACCACGATCCCGGTATCTACGTCGACGTGGTCTCCGGCGAACCGTTGTTTGCATCGGTCGACAAGTTCGAAAGCGGTTCAGGGTGGCCGAGCTTCACCAAGCCGATCAGCGGCGGTGCCGACAACATCGTCTCCAAGCGCGACTTCTCACACCTGATGGTCCGCACCGAGGTGCGCTCGGCCCACGGCGACAGCCATCTCGGGCATGTGTTCCACGATGGCCCACGGGAGGCGGGCGGGCTGCGATATTGCATCAACTCCGCGGCTCTGCGGTTCATCCACCTCGATGACCTCGATGCCCAGGGATATGGGCGCTACCGTGGGTTATTCACCGACTCGGCGCAAAAGGAGCAAGCGTGAGTGATTACAAGCGAGCCGTATTGGCCGGTGGCTGCTTTTGGGGTATGCAGGATCTGATCCGTAAGCAGCCCGGAGTGGTGTCGACGCGGGTCGGCTACACCGGCGGCCAGAACGACCATCCGACATATCGCAACCATCCTGGCCACGCCGAAGCGGTCGAGATCGTCTACGACCCGGCACAGACGGACTTCCGTGCGCTGTTGGAGTTCTTCTTCCAGATCCACGACCCGACGACGAAGAACCGGCAGGGCAACGATGTCGGCACCAGCTATCGGTCGGAGATCTTCTACGTCGACGACGATCAGCGTCAGGTAGCACTGGACACGATCGCCGATGTCGACGCCTCGGGCCTGTGGCCGGGAAAGGTCGTCACCGAGGTCAGCCCGGCCGCTGACTTCTGGGAGGCCGAGCCCGAGCATCAGGACTATCTCGTGCACTATCCCGGCGGCTACACGTGCCACTTCCCGCGTGCAGGATGGCAGCTACCCAAGCGAACGCAGGTCTAATCGGCCGCCGCGGCTGTAGCGGCGCTAACCCGGCCCCTCAACGCAGACCGGGCCAGCGCCGGCGCAGGACGATACGACCGCCGCTTTTTGGCGTATAGGCCACGCCACGGGAGTGCATCTTTTCGTCTGGCGCGGTGGTGGTCTCGACCTCGAAGTGCCGCAGCACTGTGCGGAGCACGATGTCCATCTCGACGTTGGCGAACGCCGCACCTACGCAGCGCCGGGTGCCGCCGCCGAAGGGGATGTGGGCGAAAGTCGGTGGCCGCGCGCCGAGGAAGCGCAGCGGATCAAACCGTTCGGGATCGGGAAACTCTTGGGCCCGTCGGTGCATCTGCGAGATCGCAACGAGGATCGAATATCCCTGCGGGATTTGGTATCCGCCGAGTTCGAAGGCCTGAGAATAGACCCGGCGGCCGGCGAAGTCGATGACGGTGCGCGCGCGCTGCACCTCGAGAATGGTCGCCTGGCGGTACTCGTTGCCGTCGGTGTCGGCTTCGGCGGCCAGCCTGGCGAGCACACCGGGATGACGGGTGACGCGCTCGAAAACCCATGCCAGCGTGGCGGCGGTGGTCTCGTGGCCGGCGGCCAGCAGCGTGAGCAGTTCATCGCCGATGTCCTGGCGCGACATCGACGATCCGTCTTCGTAGGTGCTTCTCAGCAGCGTCGCGAGTACGTCGTGACGCGTGTCCAAGTCCGGATCGGCCGCCACCGCGTCGATCAACCGCTCGATGACCTCGTCGTAGCGGCGCCGGTAGGAAGCCAAGCGACCCCAGGGGCTCAGCCGTCCGTAGGTCCGGCTCGGCGTGGGCACTTGAGCCAGGCGCGAGCCGAGCGTCACCCACGGCGGGATGATCTCCCGTAGCTCATCCAGATGCGTTCCGTCAGCACCGAATACCGCACGCAGGATCGCGTTGAGCGTGATGCGCATCATTGGTTGCAGGGTTTGAAACTGGCGACCGTCGGGCCAGCTCGCCGCCTCACGCAGCGTCTCCTCGACGAAGATCGCCTCGTAGTTGCGAATGCTCTTACCGTGAAACGGCGGGGTGAGGAGTCGGCGGCGACTCCGGTGGTCCGGTCCGTCGAGCGCAAACACCGAGCCGGAGCCGAGCACACGCGACAGATTGGGCTGGATGTTGCCGACATCATCGGTGTTGGCCATGAACACCTGCTTGGCCAGCACAGGATCGGCGACGACGACCGCGTCGCCGAAGACCGGCAGCTGCAGCGCGAACACGTCGCCGTAGCGGCGGACCAGCTGAGACATCGTCCACTTCCGCGACCCGGAAAAGCCCACGGCTTGCAGCACGCGCGGGACTCGCGAGGTCGGAGGCAGCGGCTTCGGAGGGTGTACCACAGTATCCGGCACCGAGTTATCCGGCACCGAGGTGCCCGATCCGGGCGTGGCGATCGTTGCTTCGGTCATCGACTCCCCGCTCCACATGGTGGTACTTGGGCGTACCGCGGCCTTTTCGGGTACGGTACCGGCTGGTACCACGGGGACGCAAGGGTGGGAGGACGCCATGGCCGCGATTCCCGTTCACGCCACCACCGCCGACCGCCTGCTCGACGGCCTGGCGGCCTGTATCCGCGAACAGGGTTACCGCGACACCACCGTCGCCGACATCGTGCGCCAGGCCCGAACGTCCAAGCGCACGTTCTACGAGCAGTTCGCCGGCAAGGACCAGTGCCTGATCGAGCTCCTGCGCCGCAACAACGCCGACCTCGTCGTGGGTATCCTCGCCGCCGTCGACCCCGAAGCGGACTGGCAGGTGCAGATCCGGCAGGCCGTCGACGCCTACGTCGGCCACATCCAAGCTCAGCCGGCGGTCACGCTGAGCTGGATTCGGGAAGCGCCCGCGTTGGGCGCGGTCGCCCAGCCCCTGCATCGGTACGCGATGGAAAAGCTGACCGACATGCTCGTCACGCTCACCAGCAACCCCGGCTTCCGCCGCGCTGGACTCGACGCCGCCTCCGAGCCGATAGCGCTGATTCTCCTCGGCGGGTTACGCGAATTGACAGCGCTTCTCGTCGAGTCCGGCGGTGACGTGCGCGATATCGCCGAGCCCGCCGTCGCGGCTGCGAGTGCCCTTCTGGGGCTCCGCTGAGATCATCGGAGAATCAGCCGCGCAGACCTCTCGAGCCTGTGCGAGATCTCTTCGTAGGACACGTAACCCATTCCCACGCGGACCAGCGCTCCCGAGTACAGCATCTCGAGCGAGTCGATGACATCCGGGTCGGTGTCCGGCGCCAGTGCACCGGCGAGCCGTTCGCGGATGTCGCCACCAATCCGCACCCGCAGCACCTCTACGTCGGGGTCTTTGCCCAACAACGCCGTGGTGACGGCACCGGCGAAGTCCGGATCGTCGGCGACCAACGACGAGATGTGACCCAGCACCTCGATCACCCTGGCCGCGGGGTCGTCTGCATCGTGGGTGATGCGCGGCGAACTGACGAGCCTGCGCCAAAAAACCTCTGCCACGAGGTGCTGTTTGGAGGAGAAATACGTGTAGGCGGTCGCGGCGCCCACGCCCGCCTCGGCAGCGACGCGTCGCACGGTCAGAGCCGTGAAGCCGTCGCGACCGAGGAGTTCGACGGCCGCCCGCCCCAATCGGTCCACGGTGTCAGCCTGCCTGGCCGTCAGGCGGCGCCGAGTCGACTCCAGCGCCGGATCGGACACATGTCCGGACGCTACTACACCCGTCTTTGGCCAGCAACGGTAAGTTGGGCGGCATGGATCACACGACGGCGAGCCGTCAATCCGGCACCGTGGCGAGCCGTCAATCCAACACCGTGGCGAGC
>CAZLTV010000074.1:0-6788 GCA_964562545.1 uncultured Mycobacterium sp. | reverse complement strand
GGCGAGCCGTCAATCCGGCACCGTGGCGAGCCGTCAATCCAACACCGTGGCGAGCCGTCAATCCAACACCGGCAGCCCACTGCCTTTGGCGGCCGCCGCACTGTTCGATCTCGCCGATCGGGTCACCGGATTCATGCCGGCCGACGAGGGACGCGCGCTCTACGACACTGCGGTGCGGTATCTCGGCGGCGGCGTAGCCGTCGAGATCGGCACCTACTGCGGGAAATCGACGGTGATGCTCGGTGCGGCAGCTCAGCAGACCGGAGGGCTGCTTTACACGATCGACCACCACCACGGCTCCGAGGAACACCAGCCCGGCTGGGAGTACCACGACAGCTCGATGATCGATCCGGTCACCGGGCTGTTCGACACACTTCCCACGCTGCGTCACACACTCGACGCCGCGGGACTAGACGACTACGTGGTCGCCGTGGTGGGGCGTTCTCCTGTCGTCGCGCGCGGCTGGCGAACACCGTTGCAGCTGCTGTTTATTGATGGCGGCCACACCGAAGAGGCCGCCAACCGCGATTTCGAGGGCTGGGCTCACTGGGTGAATGTCGGTGCGGCCCTGGTGATTCATGATGTGTTCCCCGACCCGGCTGACGGCGGGCAGGCGCCCTACCATCTCTACCGTCGCGCGCTGAGCACCGGCGATTTCCGGGATGTCGCGACGATCGGTTCGATGCGTGTCCTCGAGCGGGTATCGGGGTCTGTCGGCCGACCGTGGCAACCGACTACCTAGCGCTCGCTGATAGCGCATTCGCAGTCGTAGTCGCCTTCGAGTCCGCGCGGCAGATCGGCGCCGCGAAAGATGCCGGCGGCCGGCGTGGCCGACGACAGAGCGTCGGCGGCGAGGATCACCGCGGCACCGGTCCAGGTGGTGCGTTCAACCGGCCAGCGTTTACCGTCGGCATACACCAATCCCGTCCAGTAGGAACCGTCGTCCTCGCGGAGGTGGTGCATTGCCGAAAATTGCTCGTGGGCACGGGACCGGTCACCGATGGCGTCCAACGCCATTACCAGTTCACAGGTTTCGGCTCCTGTCACCCACGGACGGTCGTCGACGCAACGGATGCCCAGCTCTGGCACCACGAAGTCGTCCCAGCGCTGCTCGATGCGCGCACGTGCTCGTGGACCGCGCAGGGCCCCGCACAGCACCGGGTAGTACCACTCCATCGACCAACGGTCTTTGACTACGAACGCCTCCGGGTGCTCGACGATCGCATGTCCGAGTCGCCCGACCGCGACCTCCCACTCGGGTTGGGGATCATCGAGGTAGTCGGCCAGCGCAAGCGCGCAACGGATGCTGTGGTGGATGCTTGCACACCCGGTCAACAACGCATCTTCAGCCACACCGGACGGGCTTGCCGCCCAGGCAATCTCGCCGTTACCAAGTTGAAGACCAAGGACAAAGTCGATGGCCTTGGTCACGACCGGCCACATCAGCTCGGCGAAACCTCGGTCCCCGGTGACCAGCACATGATGCCAGACACCGGTGGCAATATAGGCGCAGAAGTTGCTGTCGCTGTTCGCGTCTTCGATGACGCCGTTGCGCAACTGGATAGGCCACGTTCCGTCGTCACGCTGGTGACGCAGCGACCAGTCGAAGGCCGCGCGGGCCGGTTCGATCAGACCGGCCACGGTGAGCGCCATCGCGTTCTCGATGTGGTCCCACGGGTCGGTGTGCCCTCCGACCGACCACGGTATGGCCCCGGAAGACTCCTGTGTCGCCGCGATCGACTCTGCGGTCTGGCGGCATTGTTCGGGCGTTAAAACACCTGGAACACAGGGAATTTCAGCCATCAAACGGTGGGTTTCCGAAAATAGAGAGCTACACTCTTGCCGATCAGCGGGTCGAGAAGATTCTCGGCGGTGCGCGTCAGCCACGGCCGGCTCATCATGTCCCACACCAGCAACTTGTGATACGCAGCCACCGCCACGTTGTCCGATTTATCAGTTCCGACAGCGCATTTCAGCCACCAATAAGGCGAGTGCAGGGCGTGTGCGTGATGGGTATGGGTCAGCGTCAGCCCGTGCGCGAGCACCTTGTCCCGCAGTTCGTCGGCGCGGTAGATGCGGATGTGGCCGCCCTCGTTGGCGTGATACTCGTCCGAGAGCGCCCAGCAGATCCGTTCCGGCAACCACCTCGGGACGGTGATAGCCAGGGCCCCTCCCGGTTTGAGAACGCGCACGAGTTGCGCGATCGCCTGGTCATCGTTGGGCACATGCTCGAGGATCTCGGAGGCGATGACGCAGTCGAAGGTGCCATCGCCGTAGGGCAGATCCAACGCATCACCCTTGACCGCTTCACCCTTGGCCGACGCGGGCGCTTCCCCCTCGGCTTTCATCGCCTGCAGGATCTCGTCGACGTCGTTGAGGTCGGCGGCGTTCTGATCGAATCCGACGACCTCGGCCCCCCTGCGGAACGCTTCAAACGTATGCCGGCCCGCCCCACACCCGACATCGATCACCTTGACCCCCGGGCCCACCCCGAGACGGTCGAAGTCGACGGTCAGCATGCCCCGGCCCGCTCGCAGGCCCGCTGGTACACCGCGACGGTCTGTGCTGCCACAGATTCCCAGCTGAACACGTCCAGGGCGCGACGTCGGCCGTTGGCGCCGAGCCTGCCCAGCTCGCGTGGTGAATCGAGCAGCCCGCCAAGCACCGTCGTCAGCTCGTCCACGTCGGCCGGGGTGACCAAACGTGCGCACTCTCCGTCCGGACCCACCACTTCGGGCAATGCTCCGGCTCGGCTGGCCACCACCGGCGTGCCACTGGCCATCGCCTCCACTGCGGGCAGCGAGAAGCCCTCGTAAAGGGAGGGGATGCAAGCAACTTCGGCCGAGGCCAGCAGATCCGCGAGCTCGGAATCGCTGAGTCCGCTGGAGCTGTGCACGATGTCGGAAATACCGAGTTCGGCGATCAACTTCTCGGTCGGACCATTGGGCTCGAGCTTCGCGACAAGCTGCAGTTCCAGGTCTCGCTCGACGCGCAAACGCGCGACGGCGTGCAGTAGATGACTGACGCCTTTGAGCGGTACATCGGCGCTGGCGATCGCGATAATTCGGTTACGAACCCGGTTCGCCGCCGGCTGAAACAGCTCGGTATCCACTCCCAGCGGCACAACGTGCAGCTGGTCGGCGCGTACCGCGAAATCTTCGGCGATGTCGGCGGCCGAGGTCGACGACACCGTCACCAGCTCCGGGATCTGGCGGGCAACGTGCTTCTGCATCTCGGCGAACCCGTACCACCGGCGCACCAGCGGTTTGCGCCACCACGCGGCAGCGGCGACATCGAGCACCCGGTCCCTGGTGATCGGGTGATGCACCGTGGCCACCACCGGCAACCCGGATTCGGCGATGCTGAGCAGCCCGGTACCCAGGCATTGGTTGTCGTGTACGACGTCGAAATCGTCACGCCGATCGGCCAGCAGCCGCGCCGCTCGCAGGCTGAACGTCTTGGGCTCGGGAAAACCCGCCGTCCACGTCGTCAGCAGTTCGCGCAGGTCGATGGCCGTCTTGATCTCACTGAGCTTCGGTATCCGGAACGGATCGGGCTCACGGTAGAGGTCCAGGCTGGGCACCTTGGTCAGGCGTACCCGTGGATCGAGACCGTCCGGGTAAGGCTGACCGGAGAAAAGTTCGACGTCGTGGCCGAGTTCCACCAGGCCACGGCTGAGATGGCGAACGTAGACGCCCTGGCCACCGCAATGGGTCTTACTCCGATACGACAGCAAGGCGATGCGCATGGTCAGCTCACATGCCCCGTGCTGCGCTCATGCACGCCGGTCCAAGATGAAACACCCCACTGGGCTGGCCGAATCGTCTCGAGCAAGGAATCCGAACCCTCCTGGACATGTGTCCGGACTATAGTTTGACGTACTAGCTGGCGCAACGCGTCGGCTAGCTCTGACTACCACAGTCGGCGTCGAACGTCCTGTTCAACGGGGTTCTCACGGTGGCGGGAAGCCGCCGGTGGCGACCGGCCCCCAGCGCTCTGGAGTGACCCTGATCAAGCACTTGCCCTGATCGACCATCGCCTGGCGATAGTCATCCCAGTCGGGGTGTTCCCCCGCGACGGACCTGAAGTACTCGACCAGCGGCTCGAGCGCCTCAGGCAGGTCGAGGACTTCGGCAGCCCCATCGACCTGGACGTAGGGCCCGTTGAAGTCGTCGGACAGCACGACGACGCTGGCTCGGGGGCGGCGACGAACGTTGGCCGACTTGGCCCGCTGAGGGTAGGACGCGATCACGAGGCGACCGGCGGCATCGACGCCGCCGGTGACCGGTGAACTCTGCAGCGACCCGTCCGCGCGGAAGGTGGTCAGCACCATCCGGTGTCGGGGACGGACGAAGTCGAGCAACTCGGGCATGGCGACCACATCGGCGGTGGCATATTTCCTGGCCATCGGTCAAGAGTAGCCAGCGTCGGGCCGGCTACGACCCCGCGGCCGGATCGTAGGCTGAGTTCGTGATGTTCATCCCGCCGAAGTTCGCTCTGACACCCGCCGAGGCGCAGGCGACACTGACCCGCGGCGGATTCGCCCACCTCGTCACGCAGTCGGAAGACGGCCTACAGGTCACTCCGCTGCCGCTGCTGTACGACGCCACCCGGCACAGCCTCATCGGCCACGTCGCCCGCGCGAATCCACACTGGACCGCGGCCGACGCAGAGTCGGTGGCCATCTTCAGCGGTCCCGACAGCTACATCTCGCCCAGCCTGTACGCCACCAAGGCCGAAACCGGCCGGGTCGTGCCGACCTGGAACTACGACATTGTCACCGTGCGCGGCCGGCTGCGCGCCCACGACGACGTGGACTGGCTGCGCGACCTCCTCACCCGGCTCACCGACCACCACGAGCGGGGCCGCGCCCAGCCATGGCAGCTCAGCGACGCGCCGGCGTCGTTCATCGAGGGCCAGCTGCGCGGGATCGTAGGGGTGGAGTTGGTGATCACCGCCGTGCAGGGAAAAGCCAAGATGTCGCAGAATCAGCCCGACCGCAACCGCGCCGGTGTCGTCAGCGGCCTGCGGTCCTCGGCCGATCCGCAGGATCAGGCGGTGGCCGAGCGGGTCGCGGCTGCCGGCACCACGAACGCGAACCCGCGGGACAAGCCGAGGCCGGTCAGCCGCGCGCGCCACAGCGCATCTACCGCCACCTCCCGAAGCACCCCCGACGACGGTTCCTAGCAGCCCAGCATCGCGCCGCGGGCCTCGACCGCCAACACCCAGTGCCGCCGAACACACCGGCCGCTCGGCAGGTGGTGGGCGCCGCACGGGCGCAGCGTTCGGGCCGGGAAACTCATCCGCTCGTTTCTTTCACGGGCTCATCACAGGCGGTTTCGCAGGTCAGCGACCCCACGGTCAGGTTAATCTGCTGCTGTGACCGGCGGCTCCCTCGAACAAGCCTTGGCCGGCGGGACACCCGAGAGGGTCGGCTGGTTTCGGTTCCACTTCTCCGACGAGCGCTGGGAGTGGTCCGACGAAGTGCAGATCCTGCACGGCTACGAGCCCGGCACCGTCACCCCGACCACCGAGTTGGTGCTGTCCCACAAGCATCCCGACGACTACCGCCAGATCGCGGCCACCCTCGACGAGATGCGCCGCGACCACCGGCCCTTCTCGACCCGCCACCGCATCATCGACACAGGTGGCGAGGTGCATGAGGTCGTGGTCATCGGAGACCGGCTGACCGACGAATCCGGCCGGGTGGTCGGTACCCACGGCTTCTACGTCGACGTCACCCCCAACGAGGCGATGACCAAGGCGATGGTCAGCGCCGCGCTGACCGAAATCACCGAGAACCGCGCCGTCATCGAGCAGGCCAAAGGCATGTTGATGCTGGTCTACCGGGTCGACCCGGACACCGCGTTCGAACTGCTGCGGTGGCGTTCCCAAGAATCCAACGTCAAGCTGCGAGTGTTGGCAGAACAGCTGCTGGCCGACTTCGCGGGCCTGGTGTACGAGGAGGAGCTGCCTCCTCGGTCAACCTTCGACCACCTGCTGTTGACCGCACACCAGCGGGTATCCGCCCACGGCGATACCGTGGAAATGTGACCGCCTCGAAGACCGCGCTGATCATCGTCGACGTGCAGAACGACTTCTGCGAGGGCGGATCGCTGGCCGTCAGCGGCGGCGCGGCCGTGGCGCGCGGCATCAACGCGCTCCTGACCGGCCACGGCAGCTACGACCACGTGGTGGCGACCAAAGACTTCCACATCGACCCGGGTGGGCACTTCAGCGACCACCCCGACTTCGTGGACTCGTGGCCACCACACTGTGTCGCGTCCACCGAGGGCGCGCAATTCCACCCCGATCTCGACACCGCACCAATCGAGGCGGTGTTCAAGAAGGGGCACCACACCGCCGCATACAGCGGGTTCGAGGGGGCCGAGGACGACGGCACTACCCTGGAGGAATGGCTACGGGCGCACGCGGTCGACACGGTGGACGTGGCGGGCATCGCCACCGACCACTGTGTACGTGCGACCGCGGCCGATGCGGCCGCAGCCGGTTTCACCACCAGGGTCTTGCTGAGCCTGACCGCCGGGGTTTCGCCGGAAACGACCGCCGACGCGGTCAAGGCGCTCCAGGCCGCCGGGGTGGAGATCACCTCCTGACCCTGTGACCAGCCCAACGGTTACCCCAACCCACCCGGTGGGCATCCCTTATCGTCGCCACACGCCGATCCGGCCCTTCCGCCGGACGCCTACCAACCGTGCAAGTCAGGAGTAGCGCCGTGACCGAGATTGCCAGCTCGCTGGGCAACGTGATGTCTCTCGAGCTGTGGC
>CAZLTV010000073.1:14941-16994 GCA_964562545.1 uncultured Mycobacterium sp. | reverse complement strand
AAAGTCGTTGCCCACGCCGAGGACCGGAGCGCCGCGCTGCGTGCGCTCGACCGTGCTTTGGCCGACACCGCCGTGCTCGGCGTCGGGACCAACATCGAATTCCTGCGGTTCCTGCTCGCCGATCCCGACGTCGCCGCCGGGCGTCTGGACACCGGATTGCTGGACCGCCGCACCCCGGACTTCACCCCGGCGCCGACCCGTGACGACGAGCTGATCGCCGCGGCCGCCTATCGATGGTTGCGGTCCTGGCCCATCGGCCCCACCAGTGCGTGGGAGGTGCCCTCGGGCTGGCGGATCGCTGGAAGTGCCGCGACCCCGTTTCGGCTGCGTTCGGGCGAACGCACCGACCACGTCCGGCTGGCCGGGCGCCCGCAGCAGGCGACCGCCACCGTCGAGGGTGGGCAACCACGAACGCTGGCAGCGGAACTGGTCGAGGGCCGGCTGGCCGTCACACTCGACGGGTTGCGCACCGACTACCTGGTGGCCGAGGCGGGCAGCCAGGTGTGGCTGGCCGGCGGCGGTCGCGTGGTGATGGTCGAAGAGGTGCGGGAGGCGCCCGTGCGCCCCGACGACGTCCACAGCGGCGATGCGGAACTGACCAGTCCGATGCCCGGTTTGGTGGTGGCCGTCGGCATAGAGAACGGGGCGACGGTTCGCACCGGCGATGTCGTGGTGACCGTCGAGGCGATGAAGATGGAACACACGCTGACCGCGCCGGTCGACGGCACGGTGGCACTGCTCGTCGCCGCGGGCGAACAAGTGAAGGTGGGCCAAATCCTGGCCCGGATAACGGCAACCGAGGAGCCGGGAATATGACCATCCAGCGAGAAGCGGAGCGAATCGCGCATGAGCAATAGTCTTGCCACGGGCACACTGCCCGACCACTACGACCAGCTGGCCAAGACGGTACGTGACTTCGCCCAAAGCGTGGTGGCGCCGGTGGCGGCCAAACATGACGAGGAACATTCGTTCCCTTATGAGGTCGTGGCGGGCATGGCCGACATGGGGCTGTTCGGCTTGCCGTTCCCCGAAGAGTACGGCGGCATGGGCGGCGACTACTTCGCACTGTGCCTGGCTCTCGAGGAGCTCGGCAAGGTCGACCAAAGTGTGGCCATCACTTTGGAAGCCGGTGTCTCATTGGGCGCAATGCCGGTGTACCGCTTCGGCAATGACGAACAAAGACAGCAATGGCTGCCGCTGTTGGCGTCCGGGAAGGCGTTGGGGGCGTTCGGGCTCACTGAGGCCGGCGGCGGCAGCGATGCCGGCGCCACCAAGACCACCGCTCGTGCGGATGGATCGGAGTGGGTTATTAACGGCTCCAAGCAGTTCATCACCAACTCGGGCACCGACATCACTAAATTGGTGACGGTGACCGCGGTGACCGGGGAGCGTGACGGGAAGAAGGAGATCTCCTCGATCCTGGTTCCGGTGCCCACACCGGGTTTCACCGCGGAGCCGGCATACAACAAGGTCGGCTGGAATGCTTCGGACACCCATCCGCTTAGCTTCGACGACGTGCGGGTTCCGCAGGAGAACCTGCTCGGTGAGCGCGGCCGCGGCTACGCGAATTTCCTGCGCATCCTCGATGAAGGGCGTATCGCGATCGCTGCGCTGTCGGTGGGCGCAGCCCAGGGGTGTGTGGACGAGAGCGTCAAATACGCCAAGGAACGTGAGGCGTTCGGCCGCGCCATCGGCACCAACCAGGCCATCGCGTTCAAGATCGCCCGGATGGAGGCCCGCGCCCACGCGGCGCGTGCGGCCTACTACGACGCGGCGGCGTTGATGCTGTCGGGTAAGGCGTTCAAGAAACAGGCCGCGATCGCCAAGCTGATCGCCAGCGAGGCCGCGATGGACAATGCCCGCGACGCCACCCAGATCTTCGGTGGCTACGGCTTCATGAACGAATACTCGGTCGCCCGCCACTACCGAGACAGCAAGATCCTCGAAATCGGTGAGGGCACAACTGAAGTCCAGTTGATGCTGATCGGGCGGGAGCTCGGGCTGTGAGCGGGGCGAACGATTCAACAAACGTGAGCGGGGCGAACGATTCAAC
>CAZLTV010000073.1:12079-14841 GCA_964562545.1 uncultured Mycobacterium sp. | reverse complement strand
GTGAGCGGGGCGAACGATTCAACAAACGTGAGCGGGGCGAACGATTCAACGAACGTGAGCGAGAAAAAGACCATCACCCAGCGTGGGCTGTGGTTCGAGGAGTTCGAGACGGGCGTGGTCTACCGACATCGCCCTGGCCGGACTATCACCGAGGCCGACAACGTCTTGTTCACCACCCTGACGATGAACACCCAGGCTCTGCACCTCGACGCCGCATTCTCCGATGCGCTGCCGCCGTTCAACCAGAGGCTGGTTAACTCGATGTTCACGCTGTCGACCCTGGTGGGTTTGTCGGTGGCGCAGTTGACCCAGGGCACTATCGTGGGCAACCTCGGTTTCGGAGAAGTTGCCTTCCCGAAGCCGTTGTTCCACGGCGACACTCTCTACGCCGAAACCGAGGTCACCGACAAACGCGAGTCGAAAAGCCGTCCGGGGGAGGGCATCGTCACCTTCGCCCACACCGGCCGCAACCAGCACGGCGACATCGTGGCCACCGCATCGCGCAAGACCATGGTGCGTAAACGTCCCCAGGAGGAGCAGCGATGACGCTGACTGCTGGGCCGGGTTGGCTGTTCTGCCCGGCCGATCGCCCCGAACGATTCGGAAAAGCTGCTGCAGCAGCCGATATCGTCATCCTTGACCTGGAAGACGGCGTGGCAGCCGCGGATCGGCCCGCGGCGCGGCAGGCTTTGATCGAGACCCCGCTGGACCCGCAGCGCACTGTGGTGCGGGTCAACCCCAGTGACACCGCGGATCACCGGCTCGATCTCGAGGCGTTGGACAAGACCGCGTACACCACCGTGATGCTCGCCAAGACCGAGGCGCCCGAGCAGATCAGTGCGTTGGCGCCGCGCAATGTCGTCGTGCTGATCGAAACGCCGATGGCTGCCCTGCGGGTGGTCGAGCTGGCCCAGGTAGCCAACGCCTACGCCCTGATGTGGGGTGCCGAAGACTTGTTCGCCGTGCTGGGGGGCACTGCCAACCGGTACTCGGACGGCTCGTACCGGGAGGTTGCGCGCCACGTGCGGTCGCAGTCGCTGCTGGCCGCCAAGGCCTACGGCCGGCTGGCGCTGGACTCGGTGTTCCTCGATATCAAGAATCTCGAGGGCCTGCGTGAAGAGGCCGACGACGCCGTCGCCGTCGGTTTCGACGCCAAGGTGGCCATTCACCCGTCGCAGGTGGCCGTGGTCCGCGCCGCCTACGCCCCGAGCGACGAGCAGATCGATTGGGCGCGAAGGGTTCTTGAAACCGCACGCCGGGAGCGTGGCGTGTTCGCCTTCGAGGGCGCCATGGTAGACGCGCCGGTGCTGCGGCGCGCCGAGCGCATTGTCGCGATGGCGCCGCACTCTGGCAACTAAGCCAGATCGGCATCGCTCGTCGGCTCGGAGTTCCCGTGCCCATGGGAGGCCCGGTCGGCGGCGAGTTCCGCGACATACTGACCCGGCGTCTGCCCGACCAGGGCGGTGAACGCTTCGATGAGGCTCGTGGGGTTTGACCATCCGCATTCGCTGGCAGTATCGGTGACGGACCAGCCCGTGTTGAGCAGCGCCAGAGCGCGGTGGATTCGCAGCGTGGTTCGCCAGCGCTGAAAGCTCATGCCGAACTCGCTTTGGAAGAGGCGGCTCAATGTGCGCTCACTGGCTCCCGCGGTGCGGCCGAGTTCGCTGAGCGTGTCGCCGCGGGCCGGATCGGCATGGAGTAGGTCGGTGATGGTGCGGAGTCGGTCGTCGCGGGGCTCGGGCAGGTGCAGGGACTGTTGCGGGGCCTCGACCAGCTCGTCGATCATGACCGCGCGTAACCGCTCGTAGGCGCCTTGGCGCATGTCTGTGCGGTTGGTCAGAGCGAGGATGGCTTCGCGCAATAGAGGTTTGACGGCGAACACGCTGGGATGCGGCGGAAGATCGCCAGAAAGTTCGTTGGGGATCACCACGATGCGGACGTTGGTTCGGCCGTAGACCCGGTGGGAATGGTCGAACCCCGGGGGAGTCCAGGTGGCGCGGTTGGTGGGTGCGACCCAGGTGCCACGTTCGGTGGTCGTGGACATGGCGCCCGAAGCGGGGTAGATCAGCTGGCCCTGGATGTGGCGGTGAAGCCCGATGTGGCAGCCATCCGGGATCCAGCTTGCGCTGTGCGGCGCCCCGGTGGGATAGGTGGGCGGTAGGTCGGAAGGTTGGCGGGTTCGCGGCATCGATGGGAATTTTACCGGTAGTGAGCCCCCGCGCATTAGGGAACCCTAACGTGTGTTTGTTCCGCCGAAACACCACGAGGAGATCCCCATCGATGCCGCGGACACGCTGACTACACCGCCCGTTTCCGACGTGCTGGACCGACTGTTCGCTGAAGCCGAGGCCGCAGACGCTCCGCTGCAGGCTCAGTTCGCGGCCGCTATGCAGAGCGGTGGGGATGAGATTTCGACACTGCTGGCGCAGGAGGCGGCCGATTACCGAGGTATCTATCGTGAGTTCGCCGGCAACTACCTCAACGTCTCCGCCGAACTGGGCCGCTTTCTCTATGTGTGCGCACGGGCACGCCAAGCGCGCAGCATCGTGGAATTTGGCACCTCCTTTGGGATTTCGACAATCCATCTGGCTACCGCTTTGCGTGACGGAGGTGGCGGCAAGCTCGTCACCACCGAACTGGAAGCGGTCAAAGCTCACCGTGCAGAACACAATCTGGCAGCTGCGGGCTTGGATGACCTCGTCGAGGTTCGCGTGGGCGATGCGCTGGAAACGCTGCGCGAGGGCATCGATGAGGGCATCGAT
>CAZLTV010000073.1:0-11979 GCA_964562545.1 uncultured Mycobacterium sp. | reverse complement strand
TCGCGTGGGCGATGCGCTGGAAACGCTGCGCGAGGGCATCGATGAGGGCATCGATGAGGGTATCGATCTTGTGCTCCTCGACGGGGCGTTCAGCTTGTATCTTCCGGTACTGAAGTTGGTCGAGCCGCTGCTAAGCCCGGGAGCCCTGGTCATCGGCGAGAATGCGATCGACCAGTTCGGCGAGTACGTCGCTTACGTGCGTGACCCCAAGAATGGCTATCGCTCCGTGCCTTTGCCTTTCGAGCCCGGGCGCGGCAACGAATTGTCGGTTCGTACGGGAAACCGCAGCGCCGTCTAAAGCGCTGGTTCGGCGCGATGTCACCGAGCCGGCATAGGGTCGCTCAGCGCCGCTTGGCGGCAGCGAGACGCTCGGCGAATGCGGGGGACAGTATCGAGGCGGCCTGCGGGCCGAGCTCGGTGTCGACCGCGATGCGGTGCTGGTCGCTGTCGACGAACCCGGGGTTGGCGGTGGCCCGCATGGACGCCTTGGTGGCCATCACGACGTCGCGGGGTGCGCCGGCAGGTCCGGCGGCCAGCCGCCGTGCCGCGGCGACCGGGTCGTCGGCGACCTCGAGTGCCAGGCCGTGCCGGACCGCGGCGTCGGCGTCGAAGCGCATGCCGAACAGCAACGACGCCCTGGCGACCTGCGGGCCGACTGCACGCTGCAGCATCCAGGTTGCGCCACCGCCGGGGTGGATGCCGAGTTTCTGGAAGCGCGGGTCGAAAAGGGCTGTCGGCCCGGCGATCCGCACGTCGGCAGCCAACGCCAGGTTCAGTCCGGCTCCAACGGCAGCGCCGTTGACGGCGGCGATTGTCGGCAGCGTGCAGTTGGCCACCGCGAGGAATCCGTCATAGATCGCCAGTAGGCCGTCTTCGGTGGCGGCGCCCAGTGCGGTCAGATCGGCACCGGCGCAAAAGGCCTTGCCCGCGCCGGTGACGATCACCGCGTGCACATCGGGGTTGGCCTCGGCGTCGTCGACAGCTGCGCGCAGCGCGGCCGAGATGTCGGCGGTCACCGCATTGCGCCGCTCAGGGTCGTTGACGGTGAGCAGCGCAACGCGGTCCTCGATGTGGACCAGTACCGAATCGGTCATCGGCTCAGCCTACGGATACTGCCTGGCGTGCCCGCCGAGCACCAGGTTCGACGTGCGGGCCGGTGTGGGGATCACCTCAGGTCGGCGTCGTCCGATGTTCAGCGTTGTCCTCGAAGTCGCCTTCGCTGTCGCCGAGCGGGTCGACCGGATCTGCGACGGTGATCTTGCCTGTCTCCTCGTGGACCTGAACGGTGTCGGCACCGACCTGATGCACCGACACGAAGCCGGCCAGGGTCGCCGAGACCGGCTGGCGGTGGTGATCACCGTTGGCGGGGGAGAGGTCGCTCGGTGTGGAAACCCGCAGTAACTGTGGCGTGGTGGCCAGGTCGTAGCGGAACGCGCGGACCATTGCGACGCAAGCCGCGACCATCACCAGCGAGAACGGTGCAGCCGTCGCGATGGACGCAGTTTGCAGTGCGGTCAGGGAGCCGGCCCCGCCGACCACCAGCAGCACCGCGGCGGCCAGCCCCTCCAGGAAGCACCAGTAGATGCGGCTGGCCTTGGGTGGGTCCAGGTCGCCGCCCGCCGACAGGATGTCGACGACCAGTGAGCCCGAGTCGGAGGAGGTGACGAAGAAGAAGATGATGACCGCGATCGCGATCACGCTTGTGATCACACCGATCGGCAGTCCTTCGAGCAGCCGGAACAGCGAGGTGTTCGCGTCGACCGCACCGTCGACGAGCATGTTGCCTTCGTCGCGCTGCCGTGCGATGGCGGAGTCGCCGAAGACGGTGAACCACAGCGAGCCGATCGCGGTCGGGACGATCAGCACGCCGCTGACGAACTGTCGGATCGTGCGGCCGCGGGAGATGCGCGCGATGAACATGCCGACGAAGGGGGCCCAGCTGATCCACCATCCCCAGTAGAAGATGGTCCAGCTGCCGAGCCACTCACCATCGGTGAATGGGCCGGTGCGCAACATGAGCTGGGGCAGGGTGGTCACATAGTTGCCGAGGTTTTGCACCCAGGCCTGCAGCAGAAACAGTGTCGGGCCCAGGAGCAGCACGAACAGTGTCAGGCCGGCCGCCATGCCCATGTTGATGTTCGACAGCCACTTGATGCCGCGGCTGACGCCCAGGACCACTGATGCGGTCGCGATCAGGGTAATGACCGTGATCATCCCGATGATCCACCAGTTGTTCACCTCGATCCAGCCGAGGAACTGCAGTCCTGCGGCAATCTGGGTGATTCCGAAGCCCAGTGAGGTGGCGACGCCGAAAAGGGTGCCGACGATGGCGACGACGTCGACGGCGTGCCCGATCCATCCTTCGACGCGCTCGCGGCCGATCAGCGGTTCGAGCAACCAGCGCACCGACAGCGGCCGGCCGCGGCGGTAGGTCATGTAGGCCATGCCGAGCCCGACCACCACGTAGATGGCCCACGCGTGCAGGCCCCAGTGGAAGATGGTCAGCGATAGCGCCTGGTTGGCTGCGGCGTCGGTGGATCCTTCGATGCCGAGGCCTGGGGGCGGACTGATGTAGTGCGAAAGCGGTTCGGCCACCCCGTAGAACACCAGCCCGATGCCCATGCCCGCGCTGAACAGCATGGCCAGCCATGCGAAGAAGCCGTACTCGGGCTTCTCGAGATCGCGGCCGAGGCGGATCGTGCCGATCTTGGATAGTCCGCAGTAGAGCGCGAAGATCACGAATCCGGTGACCGCCAGCACGTACCACCAGCCGACGCCACGGGTGATGGCGGTATTGAGGCTGGTGAATGCGTTCTCCGCGACGGAGGAGAAGACCACCGAGAAGAGGATCAGGCCGAAGATGATGACCGAGGCCGGGATGAACACCGGCGGCAACACGCTTCGCCAAGCCGCCTTGATCGGCCCGTGACTTGAAGTGTCGTCATCGGGCGGACTCGTCGCCACGAAAGCCTCCTAAAAACCGTCGTCATATCGTTGCGTGCACCAGTCATCACTGGATCATCCCGTGGAGGGTCGTTGAGGGGGACCCTACTCGGTTCCTTAACTGGCAGCGACAACAGCGTGACAATCGTCCCCGTACTGTCATGTTCATTCCGCTGTGACCGGCCCGTTTGGCGTGACGGGCGGTGGCCTGGTCGAGCGCTGGCCGGGCGGCGGTCGCCGCTCGCGGCGGGCATGTCGGACGGTGCGTCGCAGGACTGTTCACTTGCCGTCCGATTCGATAGTTGCCAATATGGATGAATGTCGAATCAGGCGCCGGGTCTATCCGGCTGTCCCGCCCCACCGCTGCTTCGCGAACCGTTGTCTGCGCAGGAGGCCACCGATATGGCGGTCAAGCTCAAAGCGCTTGCCGACCCGGTGCGGCTGAGGCTGTTCAGCGCGGTGGCCAGTCATGCCGGTGGTGAAGCATGCGTCTGCGATATCTCGGCGGGCATCGAAGTCGGCCAGCCCACGGTGTCGCACCATCTCAAGGTGTTGCGCGAGGCCGGGTTGCTGACCTCCGAGCGCCGCGCGTCGTGGGTGTACTACGCCGTTGCTCCCGAAGCCCTGCACTCGTTGTCGGCGCTGCTCAACCCGCATCATGACGCCGTGACGGCCGACGCGTGAGCGACGCGCGCGCCACGGCGCTCACCGAGGAGCATGTGGTGGGCAGGCTCCCGATGCTCGATCGCTTCCTGCCGGTGTGGATCGGTATCGCCATGGCCGCGGGCCTGCTGCTGGGTAACTGGGTGCCGGGGCTCAATAGCGCATTGGAAGCCGTTTCGATCGACGGGATTTCCCTGCCGATCGCGCTGGGGCTGTTGATCATGATGTATCCGGTGCTGGCCAAGGTGCGCTACGACCGACTGGACACCGTCACCGGTGACCGCAAGTTGCTCATCAGCTCGTTGGTGCTGAACTGGGTGGTCGGGCCGGCGCTGATGTTCACCCTGGCGTGGTTGCTGCTGCCCGATCTGCCCGAGTATCGCACCGGGTTGATCATCGTCGGGCTCGCCCGATGCATCGCTATGGTCATCATTTGGAACGACCTGGCGTGTGGCGATCGCGAGGCCGCAGCGGTTCTGGTCGCGCTCAACTCGGTCTTTCAGGTCCTTATGTTTGCGGTGCTGGGCTGGTTCTACCTGTCGGTGTTGCCCGGGTGGCTGGGTCTGGAGCAAACCACCATCGACACCTCGCCGTGGCAGATCGCCAAATCTGTGCTGATCTTCCTCGGGATTCCGCTGCTGGCTGGCTTTCTGTCGCGACGTCTGGGGGAGAAAGCCAAGGGGCGCCAGTGGTACGAGGATCGATTCCTGCCCAAGATCGGACCGTGGGCGTTGTATGGGTTGTTGTTCACGATCGTGATCCTGTTTGCCCTGCAGGGTGAGCAAATCACTAATCGGCCATGGGATGTCGCCCGTATCGCACTGCCGCTGCTGGCCTACTTCGCGATTATGTGGGGTGGGGGTTATCTACTCGGTGCGGCGATGCGCCTGGGATACGCGCGGACCACCACGTTGGCGTTCACCGCCGCAGGCAACAACTTCGAGCTGGCGATCGCCGTGGCAATCGCCACCTACGGCGCCACCTCAGGTCAGGCCCTGGCAGGCGTGGTCGGCCCCCTGATCGAGGTGCCCGTTCTCGTGGCATTGGTCTATGTGTCACTGGCACTGCGGCGTAGGTTCCCGCGTTCGCCGCGCGCCACCGAGTCGGGTCCGTCCCTGTCGAGTGAGGCGTCATGAGCGCACCGGGTTTGCCTAGCTGGCAAGACTCGCGACTTTGTCTGTGGATTGCTGCAGCTGTTCGTCGGTGAGCGGGATGAAGCCGACTTCCTGCGTGACGTCGTTCACGTTGGTGAGATAGAAGTCGATGAAGGCGCGCACTTCTGGTCGATCGAAGGCTTGGTCAGAGATGTAGAGGTATAGCTGGCGGCCAAGCGGGTTGTAGGAGCCATTTTGGGCCGTCGTCGGGGCGGGGGCGGTGCAGTCACCCGCGGCGTTGCGGATCTGCAGTGCCTTGAGTCGAAACTGGTTCTGCTGGAAGAACGAATACCCGAAATAGCCGATGCCGCCAGGGGATCCGGCGACTCCGACCACCGTCGCGTTGTCGTCTTCGCCAACGATGTTGATGCCTGTCGAACGCTGTGCGCCTTCCTCGCCGTTGACCGCCTCCGTGAAGTAGTCGAAGGTTCCGGAATCAGCTCCCGGGCTGAAGATCGCCAGTTCGGAATCGAACGGGGGCTGCAAACCGGGAATCTGGTTCCAGTTTGTTGCGGTGGCGTGCGGGCCGTAGATGTCCGCAAGTTGCTCGGTTGACACGCAGGAGACCGGGTTTTTGATGTTCACCGCCACGGTGAGCGCATCGTTGGCCACGGTGATCTCTTCCCATCGGATACCGTTTTGCGCGCAAGCTCGACGTTCCTCGTCGTCGATATGGCGAGAGGCATCCGAGATCGCGGTCTGGCCGCTGCAGAACTTCTCGAAGCCGCCTCCGGTTCCTGACGCTGCGACCGACAATTGCACGCCGGGATTGTCTTGGTGGAATCGCTCGGCGAGCGATTCGGAGAGTGGAGCTACGGTGCTTGATCCGTCGATGGCGATGTCGCCGGACAGATTTTGGTCGGTTGTTGGGCGCTCGCTTACGCCGCAGCTTGCTGCTAGCAGGGAGCTGACTGCCACGAGTCCGGCGATGATGAAGCCGCGTTGGGTTCTCATCCCAAATCTCCTTTGGATCGTTCGAGTTTCGCAGCTCTGTGACACACGGCCGCACGACTATTTCGTCAGTCATCGATATTGGCAGATATCGAATCAGTGGGCAAGGCTTCGGCGGCAGGTTGGCTTCGTCGTCGGGGGTCAACGTCAGGCCCCGCGGCTCGGACGGCTCAGGGCGGGCGATTCGGTCCGGGTGGCCCTGCGTGGGCGGCCCTCGTGCAGGCAGCTCAGTGCAGGTCGGTCAACTTGGTCAGGGTTGTCGCGTTGTCGGTTGACCGGTAGATGGCGGCGTCGGTGGCCAGGTACACCTCGCCGTCGCCGGCCGCGAGTACCGCCTGGGGACGTTGCCCCACGCTCGTCCGGGCTTCCCATGTCTGGCCCGCGTCTTCGCTGACATAAAGGGTGCCGATGGTGTCGACGCCGAGCAGCGGTCCATCTTCGGGCCAGCTGAGAAACATCAGCAGCGGCGCTGACGCAACGGGCTGATAGGTGGACCCGGCGTCGAGGCTGCGTTGCAGAGCGTTGGCGGTAGTGACCAGGAGCTCATCGGGCCGGCTCGGCGAGACCGCGAGATCGACTGCGTCGATGGGGCGCTGAGCATCCCAGGTCGTCTTGTCCTGGCTGGTCATGACCTGGCCGGTATGGCTGTCGCGGCCATAGACAAGTCCGTGTCGATAGTCGAGGGAGTGGAAATCGGCCTGTCCGGACAGCGACACGCTGTTCCAGGTTTGCCCACCGTCGGTGCTTTCGATCAAGCCGAGGTCGGCCGGCTGATCGGTGTCACCGGCGCCCGGATGCCCACTGGCCAGGAAGTGGTCCGGGCCGGCGACGGTGAACCCCATGAAGTCCTGTTGCGCCGCGCCGACCAGCTGTGGTGTGCCGTTGTCGGCGAGCCGGAAAACCCCGTGGTGCGTTGCGATATAGAGGGTTTGGTCTGCCGGATTTATCTGCAGGGCGTGTATGTGGCCCATCTCGGCGGCGTCAGCGGTGTGGTCGGCGGCGTCGGTGGCTGTGTCGTCCGTCTCCGGGATGGCCGTGGCTCCCGTCTCAGGGGTGGTTGCGCTGTCGTGGTTCGAGGGCGACGAGCATCCGGCGGTGCCGATCGCCAACGCCGCGACGGCCAGGGCAATGACGCGTTGGGTGGTCATGGCAACCTCGGACTCCTGCGTGGCTGCGGGGTCGCCTTGTCAGTGGCACCCACCACGCTCTCTGCGGTGGTGTTTAAAAAAAGTCTACGTACGTGCTACGTAGGTAGGTATACAGTCGCCATCTGACCGGGTCAAGCGCCGGTGTGCTCGGTGTCGTTTGGTGTTCGTGCAACTGGGTTTTCGTGCGATCGTTCGGGCTGCTTCGCGGTCTATTACATGCCACACATGAGCAGCCCGGATACAGCCATGGCTGCGATGATCACCGGCCCGGAAATCGTCATCGTGATTGTGCTCGTCAACGCGACCCGGCGCGGCGCGATCCCGGCGGGGGGAGCCGAGAGACGCCGGACGCGCTCGAGTACTGCGACCGTGGCCGCGCCGAGGGTGCCCGCCGGTGTGCTGCCCGTCATCGCCAGCAACCCGGTGAGCAGCGCTTCTCGTCCGTGGCGGCGCGCGGCCGCATCGTCGGCGCACATCTCCAACAGGCGTGAGACATGTTCTGCGCCTTGGGTCATGAGCGGCAGCCGTGGCAGCGCGGCAGCGAGCCCGCGGAGCGCGGCCACGATGTGAGGGTGGTGGCCGGCCAGGTGTGCGCGTTCGTGAGCGACCACGGCGTCGAGTTCACGTTCGTTGAGCGCTGCTACCGCGGCGCTGGTGACCACAATCGCCGGCGGGCGGCCTGACACGCAGTAGGCGGCGGGTTCCGCGGAGTCGAGCACTACGACGTCGTGGGCTGCGGTGCGGTGACCGACGAGATGCACGGCCTCGGCGTGGCGGTGGGATCGGCGACGGATATCGGTGAGCCTTGCGGCAAGCCGGACCGCGGTCAGCGCTACCGGGCCGGCGACAGCAATTGTCAGGGCCCACAGCGCCAGTCGTGGCAGCGCGCCTGCCTCGCCCGTCGCGATGACCCGCAGTTGCGCCACGCAGAATGCGACCAAGTTGTCGCGGTGATCCCAGTGGCCGGCGAGTTCGGCGATCAGGACCGCCAATGCGGCGACCCAGCTGACCAGTACCGTGACGATCGCGGTCAGCCAGGCTGCCACACCTAGGCGCGGGGCCTGGGCATCGCGGGTCAGCCGGCGCAACAGGGGAGGGCCGGCGACGATGACCAGACCGCTGTAGAGCAGCAGGAACACTGTGGCGATCACCGTTGCCCCGCCCGCCTGGATAGTCGGCGTAGCGCAGCCCGCAGCCCGGCGGATTCCTCGGCGGTCATTTGGGCGACGAAGTGGCTCAAGACCAGGTCAGGTCGTCCACCGCCTTCGAGTGCTTCGCGCATCAACCGGGCGCTGTGTTCCTCGCGTGACAGGGTGGGCCAATATCGGTACGCCTTGCCGTCGCGCTCTCGGGCCAGCCAGCCTTTGCTGTGCAGGTTGTCCATCGTCGACATCACTGTGGTGTAGGCGATATCGCGCTCGGCTGCGAGTTCGTCGAATACCTCGCGCACGGTCGTCGACCCCTTGGGGTCGCGGTCCCAGACGCGATCCATGACGACCGCCTCGAGTTCTCCGAATCCTCGTACCCGCATGCGGCGCCTCCCGGCTTGGTTGGGGGCAGTGTACTTGGTTGCCCAGGTTCGCCGTCGGTGTCGACGGCGTGGCTATCGATGGAAATCCACTGATGGAAGCAAGTCATGTACTGTCTATGTACGTAGATCGTAGATAGGTTTCGCAGATAGGTTTCGGAGTCCCCGCGTCGGGGAATTGTTCCGCCCAGCGGGTGCGTACCGGAAGTTGAGTCACCCGCGAGGGGGAGGGCCAGCATATGCGGTGGGTTCGTCCACGAAGCACGCAGCAGCTCTTGAGGCCTGCCCTGATTGTCGCGGTGCTGACAGCCCTGGCGCTGACGCTTTCGGCCTGCGGTGCCACAAGTCCTCCCACGGAGCAGATCATCCTCGACAAGGGTGATCCCTACACCGATCTATTCGTGCCGAACTTGACGGCTTCGGTCGGCGACGGTGCGGTTGGCGTGTCGGTGAGTACGCCCGTCTCGGTGGCCGCCGGCGCCGGTGTGCTCGGCGCGGTCAGCATGGTCAACGAGTCCGGTCAGCTTGTCGACGGCGAACTCAGCGACGACAAACTTCGGTGGTCGACGGCCGAGCCGCTGGGGTACAACCGGCAATACACGCTGACTGCGGAGGCGCTTGGCCTCGGCGGCCGGGTCAGTCGCCAGTTGACGTTTCAGACGCAGTCGCCGCAGAACCTGACGATGCCGTACGTCCTGCCCGCCGACGGCTCGGTGGTCGGCGTCGGACAGCCGGTCGCGATCCGGTTCGACGAGAACATCCCTGATCGGTTGGCGGCGCAGAACTCCATCGTCATCACCACCGATCCACCCGTCGACGGTGCCTTCTATTGGCTCAACAACCGGGAGGTGCGCTGGCGTCCCGCGCAGTACTGGCAGCCTGGGACGAAAGTCGATGTCGCAGTCAACACCTACGGCGCTGATCTCGGCGACGGTCTGTTCGGTCAAGACGACGTCGCGACGAGCTTCACGATCGGCGACGAGGTCATCGCCACGGCCGACGACGAGACGAAAACTCTGACCGTCCGGCGAAACGGTGAAGTGGTCAAAACCATGCCGTTGTCGATGGGCAAAAACAGTACGCCGACCGACAATGGCGCCTACATCGTCGGCGATCGGTACGACAAGCTGGTGATGGATTCATCGACCTACGGCGTGCCGGTCAATTCGCCCGACGGATACCGCCTCGAGGTGGATTGGGCGACCCAGATGTCCTACAGCGGCATCTACGTCCATTCGGCGCCCTGGTCGGTGAGCAGCCAGGGCAGCACCAACGTCAGCCACGGCTGCCTGAACGTCAGTCCGGACAACGCGCGGTGGTTCTACGACAACACCAAGCGCGGCGACATCGTCGAGGTCGTCAATACCGTCGGGCCAACGCTGTCGGGTACCGACGGGCTCGGCGACTGGAACATCCCCTGGGGCCAGTGGCAGGCCGGCAACGCCAACCTCTGAGCGCGGTTACTGCTCGGGCGCGCGGGCAATGCCGAGGATGTGGGCTTGAGCGGGTGAGAACCGCAGCGGCGTGAACGCGAACCGGTCTAGTGACTCGATGGTGAACCCGGCTGCGCTGATGGCCGCTGCGGTGTCGCGGTTGAGGTGGCAGCCCCCACCCATCCGCGACCACAGTGGCGTCAGGATGTCTTCGACAGCGGAAGGCAACGCCTTACGCGAGCGCACGTGCTCGTAGAAGCGCAGTTGCCCGCCGGGTTTGAGCACACGGCGCACCTCGGCCAGTGCGGCGCCCACGTCGGAAACCGAGCACAGCACCAGCGATGCAACCGCAGCATCGCAGGAGGCGTCTTCGACGGGCAGGGCGGCGGCGTGGCCGGCCACGACATGGACAGGCACGGTGGCGCGCTCGGCTGCGCGTGCTGCCAGGCCGCGTAGATAGTCTTCGGGTTCGACCGCCACCACCTCGGTGACGGTGTCGGGGTAGTGGGTGAAATTCATGCCGTTTCCTGCGCCGATCTCGACCACCCTGCCGGACAGTCCGGCAAGCATCCGACGGCGATGCTCGGCGGTGCCGCGGCGCTCTGCTTCGGCACTGATCCGTTCGTACAGCCGGGCGAACCGCGGATGCTGAAGCTGTGAAACGTCGGTCATGTGGCCTCCTTGGGTTTCCGATCGGCGGCTTGCGGGAGCGTGACCCGGCATAGTTGGGGACGTGCTTGCAGGCTACCCGTAGGCCCTTCATACCCCAATGGGTATTGTCTGGTGGTGGGCACTCGGCTGACCGGCAACTGGCGGCATATCGTTTCTGGCATGGTCGCGCAGGGGGTTGGGTATCGCCGAGACGCTCACTCCGCATGAGCCGCACCGACACCGAGGCGGGCGGCCGGGCTGTCGTCCAGAAGCGGACGCTGCGAGTGCTGGTCGCCGCCCAGATCTTCAGCGGCGCCGGCTTGGCCGCGGGCATCACCGTCGGTGCGCTGCTCGCCCGGGACATGCTCGGGTCGACCGCCCTTTCCGGGCTGCCCAGCGCGCTGTTCACCCTGGGCTCGGCGGGCGCTGCCTTCGGCGTGGGCCGCTTGTCCCAACGCGCCGGGCGTCGACCCGGCCTGGCCGCCGGATACGCCACGGGCTCTGTCGGAAGCCTGGCCGTGGTGGCAGCCGCAGTCCTCGACAACGTGCCGCTGCTGTTTGTTGCGCTGTTGATCTACGGCTCCGGTACGGCGACCAATCTGCAAGCCCGGTACGCCGGGGCAGATCTCGCCGATCCCGCTCACCGGGCCCGCGCCATCAGCACGGTGCTGGTCGCCACCACCGTTGGGGCGGTGATCGGTCCCAATCTCGTCGGGGTTCTCGGAGATCTGGCCGCCGCTGTCGGCATCCCAAGGCTGGCCGGGCCGTTCCTGCTTGCTGCCCTGGCCTACGGCACCGCGGCGGTCATGATCGGGATCCTGCTTCGACCCGACCCGTTGCGGCTGGCGGCGCAGACCGTTCATCACGCCAACGTCGAGGTGACCGACGACGCACCCGCGGGCCGCACCTGGAATCGAGCCGTCATCGCCGGCGCCACCGTGATGGTGCTCACCCAGCTGGTCATGGTCGCCCTCATGACCATGACACCGGTGCACATGCAGAACCATCATCACAGCCTGGACGCGGCGGGGCTGGTGATCGCCATCCACGTCGCATCGATGTACCTGCCCTCGCCTTTGTCGGGCGCGCTCGTCGACCGCTACGGCCCAGCTAAAGTCGGCATTCTGGCGGCACTGGTCCTGGCCGCGGCCGGGGTGACCGCCAGCCTCGTGCCGGCGACGTCGATCCTGGGGCTTGCTG
Organism: uncultured Mycobacterium sp.; assembly: GCA_964562545.1. Classification (GTDB taxonomy): domain Bacteria; phylum Actinomycetota; class Actinomycetes; order Mycobacteriales; family Mycobacteriaceae; genus Mycobacterium. Next base: position 308 of record CAZLTV010000073.1, on the reverse strand, counting down.
TCGCGCTGGCATTACTTGGGTTCGGCTGGAGTCTCGGGCTGGTTGCCGGGACCACGACGATCACCAACAACACTCCGTTGGCGGCCCGCGCCAGAACGCAGGGCACCGCCGATGTGTTCATCGCGCTCGCCGGTGCCACCGGTGGCCTGTCGTCGGGATTCGTTGTCGCCCAGGGCGGCTTTTCCGCTCTCGCCTTGGGTGGTGCGGTACTGGCCGCCGTGATCATTCCCGCGCTGCTTGCCACACGCCACCGGTAGGTCAGGCGAAGGCGTTGGCCCCGGTCACCTGCGCCACGATGTCGGCTCCGG
>CAZLTV010000072.1:0-17244 GCA_964562545.1 uncultured Mycobacterium sp. | reverse complement strand
GTCCGCACCGCGGACCAAAGCCAAACCGTCCGCACCGCGGACCAAAGCCAAACCGTCCGCACCGCGGACCAGGGCCCGGTCCGTGTCATCACGTTGAACCGGCCCGCCTCTCGTAACGCGCTCAACCGTGACCTGATCCGCGCCTGCTATTCCGCTCTGAGAGCCGCCGACGCCGACGAATCGGTGTCGGCGGTCGTGCTGACTGGCGCCGATCCCGCGTTCTGCGCAGGCGTCGACCTCAAAGAGGCTGCCCGCGACGGTCTGTCGTACTTCGCGGAGTTTCGCACCCACAGCTGCATCACTGCGGTCGCCGAGATGAACACCCCGATCATCGGCGCCATCAACGGGGCCACCTTCACCGGAGGTCTCGAAATGGCCTTGGGCTGTGACTTTCTCGTCGCTTCGGAACGTGCCGTATTCGCTGACACGCACGCCCGGGTGGGCATCTTGCCCGGCGGCGGGATGACCGCGCGACTGCCGCAGCTGGTCGGGACCGCGATGGCCCGGCGCCTTTCAATGACCGGGGAGGTCATCGACGCCGCACGGGCCGAACGGATCGGGTTGGTCACCGAGGTGGTGCCCCACGACGAACTGCTGAACCGCGCCATCGAACTGGCTGGCCAGATCGCCGAAGTGCCGCGCCCGACGATGCGTAGCCTCAAGCAGATCTACACCGCAGGGGCAGCAACCGTCACCGACCCCGCACTGGCCGCCGAGGAGGCGATATCGACGGCCCAGCAGCGAGATTTCGACACCCTCGACGTTACGTTGGGTGCCGTGACCCGGCGTAACAGAGGACAGATCCGACCACAGTGAGCAGGGGCGCACCCGCATTGTGCGGCCCCGGTCACGCCGCAAGCGCGAACACGCAACACGCTCGGCAAGCGGGGAAACAACCTCGTCCTTGCCGAACGACTCCGCGTCAAGTCTGTATGCCGTGCAGCAGGATCGAGGTGGTGTCGTCCACCCAGACAGCACCCAACGATCGACCCGGGCCTTGTAGAACCGCCAGCAACGTGGCACCGCCGATCAAATCCACCAGGGTGTCGGGGTCGATCTCAGGGCGCACCTCGCCGCGGTCTACCGCGTCGCGCAGCCGAACCCGCACCGCTTCGAACAAGTCGTTAAAACGGGCTCGGACCCGTGCGCTCAAGGCGTCGTCGGCTGACATGTCGGCAAGCAGCCCTGGTAGCGCCGCATGAACCACCGGGCTGGTGAACACGTCCCGAGCCGCCTCGATCATCGCCCGCAGATCGGCGGTGACATCGCCCGACGGAGCCTGGATCGCGGTGGGAACCGCCGGGAACACAGCTTCGTGCACTAGTTCGGCCTTGCTCGACCACCGGCGATACAGGGCGGTTTTAGTGGTTCCCGCGCGCGCAGCGACCGCTGCCATGGTGAGGCTCGGGTACCCGATTTCGACAAGTAGGTCCGCTGTGGCGCGCAGTATGGCAACGTCGATACGAGGGTCGCGGGGCCGGCCGGCCGCCGGGCTATTGTCAGCCGGCAAATCGGCCCGCCTTGATATCGCTACCTACGGTATCGAAACTGTGGCGGAAGGACCGGCCGGTGCCTGGCGAACCAATCGTAGAAGACGTTGATCGGCTCCAACGTTCCAGTCGAGACATGACCAATATTCCTGCAGCTCTGTCACAATGGCTGGCGCAGCTGCTGCCGACCACCACTCCGGAGATCACCGTGGAAAGCGGCGTCGACTCCAACGGCATGTCCTCCGAGACGATTTTACTGTCTGGGCACTGGCATCAGGCGGGAAACGCCGTCGAACGCCGCTGGGTTGCCCGCGTTGCCCCCACCGAAGCCGACATACCGGTGTTCGACCATTACCGCCTCGACCACCAGCACGAAGTGATGCGCCTGGTCGCCGAACTGACCGACGTCGCAGTGCCGACCGTGCGGTGGCTCGAGAACACCGGCGAAATCCTGGGTCGGCCGTTTTTCTTGATGGACCGGATCGACGGTGAGGTGCCACCGGATGTCATGCCATACACCTTCGGCGGCAACTGGCTCTTCGACGCACCGCCCGAACAGCAGCGCCGACTACAAGACGCCACGATCGAAGTGCTTGCGACGCTGCACTCGATCCCCAACGCACAGCAACTCTTCGACTTCCTGCAAGACGGCGACCCTCCCGGGCCGAGCGCGCTACACCGGCGCTTGGGCTGGCTACAGCACTGGTATGCCTTCAGCGTGGCGGACATCGGCCGCTCACCGCTCGTCGAGCGGGCGCTGGAATGGCTTGACGACCATTTCCCCGCCGATGCCGCTGCACGTCAACCCGTTCTGGTATGGGGTGATTCCCGGATCGGCAACGTGATATACCGCGATTTCACCCCGGTCGCGGTGCTGGACTGGGAGATGGCCACCATCGGCCCCCGCGAGCTGGATGTCGCCTGGATCACCTATGCGCACATGGTTTTCCAGGAGTTAGCCACCCTTGCCGGACTCCCCGGAATGCCCAATTTCCTGCGCGAGGACGATGTGCGGGACACCTACCGCACCCTCACCGGCATCGAGATCGGTGAGCTGAACTGGTTCTACGTGTACGCCGGGGTGGTGTGGGCGTGTGTGTTCATGCGCACCGGGGCGCGTCGCGTGCACTTCGGGGAGATCGAGAAACCCACCGACATCGAAGCCCTCTTCTACCACGCACCGCTGCTGAGGCGAATGATCGGGCAGGCGAACTGATGCTCGGCCCGCTGGACGAATACCCGGTTCACCAGTTCCCTCAGCCCATCGCGTGGCCGGTTTCCTCGGACCGAAACTTCTACGATCGCGCCTACTTCAACGCCCATGACCGCAGCGGCGACATCTTCGTCATCACCGGTATCGGCTACTACCCCAACTTAGGGGTCAAGGACGCGTTCCTGCTCGTACGACGTGGGGACACCCAGACCGCGGTGCACCTGTCGGACGCGATCGACCAGGACCGCCTACACCAGCATGTCGGCGACTACCGGGTCGAGGTCATCGAGCCGTTGCGCACACTGCGCATCACGCTGGAGGACACCGACGGCATCGCCGCCGATCTCACCTGGGAGGGACTGTTCGACGTGGTGCAGGAGCAACCGCACGTCATGCGTCGCGGTAACCGCGTCACCCTGGACGCACAGCGGTTCGCCCAACTCGGCACGTGGAGCGGGCAGCTGTCGATCGACGGTGAGCAGATCGCGGTCGACCCGAGGTCGTGGATCGGCAGCCGGGACCGGTCGTGGGGTATCCGGCCCATCGGCGAACCCGAGCCGGTGGGGCGTCCCGAAGACCCACCGTTCGAGGGGATGTGGTGGCTGTATATGCCGATGGCATTCGACGACTTCGGGGTCGTCGTCATCCTGCAGGAGGACCCGAACGGGTTTCGGACACTCAACGACTGCACACGGATATTCAAGGATGGTCGCGTCGAACAGCTGGGCTGGCCTCGCGTGAGTGTCCGTTATCGTTCGGGAACCCGCATCCCCACCAGCGCCACCATCGAGGCCACTGCCTTCGGCGGCAGCCCAATTCGGTTCGACGTCGAATCCAAACTGGCGGTGCCGATCCACATCGGCGGCGGGTACGGCGGTGACTGCGACTGGCTGCACGGCATGTGGAAGGGTGCCAACTTCACCGAGCGGCTGACCTACGACATGACCGACGCTTCCGTTGTCAGCCGGGCTGGGTTCGGGATGATCGACCATGTCGGCCGGGCGGTGTGCCGCGACGTCGACGGCGCTGAACACGAGGGCTGGGGCCTGTTAGAGCACGGAGCGCTCGGCCGCCACGATCCGTCCGGCTTCGCCGACTGGCTCGCCGTCGCGCCCTAGCTGTCCCCGACATGGCATTGCGGGCCCGCAAATACGGTTACGCGCTGCCGGAAGGCAGTTTCGGCGAGTCTGGGTCTGGGGCTGGGGCACGGCCGAACACCATCGACTCCTGCATCCGGTCGAGGCGGTAGTCGATCGCATCGAGAAGGTAGTTGTGCCGGACGTTCCACGGGCGGTGCGTGCCCGATTTCGGCAGCACGTGCGGCGCGCGACGCACATAGCCGGCGTTGATGTTCCACGCCGGCTTTTCGGCCATCGGAACACTACCCAGATGCGGATAGGCGTGGGTGTACCCGTGAGAGTCCATGTAGGCCAACATCTTCGCCACCGCACGCGCGGTCAGGTCGGCCCGTAGCGTCCACGATGCATTGATGTAGCCGACGCACCACGCCAGGTTCGGAACGTCCTCGAGCAGGTGTTCCTTGTAGACGAACCGGTCCGCCGGGTCAACCTCGGTGCCGTCGATGCTGATCGTCACCCCACCGAGCGCCTGGAGCTGCAATCCGGTCGCGGTGACGATGATGTCGGCGTCGATCCGGTCGCCGGAAGCCAGCACCACCCCGCCTGCGTCGATGTGGTCGACCTGATCGGTCCGCACCTCGGCGCGGCCCGCGCTGATCGCGTCGTAGAAGTCCCCGGACAGGATCAGACACAACCGCTGGTCCCATGGGTCATACCTGGGTTTGAAATGGATATCGACCGGATAGCCTTCGGGCAGGTAATGTTTGGCAACCGAACGGACGACGCGTCGGCTGAACCGAGGTGCCTTACGCGCAATGCCGTAGACGGCCATGATGAGTGCCACGTTGTGCAGCCAGGCCAGGCGATAGCCGAGTGCGCGTGGCGGCACCTTGCGCAGCAGATTGACCCCCGGGTGGATCCGCTGGCTGGACATTAGGTAGGTCGGCGAGCGCTGCAGCATCGTGACGTGGCCGGCCTTTTCGGTCAGCGCCGGGATGAGGCTGATCGCGGTGGCGCCACTGCCGATCACCAGGACATTCTTGCCTGTGTAGTCGAGGTCTTCGGGCCAGTGCTGCGGGTGCACGACCGGGCCGGCGAAGCTGTCGATGCCGGGGAAATCGGGACGATAGGGGTGGTCGTAGTCGTAGTAGCCGGTGGCGAAGAACACGAACCGGGCCCGGTAGGTGCGCGGGCGCCCCGCGCACTCGGCCTGGACCGTCCACGTGTCGGTCGTCGAATCCCAGTTGGCCGCCAGCACTCGGGTGTCGAAGTGGATGTGCCGGTCGATGCCGTGGCGGCGTGCGGCGTCGGTCAGGTAGTCGCGGATGTCCTCGCCGTCGGCGATGTTCTCGGGTCGCGACCAGGGCTCCCACGGGAACGACAGCGTGTAGATGTCGCTGTCGGAGCGAATGCCGGGATAGCGGTGCAGGTCCCAGGTTCCGCCGATACGGGCGCGCCGTTCCAGGATGGTGTAGCTGCACCGGGGGTTGCGTTCCTGAATGCGATAAGCCGCACCGATTCCGGAGATACCGGCGCCGATGATCAGAACGTCGCGGAAATCCTCTGCCGCTGGACTCTGCTGGTACACCCCAACCTCCCTTGGTGCTGCCACGTTACGCGGATTCGGCGCGCAATACGACGCCAAGGGGCCATACGCGCGCGGGATCCGCGAGGATGGCGGTGTGGAGGTCGGTGTGGACGTCGGTGTGGACGTCGTCGTCGTGGGGGCCGGTTTCGCCGGGCTGACCGCCGCGCGGGAGCTGACCCGACTCGGTCATGAGGTGCAAGTTCTGGAGGGCCGCAACAGAGTCGGCGGCCGGGCCTACACCACGATGCTGGCCGGCGTGCCGATTGATCTCGGAGCGACGTTCGTCGGGCCGACTCAGGACGCTGTGCTCGCCCTTGCCGCCGAACTGGGCTGCTCCTCGGTACCGACCTACGGACGCGGCAAGAACCTGATCCACTGGCGAGGCGAACTGCGCTCCTACCGCGGCACCATCCCGCGGCTGTCCATCCGGGAGCTGTTCGATATTTCCAGGGTCCATCGGCGTTTCGGTCGGATCAGCCGCCGCGTGTCGGTCACCGAGCCATGGTCCTCGTCGACCGCCGCCGATCTCGACCGGATCTCACTTCAGCAGTGGCTACATTCGGTGCACGCCAGCGCCTCGACGCACGCTCTGATGGCGATCATGGCGCGGGTGACCTGGGGCGCTGAACCCGATGCGGTGTCGATGCTGCACGTGGCCCGCTACGTGAAGGCCGCCGGCGGCCTGGACCGCATGCTCGACGTCGACGGTGGTGCGCAACAGAACCGATTCCCGGCCGGCACCCAGCAGCTCGCGATCCGGATGGCCGAGCAGCTGGGCGATCGGGTGTTACTCGACGCCCCGGTACACCGTATCCGGCGTCACCCGGCTGGCGCGCTGACGGTGACCTGCGCTCGTGGCGAGTTCACTGCGGCCTCGGTCGTGGTCGCCGTCCCGCCCGCGCACCGCGCCGGTATCGAGTTCGACCCGCCGCTGCCGGCTGAACACGCAGCGCTAGTCGGCGATTGGCCGCAGGGCAACCTGAGCAAGGCTTACGCCGCCTACGACACCGCGTTCTGGCGCGACGGCGGCTACTCGGGTGAGGCGCTCTCCGATGAAGGTCCGGTGTTCATCACCTTCGACGTCAGCCCCGATTCCGGCGGTCGAGGTCCCGGAGTTCTGTTGGGATTCGCCGACGCGCGCACTTTCGACCCGATGTCGCCGGCCCAGCGGCGCGATGCCGCACTGACCGGGTTCGCCTCACTGTTCGGCCCGGGCGCGCGCGATCCGATCGACTACCTGGATCACTGCTGGGGTGCCGAGGACTTCGCTGCGGGCGGCCCGACCGCAGCGGTCCCGCCGGGTGCGTGGACGGCGCACGGTCGCTGGTTGCGGCTGCCGTGTGACGGCATCTTCTGGGCGGGCACCGAAACCGCCGATGTGTGGACGGGGTTCCTCGACGGGGCGGTGCGCTCCGGTCTACGAGCGGCAGCCGAGGCACATCAGGAGTTAGTGCGGCCGTCCTGAGTGATCGAATCGACCAACCACCGCAGTTGCTCGTTGACATCGGCCGGACGCTCCAGAATCGCGCAATGTCCGCCGTTGAGTTCGACGAACCTGGCTAGGTTCGGGGCGGTCGCGGCGATGCGACGCGATGACGCCATCGGCAGCAACCGGTCCTGGGCGCTCCCGATGACCAACGTGGGCACCGTCAGGTTCTTCATCCCTATGTGCTGAGAACCGAGGTGGTCGACCAGTACCCGGGTCCACCCTCCGCGCCCGGCTGGCGCAGTGTCGTGGAACAGCTCGTAGACGAACTCTGCGACCGACGGATCGGCGTCTCGGCCGACGGCGATCGTGGAGACGAGTCGCCGGCCGGGTCTATCGGCGATCCGCACGAACGGTGCTCCACCGAACCGCTTGAGAAACCGTCCGGCAGCCCGCACGCGGGCGTTGGACAACGACGCGGGCACCGGCAGGATGTCGACATTGCGCAGCAGGTCACCGGTGGTGGTGTTGATCAACGCGACCGCGTCGGCGGTTTCGGAGACCCGGTGCGGATATCGCTCGGCCCACGCGGTGATCGCGATGCCACCCATCGAGTGTCCGGCGAGCACAGCACGTTCCTCCGGCGCCACCGTGGCCTGCAGGACTGCATCAAGATCGGCGGCGAGATGGTCGATGCTGTAGCCGCCCCGGTGCGGCGGAACACCGCTGCGGCCGTGCCCGCGGTGGTCGAACGCGATGACGCGGTACTGGTCGGCCAGCTCTGCGATCTGATGGGCCCAGACTCGGATCGCACAGGTGATTCCGTGGGCGAGGACGATCGGATAGCCGTCGTCGTGGCCGAAGACCTCGGTGTGCAGACGTACGCCGTCTGAGGACCGCACGTCGACGACCCGTCCCGGGGGAAGTGCTTCGGCCGGGGCGAAACCTGCGCCGCGGGCTCGGGTGCTGCTTCGTGCCATCCGCATGCTCCTCGGTTCCAGCATCGTTGCTGTGGAGCCGACTGTACCGGCGGGCACCGTCGAGGGCCGCCGGGTCGCGGAGCGTTAAATGGTCGGATGCGCGCGATACATATAGCCCGGCTGGACGGGCCGCAGGCCGCCAAGCTGGTTGAGGTGGACGAACCCCGTGCCGGCGACGGCGCGGTGATTGTCGACGTGCACGCCGCTGGCGTGGCTTTCCCCGATGTCCTTCAGTCTCGCGGGCTCTACCAGCACAAGCCGGAGCTGCCCTACATCCCGGGCGCGGAGCTGGCCGGCGTGGTGCGCAGCGCGCCGGACGCCGCCCACGTCGGCCCCGGTGACCGGGTGGCCGGGTTGACCATGTTGTGCGGAGCGATGGCCGACGTGGTCGCCCTGCCGCCGGAGCGGGTGTTCCGGCTTCCGGATTCGGTGTCGTTCGAGGCCGGTGCCGGGATCGTGTTCAACGACTTGACGGTGCATTTCGCGTTGCGCACTCGGGGCCGGCTGGCCGGTGGTGACACGGTGCTGGTGCACGGCGCCGCCGGCGGCATCGGGACCTCGACGCTGCGGCTGGCGCCGGCGTTCGGCGCGGCCCGAACGATCGCGGTGGTGAGCAGCGCCGACAAAGCGGAGGTGGCGCGCGCGGCGGGGGCATCGGACGTGGTGCTGGCCGACGGGTTCAAAGACGCGGTCAAGGAGCTCACCGACGGCCGCGGGGTGGACATCGTGGTCGATCCGGTCGGCGGGGATCGGTTCACCGATTCACTGCGGTCCTTGGCTCCTGGCGGACGCTTGCTCGTGGTCGGGTTCACTGGCGGTGAGATACCCACGGTGAAGGTCAACCGGCTGCTGCTCAACAACATCGACGTGATCGGCGTGGGTTGGGGTGCGTGGACGATGCGCCATCCCGGTTATCTGCAACAGCAGTGGACCGAGCTGTTGCCGTTGCTGGCGTCGGGCAGGATCAGTGCACCCACCCCGGTGGTCTTTCCGGTCGGACGCATCGGCGCGGCGCTGGCGTCGCTGGAGGACAGGACCGCCAGCGGAAAGATCGTCGTATCGCTGCGCTGAGGCGATTCCGGGGCCGAACGCTATGTCAGTGCGGTCACCAGAGGACGGCGATTGCCGCCGCCAGGAAGGACAACGCCCCCACGGCCGCGAACAGGCCCCGGGGAACGGCCTGCCCGGTGCGCCGCTGCCGGGCGCTGCCCATTCCCAGTAGCCCGCCGAGGACGACCAGGATCACGAGCTTGATGCCGATCTTGGGGTAGTTCAGCTCGATTCCGGCGGGCCACGGAGCCGCAAGCGCCAGACCCGTGATCAGCGAGACGAGCAATCCGTAGTCCATCACCCGGGTGGTGCGGAACCTGCGCGCGGCGGCCTCGGCAACCCACGCCCCGAATGTGACCGCGAAACCGGCGATATGCAGAAGGACAACTACAGACCGTAGTACTTCCATGGTGTGAGGGTACATCAGTTCCTGCTGTCGACTCTCATGTTCTGTGCCATCCCACGCACATCTGACCTGATTGCACGGGTCTCGTCTCATGGGACATCATCTGTGTTGCGGCTCAATTCCGTGACACTTCCCTCGTGGTCCGCACAGTCCAATGCCGTTAGAGGACCACCTGGGGGTTCGGGGATGCCCGCGAGATCGTTCACGAAGTACCGCCCAGCGTCCCGACATAGTCGGGGTCCCTGGTTGTTCAGCACCCGGGGTGGATTCCACCGCCGCATTGGTTCTCGGGAGATCCAGCGCAGTCGAGGGCGCGTCGATGGTTCGTCGGCCGGTCAGGTCCTCGACGGCATTCTGGACATCGTTGACGGTCTTGCCGCAGACGTTGACGGCGTGCTGAGCGCCGTTGCGCCGCGCCAACTCGAGCTTGTCCGCGCCTGCAAATGTGCTGCCCGCATCTTTATACCTACGAGCCTGCCCCGGATCGACCGGCGCCGGGTATCGCATTTGCGCTGCACGGTTGCCCATCTCGTGCACGTGGGTCTGCCAAGCAAGGTGCAACAGGCGGCAACGTGTTCTCCTGGCAAGGAGCCTCCAACTCCAGCCGGAGAGCCGACAAGGAGAACGCTATGAGCACGCCCTACGTCCTTTTCGTCGCCACCAACGCCGCGATCATCGGCCCGAACCGTCGGAACACCGGGTTCTTCTTCCCCGAGATTGCGCACCCCTTCGAAGTTCTGCATCGGGCCGGGGTGGCAGTGGAGTTCGCCTCGCCATTGGGCGGCAAGCCGCCCGAAGACGGCTTCGACGGTGACGACCCGGCGCAGACCGAGTTCCTCAACAGCAAGGCCTACCGGCGGCTGTCTCGCAGCCGCCCGTTGTCAGAGGTCGACGTGCTCGACTACGACGCGGTCTTCTTTCCCGGCGGCCTTGGCCCCATGGTCGATATCACCGGCAACCCGCAGGTGCAGGCCACCGTCATCGCCGCCTGGAACGCCGGCATCGTGGTCTGCGCCGTCTGCCACGGCCCATCAGCGTTCCTCGGCGTCACCACGGATGACGGTGCGCCGCTGGTGAAAGGTCGCAAACTGACGTCGTTCTCGACTGCGGAGGAAGACGGCTATGCCAAAGACGATGTGCCGTTCGACCTCGAAGGCGCGCTCCGCGCCGAAGGCGCCTTGTATGAGGCGACCGACCCGTGGCAGTCCAAGCTGGTCGTCGACGGACGTCTCATCACCGGACAGAATCCACAGTCCGGGGCGGCAGTGGGCCAAGCGCTGGTCGAGTCCCTCAAGCACATCTGATGAGAACACCGGACGCCCGCACAGTAGTCGCCCGCTGGAAGACCACGGAAATTGCGCTGGGCGCAGTGCTTGCGCACGTTGCGGCCCTGCGGACGCAATCGCTGGCCGAGCCCGGCTGCCTTGGGTACGAAGCGTTTCAGAGCGTCCACGATCCCACCACTCTGACACTGATCGAATCGTATCGCGATCAGGATGCACTTGAGGCGCACCGTGATTCGGCGCACTATCAGCGCATCGTCGGCGGCCAGATCCTGCCTCTCCTTATCGACAGGAACCTGGACTACCTCCAGCCGGCCACTACCGAAGACCTGCCCTAGCGACCGCGGTCCCGCCGCCACCAATGGGTCCCCCGCCGGATTCAGCTCGCCCACCGGTTCGGTGTCGTCCTCCCAGAGCGGATCGCCCCACCGGCGCAGCCACCGAGCCCAAGGTTTTCGACGTACTCGCCGGGCGTGAAACCCACCCGGTTTCTGAACTCTTTGATGAAGTGGGACACACTGGTGTAGCCCACTTCGCGCGACACCTCGGCCACGCCAAATCGACCCTCGTAGAACAGCTCTCGGGCGCGCTCGAGGCGCGCCTGTTTGAGGTACTGGTACGGCGACTGTCCGGTGCGTTGCCGAAACACCCGGGAAAATGCCGAGGCACTGAGGTGCACCTGCGCCGCCATCGCCTCGACAGTCACGGGCTCGGAGAGGTGCGCACCGATGAATTCCAGCGCCGCAGCAATCGGGTTGCCCCTGTAGTGGTCGGAGGCGTAGCGTGCCAGACGCTCCCCCGGCTCGCGCTGTAACAGGCGAAATACCGTTTCCTGCAGGTAAAGAGGAGCCAGAACCCGTCGATCCGACGGCATCGACAGGGCATGCAGGAATCGGGACACAATCTCCATGAGTTCCAGGTCCAGAGGAGACACCACACACTTGTCACTGCCGCCGCTTGCATCGCTTGTGATGACATGGCGGTTCTCCGCGGCTGCGGCGACTGCCCGCACTGTCTGTGGTTCGATTTCGAGTGTCACACACAGCCACGGATCCTGCGAGCGTGCCTCGACGACCCGGCAATCGAAACCGTATCCGGCACAGATCACCGCGTAGTGGAACTGTCCCACAAGGCAACGCCCGTCCACGACGGCTGAGGCCGCACCGCACTGCACGATCACGCACAGGGCAGCCGACTTGATCTCGCGCCACTTGGGCCGGGCGGGCCCGGTGAAGCGATAGGTCGTCAGTCCCGGCCACCGACCGTCGTTGAGGCCTTCTCTATGGGCGGCGGCCGACAGGACCGCGGCCAAGCCCTTCGGCGGACATCGTTGGTCGTGGCCACGAGTCGTCATCCAGGGCCCACCATCGCGATCGACCGAAACTTCATGTGTCCACCGCGGCTGGTTGTATTGGCGCATGCGAATCCTCCATCCAGACTCACCAACGGGCTGCTCGAGGTAGCCCTCACAGACGGCGTTCTCGGAGAGGGCGTTCTCGCAGAGCGTGGCGCAATCGCGGCTGCACGACCATCGCGTGCCGTGCGATTTTTAGGGCCGTCCGCCCTTCGCCGTGTCAGCCAGCCTCGCATTGTTGTCCCGGGAGGTGAGCTGCACAGCGAGAAATCGTATGTAATGAGGGGGCTGCTGGAATTTGTCGGCGAAGTGTGGGTGGAGGAACGGTGACTGGGGCGGTGAAGACACGGTGAGCCACGGTGGTCCGCCGGCAGGCTTCCAGGATCCGGTCGGACGCGGTCGCTCCGTCGGCCCACCTCGCCCCAACAGTGCCACCGCCGGTACCCGCCGTCCGGGCCCGCCGCTGCCGATTCGCGGCCGTTCCGCCCATCTCGCGGTCATCGATAGTGCGATTGACCGTCTGAATGCCGACTCCGGCTCACTTATCGTGGTCGAGGGGCCCCCGGGCATCGGCAAGACACGCTTGCTGGCCGAGGCACGTATTCGGGCGACGCGCGCGGGTGCCCGCGTCCTGTCGGGCGCAGCCCATGAGGATCAGCAGATAGTTCCATTCGCGCCCCTCTACGACGCGCTCCTACACGCCGACCCCCCGGTTTGCGATTCCGGTGTCCTCAGAAAGCTCAGCACCGCAGCCGATATTCGTTACTGGGTCGTCCACGACCTCCAGGGGTCTATCCAGGACGCGGCGTCAGAGACTCCGCTGGTCGTCAGCATCGACGATGTCCACTGGGCCGACCCCGGAACGATGGCCACGTTACGGACGCTCATCGACGGACTCGCCAACGCCGCGGTGGTCTGGATTTTGACCATGCGGTCGGCAGGTGGGCGCCCCGAGGTTCGTGCAGCAGTAACAGCGCTCTTGGCAGCCCGTGCCGGTGCTGCACACCATCTCCGGCTCGGTCCGCTCGACCGCGAGGCTGGAACGTTGATCGCACGTGATGTGCTGGGGGCCCACGCCGACGAGTCACTCAGCCGGTTAGTCGACACAGCCCACGGCAATCCGTTCCTCATCTTCGAGCTCCTGCACGGCCTGACAGAGGAAAACCGGGTAGAGGTCGAGGGCGGCAGGGCGAAGGCGTTGGGAGCCGGGCTCCCCGCGAGGTTGGCGACAACGATGCAACACCGGCTCGAATTGCTCTCCGGCCCGGCACGCCATGTCGTCCAAGTCGCTTCGGTCCTTCCGGCTCGGTTCTCGGCGACGTTGTTGGCACACACGCTGGGCCAGAGCCCTTCTCGCATCGTTGCCATCGTCGAAGAAGTGATACAGGCTGATCTCCTTGTCGGAGAAGACGACCAGCTGAGCTTCCGACATGATCTAGTGCGGCGGGCTGCGCGCCAAACGCTACCGTCGGCGCTTCGACGCGCGATGGAGCGTGAGTCCGCCACTGCGCTTCTCGAACTGGGTGCAGCACCCGAAGAGGTCGCCGCAACCTTGGCGCGTAGCGCTGAAATCGGTGACCAGGCCGCCGTCAGTGCATTGCGCGAAGCCGCGCACTTGCTTGCACGTACCGACCCGGCCGGCGCTGCGGAACTGAGTCACCGCGCATTTGAGCTGCTCCGCCACGACGACCCGGCTCGCTCTACCGTGATCACTGCGACTGTGGCTCTGCTCAACCAAGCCTCACGCCACGACCAGGCGCAGCGGCTTGCCTCCGAGACACTCACGAGTGATCTTCCGGCCGAGGAAGAAGCCCTCATCCGGCTCAGCCTGTCGGCCGCTTCGTCAGACTGGCCGGCTCAACGCGCTGACGAGAACCGCCACGCCCTGCAGATCAGCGGTGTTTCGCCCCAGACTAAGGCCCGGCATCTGGGCTGGCTCGCCTACAACGCCATGCTCGACGGACAGGGTGACACCGCGCGGGAGGCAGGCCGCTCCGCGCTGGACGCCGCTGATGCCGCCAATGACCTGCAGACCCGTCTGATTGCCGAACTCGCCGTGGCCAACGTGGACTGTTCCGAGGGCTACTGGACGCGCTGTTTCGACAACACAGCCAAACTGGAACCGTACTTTTGGACGTTGGAAGCTGGCGTAGTGGGCGGGGCGGCAGCGGTCAGCCGTGCGAACATCCTCGTGTCGACCGGCCGACTCACCGCGGCGGTCCAAGCCTGCGCCGAAGGTCTGCAGAACGCCCGACGCCAGGGAAATGGACCGAGCGCGCAGATCTTCACCCTCGTCCAAGCCCTTGCGGCCTACGCGGCGGGCCAGCTGAGCGTCTCTCGTCAAATCGTCGAGTCGCTGTTGTCCGAAGACGAGCGGCTCGACGCGCGTCAGGTCGGGGGCCGTGTCGCGCTGCCGCTGCTCGCGGCCATTGCTGCCCGCACCGACGATCGCGTGCTGCAAAGGCAAACCGGGATCGCACTGCGGGCCGCACTCGCGGGTGGTCCAGCGGTCGGCCGGGAAGCGACCACCGCCTTGGCGCACATTGCTTGGCAACGCGGCGACACCGCCGAGGCTGCGCGCTGGCTCGGGGAAGACGTCGATCTCCTCACATCACCGATGTACTGTCCGGACATCGACAACGTCGTCGTGGCCACGCGTGTCGCGTGCGCATCCAGCGACGCCGGCCTGCGCCAACGCGCCCTGACGGCAGTGGCGTTACTCGACCGAGAGCACAACGAACAGTCGTTGTTCACCGCGGTGGCGATGCATGCACGCGGGCTGCTGGAACGCGACCTCAGTGCGCTCGATGACGCTGTCCAAAGGCTTTCAGAGTTGCAACGCCCACTGCTGCACGCTGGCGCCGTAGAAGACGTTGGCCTGGCGCTTGCGCACACCGACCGCGATCGCGCGGTCGAACGACTCAACCTCGCCTTCGATATCTACGGCGCCCACGAGTCGACCTCCGATGCTCGGCGGACTGCTCGTTCCCTGCAACGGCTGGGGGTGCGACGGCGGGTCGTCCGGCCGCGCTCGCGGTCGGGGTGGGACAGCCTGACTGCGACCGAACTGCGTGTGATGGAGCTTGTCGCCGACGGCGCCACCAACCCGGAGGTCGCGCGCAGGCTCAATGTTTCGCGACATACCGTCAATACCCATCTGCGCAATGTGTTCGGCAAACTGGGAATTCACTCCCGCTCCGAGCTGACCCGGCTGATGCGAGGGATTCCGGACACGTAGCCGACCGCCCTGCGCAAATCGGCCCGCAACTTCCCCCTCCGGCGATTCCGCTCGGATTGAATCATTGCCGAGCAGGATTGGGATACCGCTGGAACACAAATATCGCTTGACTGTCGAGTGTTGGTTTGTCAGCAGTCCCTACAACACCAATTTCGGCACAGGGTGGCATGGCCCGCCGAACTCAACGGAATGCTTCGCTGAAGGAGCGTCGAATTGTCCGATGTCGTCTTCATCCACGGTTTGTGGATCACGCACACCGCCTGGAAACCCTGGATCGACTACTTCGCCGCCAACGGCCACACTGCCGAGGCGCCACCATGGCCCGGCGAAGCCGAAACAATCGCCGACACTAGGGAAAACGCCTCGTCCCAAGCTGGTTTCGGTATCGACGAGGTGACCGCCCATTTTGCCGCGATCGTCGACCGGTTCGAACGGCCACCGGTGGTCATCGGCCACTCTTTCGGCGGGCTGGTGGCGCAGAAGTTATTGGGGCAGAACAAGGCTTCCGCGGCGGTGGCGATCGACCCGGCACCCATCAAGGGGGTCAAGCCCCTTCCGATCGCCCAACTGCGTTCGGCCTTCCCCGTCTTGGGGAATCCGCTGAACGCCCGACGTGCGAAAGGACTTAGCCGAAAGCAGTTCCGCTATGGATTCGGCAACACGCTGACCGCATCCGAATCGGACGCTCTCTGGGAACAATGGGCCATCCCGTCCCCAGGCAAGCCTCTTTTCGAGGCCGCGACGGCCAACTTCTTGCCGAACTCCCCCGCCAAGGTAGACACGGCAAACAACAACCGGGGTCCGCTGCTCATCACCGGCGGCACCGCCGATCACACTGTGCCTCTTGTCACCGCCAAAGCGGCGTTCAGACAGTACGCGAAATCCTCAGCAGCGACCGAGTTCCACGAGTTCGTAGGGGCAGGTCATTCGCTGACTATCGATAAAAACTGGCCTGTCGTCGCCGACGTCACCCTGAGCTGGCTGGCGAGTAACGGTGCGCGCTGAACGCCGCCACCCAAGGGGTTCAGCGCTGAGCGCTGCGCAAGGAGACCGGCCGTGAGCGGGCACCTCGACGCCAGAATCGGCGGTGTTCATCATGTTGCGCTGACCGTGATCGATCTCGAGGCGAGCATCGCGTGGTATCAGAAGGTCTTTCGCGCCGACCTAATGGGTGTGACGATCCCTCACCACGGTCGCGAGGAGACCGGATACAGCGTGTTGCTGGTCGAGCCGCGGTCAGGCCTCATCTTCGGACTGCACAGTAACGCCGACAACCGCGGCGAAACCTTCGACGAAGCCCACACTGGGCTGGATCACGTGTCTTTCGGTGTCGCCGGGCGCCCGGCGCTGCAGACGTGGGCCACCTGGCTCGATGAACTTGGCATCAGCAATACGGGTATCGTCGACGAAACCGTGCCAATCGCATATTCGACGATCGTTTTCCGTGACCCGAACAACATTCAGCTCGAGCTCATAGCCGTCGACTAGCTGCGGCACTCCGGCGAAACGGCGCTCGCGCCCCGCCCTGTTGGGTTGATCCCAGGCCGGCCTTTTGGCCACCCACCGCCCACTGCCGGAGCAAGCGGCACCACTTTCGGCAACACCACCGCGCCGGCGCGGCCGCTCGCCGAAGACGCTGCGCGCACTCGGTCGACTCAACAGACTGTCGACGGAAACGCCGGCTTCCGCCGTGCAGCGCGATGACGACCAGAGCAGCGGCGCACACTACACCTGCGCGCCACGGCCCTGGTCGCGCGCCTGACACGCGCCGGACGGGGGCACCGGCCCGGCCCACGACTGCGCCCCGTTCCGCGGCCACGCCCGGCCACCACCTCATCGGCCCCTTGTAACGAAACTCACACAGCCAAAGTTGATTTACACAGAATTAACAACGACGATCGTGGCGTTCCTCTGATTGGCGACCCCGGTCGGTGGAACGCCACCAGCAAACCGTCTCCGGAACCCGGAGACAGACACAGGAGTTGTAGAAATGTCCTTCGCGCAGTTTCGCGTCGACGTCAAGCGCGCCGTGAACCGGCGGCGGCTCTACGCGCGGATCAACGCCCTTCCGAACTCCACAGTTCGCGATGAACTGCTGGCGATCGCACAGCGGTACGAGGACCCGCACCGCTGACAC
>CAZLTV010000071.1:16484-17645 GCA_964562545.1 uncultured Mycobacterium sp. | reverse complement strand
CGGGCGCTGCAGCGCAATGTGTTTCTCCCCGTCGCCGGTCGCCGGGTCGAACACGTCGTATCCGCTGGTGACCGGCACCAACAGCTTGCCGGCCATGATCGTCGCCGGGCCGACCGGGGCGTGCAATCCCGCCCCACCCGAAGCCCCGGCGACGGTGTACTTGTACTGAAGGTTATTGGCCGAGAACACCATCACGGTGTCACCGGTCCACCAGGTGACCAGGTCGCCGACACGGCTGGCAGTCGCCTCGGGCACCGGATGTCCGCTGACCACGGTGCTGTCGATGACCACCCCGGTGTCGTCGACGATGTCGAGGCGGGGTTTGGGGGTGGGTACGTAGACTGCGGTCACTGTGTCGACCACCGCCACCACCCGGGCCCCGGTGCCGTCACTGACCCCCTTCTGCTGGGCGTACTTCACCTCCGGGGTGTCCTCTTCGTCCGACGGGCGCAGCAGCGTCAGCCGCAGATCGGGCTGGTTCTCGCAGGACTCCAGGACCGACACCGCAGCCGAACTGGCCGCGGACGAGACGAACCGGCACAGTGGCGATGCCGGCAGGCCGGGTTTGATCGGCGCATCGATCGCGCCGTAGCTGAGCATCCGCACGAGGTCCGAGCGCCACAACTCGAGTCGGGTGGCGCCGGCCGACAGGACCGTCGTGCCGTCGGTCGACAGCGTGACGTGGTCATCGGCGTAGCCCGAACGCGCCGGGCCGCGGGTGCCGGTCTTGGCGTCCACCGCGCTCACCTGGCCACAGCCGCGCCCGTCCGGGTACACCGCAACGGCGTAGCTGTAGACCCAGGTGACCCCGCACAGTTCCCGGTCGCGGGCATAGCTCCACAACGTCTGCCCAGTCGCCGGGTCACGGCCGCGCATGGCCTGACCGTCGCCGGTGACCACGGCACCGCCGGTCACCACCGGCCGGGCGGTAGCGGGGCTCGGTGCGCTCCACCGCTGGGTGAGCGAATCCGGCACGTCCGTCGCGGATTCGAGCGCGGGAAGCGCAGTGGCGGCCGGCTGGCTCTGCGTTGCCCGAGCGTCGCTGGTCCACCATATGGCAGCCGCGACGACGACCACCACCACGGCGATCGCTACTGCGGCGATGAGGTCGCCTCGTGTGCGGCGCTCCGGTTTTGCCATCGCGGGCTTGACCATCGCGGG
>CAZLTV010000071.1:9474-16384 GCA_964562545.1 uncultured Mycobacterium sp. | reverse complement strand
CCATCGCGGGCTTGACCATCGCGGGTTTGACTGTCGCGCGGGGGCGACTAGTTGGCGGCTGTGGCCTTGCTGGGCCGACGGCGACGACGCCGACGGCTCGAGCTTGGCGCTTCGCCATTCCCGGAACTCGTCTCCTCGTCGCTGCCGGTGGTGCCCGGTGCGGTCTGCTCGGAGGTGTCGGACTGGGCGCCGACGGGTTTGCCGCCGCGGGTGCGCCTCCGGGCGCGGTTGCTGCGTCGAGCCGGCTTGTCGTCGTCTGCACCGTCCGCGGAGGATCGCCGTGAGGACTGTGTCCTGGTGCCGTCGGTTTTGGCGCCGCCAGCGGTTTTGGTGCCGCCGGCGTTGCGGGCGGGCCCGACCTTGCTCTGGGCGTCGGCCGGGATGTTGAGTTCTTCGTAGAGGTGCGGTGAACTCGAATACGTTTCGGCCGGCTCGGGGGTGTCCAGTCCCAGGGCCTTGTCGATCATGGACCAGCGGGCCAGTTCGTCCCAGTCGACCAGTGTGACCGCGATGCCGGTCTTGCCGGCGCGGCCGGTGCGGCCGATGCGGTGCACGTAGGACTGCTCGTCCTCGGGGATCTGGTAGTTGATGACGTGGGTGATGTCGTCGATATCAATGCCGCGGGCGGCCACGTCCGTAGCCACCAGGACGTCGACATCGCCGGAGCGGAACTCCTTGAGTGCCTTTTCGCGGGCGCCCTGACCGAGGTCACCATGGACGGCGCCAACCTTGAAGCCGCGTTCGGCCAGTTCGTCGGCGACCTTCTGGGCGGTGCGCTTGGTGCGGGTGAAGATCATCGTGGCGCCGCGGCCGTCGGCCTGCAGCACGCGGCTGACCAGCTCGACCTTGTCGAGTGCGTGGGCGCGGTAGATGAACTGTTCGGTGGTGTCGTGGGTGGCCGCAGAGTGGGGCGCTTCGGCACGGATATGCGTCGGCTGGTTCATAAACGTGCGGGCCAGCGTGATGATCGGATCCGGCATGGTCGCCGAGAACAGCATTGCCTGCCGGCGTTCGGGGATCTGGCGCAGGATGCGTTCGATGTCGGGCAGGAAGCCGAGGTCGAGCATTTCGTCGGCCTCGTCGAGCACCAGTGTCGACAAGCCACCTAGCTGCAGGTGTCCCTGCTGGGCCAGGTCGAGGAGCCGGCCCGGGGTGCCGACAACGACGTCGGCGCCCTTCTGCAACGCCTCGATCTGCGGTTCGTACGGGCGGCCGCCATAAATCGCGGTCACCGAAAGCTTGCGGTCCTTGCCGTCGTCTCCGGCCCTGAGGTACTTGGCCGCTGCGGCGAGGTCACCGTGCACCTGCAGACACAGCTCGCGGGTGGGGACGACGATCAGTGCGCGCGGGGTGCCGTTGAGCGGGCGCTCGGTGTCGGTGGTGATGCGGTGCAGCAATGGCACGCCGAACGCGTAGGTCTTGCCCATGCCGGTGCGGGCCTGACCGATGAGGTCGTCGCCGGCCAGCGCCATCGGCAGCGTCAGTTCCTGAATGGCGAAGGGGTACTCGATGCCGTTTTCGGCCAGGGCGCGCACGATTTCGTCGCGGACTCCGAGCTCGGCGAAGGACGGGTTGGTTTGTGTTGTTACAGGGGTCATGCGGTTAGAAAAGCCTTTCGATCTCAATCCTCATGCGTTTCACGCGCGCACGAGTAGTTGAGGAAAACTTCTCCGGGCCCTGCACTGAGAGGGCGGACCTCCAGCGTGCACGCACATTTCCAAGGTGCCTGCGCTGATTCCGCCGACCGGACCTGGGTAGATCTGCCGACGCTAAAGCCGACACCGATACCCATAGTAGCTGCTAGTAGCTGCTAGTAGCCGCTCGCCTCGCCCCGCGGTCCCGGCGGGCCGTGGCAGTTAGAGTTGGATCATGACCTCGACACCGTCCGCGGCCGCGTCCTCAGCCTCCGCGGAACAGTCGAATCAGCCGGCGGTGACCTCGGATCATCCCGGTGTCGTCGAGTTGTTCGCGTTACTGGCTTACGGCGAGGTGGCGGCGTTTTACCGGCTGACCGACGAGGCGCGGATGGCGCCGAACCTGCGGGGCCGGATCAATATGGCCAGCATGGCCGCCGCGGAGATGAACCACTACGAGGTGTTGCGCGACGCACTGGACTGTCGTGGTGTCGATGTGGTGCCGGCAATGACGAAGTATGCCTCGGCGCTGGAGAGCTACCACCGCCTGACCACCCCGAGTACCTGGCTAGAAGCACTGGTCAAGACCTATATCGGGGACGCGTTGGCGGCCGACTTCTATCTCGAGATCGCCGACGCGATGCCCGGCGAGGTCGGTGACGTGGTGCGGTCGGTGCTGTCGGAGACCGGCCATTCGCAGTTCGTCGTCGGCGAGGTTCGCGCGGCGGTGACTGCCAGCGATCGTCAGCGTCACCGCCTGGCGCTGTGGTCGCGACGGCTGCTCGGCGAGGCGATCACCCAGGCCCAGTATGTGCTGGCCGATCACGACGAGCTAGTCGATCTGGTGATGTCGGGTGGCGGGTTGTCGCAGATGACGGACTTTTTCGACAAGCTGCAAAACACCCACAGCTGCCGTATGCGTGAACTCGGGCTGGCCTGACCTATCGCGTGCAGTTGGTGATGATTGAGTTGTTGTTCTGCACGGCGATCAGGTTGCCGCTGGCGTCGGTGATGCTGCAGTTGAGCTGACCCCGCACGCTGGTGGCGGTCACCGAGCTCAGCGTGACCCCGGGGTTCAGCACGATCGTCTTGGCCCAGGGCAGCGCGACGTTCAGTTCGGTTTGCAGCGCGCCCTGCTGATCGGTGTAGATCACGGTGACCAGGTCGATCAGCTCGCGGTTTCCGGTGATTCGGTAGGTGATGGTGCCGGGGGCGGCCGGTGGCGGCGGCGCGGCTTGCGGTGGCGGTAGCAGCGCCGGCTGGGGTGGCGGCGGGGGAACTTCGGCGCTTGGGGTCAACGTTGTGACCGTCTCGGGCGGCAGCGATTGGGTGGGCGGCGCGGCGACGGACGGGCTGGGGGCCCGGCTGGGAGTGGGGGCTGCCGAGGTCGGCAGCGGGGAGGCGACGGTGGCGGACACCGATCCGCTGTCCCCGCCGCCGAGGATCATGCTGGTCGCGATTACCGCCACGAACAGCACTGCGCCGGCCACGCCGCCGATCCACATCCAGCGCCGATCGATGCTCGCCTCGTCGATGACGTCGTCGGACTCACTGTCGTACTCGCTGTCGTACTCGTCGCCGTACTCGGCGTCATAGTCGGGTGCGTACGGTTCGGGGGAGTACGGGTAGTCGACCGGGTCCTCGCCGTCGTAGCGGGGATAGACGTCGGTGTCGTGGTCGTCGCCGAAGGTATCGGGGCCGGCCGCGAGGTTCTCGAAGTCCCTGGTGCCAGCCGCGCGGTAACGGATCCGCTCGGTCGGCGTCAGGGAATACGGTGAATGCGCGGTGTATGGCCTGTTCATGCAGCTTTCCCAAGTCGTTTCGCGAGTTTGCCGGGGCTGATGCTATCGAGACAAAAGTGACAGATGGGGCTGACGCGCCTACCTCCCGGTCACGGTCGGGACTCGGTTCGGTCGCCTCTGCGTCGCGGCGCGCGAGCGGTGTTCGCCGACCGCGAAGGTCCCGGCACCGCACCTGGTGCTCGGCGTCGATTAGCCTCGTTTCTGAGACATGAGCAGACGAACGAAAGGGTGGCTCACGTGGAGGTCAAGATCGGTGTCACCGATAGCCCGCGCGAACTGGTTTTGAACAGCGCGCAGACACCGCCGGAGGTGGAAAAGGCGGTCGGTGACGCGCTGGCCGCCGAGTCGGGAATTTTGGCCTTGACCGACGAGAAGGGGCGGCGCTTCATCGTGGCAGCGGCTCGTATCGCCTACGTCGAGATCGGGGCGGCCGACTCGCGCCGGATCGGCTTCGGTGTGGGTGTCCCCGCGGACACGGCGAAGACCGCCGGCTGATTCCTCAGGGCCGAAACGGCATTCCGGTAGCCACTTCGCGAGTGGTGGGCCTGCAGGAATGCTGTTTCGGCCAAACCGGGGGAACTCAGGAACGTGTGAGCGGGACGTGTGACAGCCCGCCCCAAATGAACTGCACAGTTCCCTCGACGGCGTCGTCTTTGTCGATGGGACGCTCGTTGTTGAGCCAGTAGCGGGCCGAGTCGACGCTGATGCTGACCAACCCCACTGCGATCATTCGGGCGCGATGCGGCTCCAGTCCCGAATCATGGCTGATCAAGTCGAACACGGCGTCTGTGCATGCCTCGGTGGCCACCTTGACTTGCGCGGCGACCTGGGGCTCGGTGACGTAGTCGTTCTCGAAGATCAGTCGGTAGCCCTGGCCGTCGTGCTCGATGAAGTCGAAGAAAGCCTGTACTGCGGCGCGCACTCGCTGCCGGTTGTCGGTGGTGGTCCGCAACGCTTGGCGCACCCCGGAAACCAGGTTGTCCACGTGCCGCGCCAGCACCGCCAGATACAGCTCGACCTTCGACGAGAAGTGCTGGTACAGAACGGGTTTACTGACCCCGGCGCGGTCGGCGATCTCGTCCATGCCCGCCGCGTGATAGCCACGGTCGACGAAAACCTCACTGGCCGCAGCCAACAGCTGGCCGCGGCGCTCATCGCGCGGCAAACGATTGCCGCGGCGAGCCCCGCCGGTACTGGGCAGCCCGGAACTGGCGGGTTGACCGCCTCGGCGCTGCGCCGGTTTGGCGAGATCGCTCATCAGAACCTCGAGTCCTGCCGGCGCGACCGGCATGGTGAATTCGCTTCGGAATGAGACTACTACCGTTGGCGGCGGATCAACCGAAGGCGGGTATCACCGGGGCCGACCCGCCCATTCGGTGGCGTGCCGGAAGTGCAAGTCCGATGCGCTGTGTCATTCTGTTTCGGTGACCTACGACCCCCGCACGCGAGGAGGGCAAACGGGTCCAGAGCGTCGCGGGGGCGGTCGGGTCCCTGCGCTCCGCGACGAGTGGCGCGAGCCGCTGCGCGCACAGCGCGACCCGTTGGCGCAGGATTCCGGCCGGGTCCGATCCAATCGGGACGACCGCAAACGCTGGCGCAAACAGAGCTGGATCGGCCGCTTCGTGTCCACCTACGGCTGGCGGGCCTACGCGCTGCCGGTGTTGGTGGCGCTGACGGCGGTCGTGCTGTACCAGACCATCACCGGCACCTCTGTTCCGCAGGCCGCCGAGGAGGAAGGCCCTGTACAGGGGCCGCCGACGATCGGGGTGGCCAGCACCGCGATCATCGGCGCCCCGCCCAAGGGGTTGACCGAGTTCGACGCCAATCTGCCCACCGGGATCCTGCCCGACGGCGGCCCCATCACGCCCGTCGGTGCAGGCACTTGGCACGTCGTGCCCGGAACCACACCTCAGGTCGGTGAGGGCACCACCAAGGTGTTCACCTACACCGTCGAAGTAGAAGACGGTGTCGACACCACGACGTTCGGCGGCGACGAGGGCTTCGCGCGGATGGTCAGCGAGACGCTGGCCAACCCGAAGAGCTGGACGCACAACCCGCAGTTCGCCTTTACCCGGGTAGATGCCACCTCGGGTGTTGAACCTGACTTCCGGGTCTCGCTGACCTCGCCTATGACCGTCCGGCAGGCCTGCGGATACGACATCCAGCTGGAGGCGTCCTGCTACAACCCTGTCTACGAAGGCCAGCCACGGGTCTTGCTCAACGAGGCGCGCTGGGTGCGTGGCGCGGTGCCGTTCCAGGGCGACATCGGGTCCTACCGGCAGTACCTGATCAACCACGAGGTGGGCCACGCGATCGGTTATCAGCGTCACGAGCAATGCCCGGGTGACGGCGACCTGGCGCCGGTGATGATGCAGCAGACGTTTTCCACCAGCAACAACGACGCCGCCCGATTCGACCCCGGCACCGTCACGCCCGACAACCTGACCTGCCGCTTCAACCCCTGGCCGTACCCGATCGCGTGATCGGCGGGCCACCGCTGGCGTAACGCAGCCACCGTCGGTGACGTTTGCCTGTCCGCCTGGCGGCAACCCTGCCGATAACGCACGCACGTCGTTCGTGACGCGCGGGAAGCCCAGAGCCCTCGTTGCTGTTGAATGACGTACCTGCTGAGATGGTGCCCATAGCCAACCAAGGAGAAATTCGGTGTCAACACCGCTGCCGCCGCTGGTCGAGCCCGCGGCCGAGCTCACCCGCGAGGAGGTGGCCCGCTACAGCCGCCACCTCATCATCCCGGATCTCGGTCTGGACGGGCAGAAGCGACTGAAGAATGCCCGCGTCCTGGTCATCGGAGCGGGCGGGCTCGGTTCACCAACACTGCTCTACCTCGCCGCCGCCGGGGTGGGCACGATCGGCATCGTCGAGTTCGACGAGGTCGACGAGTCCAACCTGCAGCGCCAGATCATCCACGGTCAATCCGATATCGGCCGCCCGAAGGCGCAGAGTGCCAGGGACTCGATTCGTGAGGTCAACCCACTCGTGGAGGTGCGGCTGCACGAGTTCCGTCTCGAACCCGACCGCGCGGTGAACCTTTTCAAGCAGTACGACCTGATCATCGACGGCACCGACAACTTCCCCACCCGGTACCTGGTCAACGACGCGGCCGTGCTGGCCGGCAAGCCCTACGTGTGGGGTTCGATCTACCGGTTCGAGGGCCAGGTCTCGGTGTTCTGGGAAGATGCTCCGGCCGACGAGAGCGGCAATGAGCGCGGCTTGAACTACCGCGACCTTTACCCGGAGCCCCCGCCACCCGGAATGGTGCCCTCCTGCGCCGAGGGTGGGGTCTTGGGCATCCTGTGCGCGTCGATCGCGTCGGTGATGGGAACCGAGGCGATCAAGCTGATCACCGGTATCGGTGAGACGCTGCTGGGCCGCCTGATGGTTTACGACGCCCTGGACATGACCTACCGCACGATCAAGATCCGCAAGGACCCCGCCACGCCGAAGATCACCGAG
>CAZLTV010000071.1:0-9464 GCA_964562545.1 uncultured Mycobacterium sp. | reverse complement strand
ATCGACTACGAGGAGTTCTGCGGTGTGATCACCGACGAAGCCAGTCAGGCCGTCGTGGACTCCACCGTTACGCCGCGCGAGCTGCGGGAGCTGTTGGACTCCGGCAAGAAGTACGCCCTGATCGACGTGCGTGAACCCGTCGAGTGGGACATCAACCACATCGATGGCGCCGAGCTGATCCCGAAATCGGCGATCGAGGCCGGCGACGGGCTGGCCAAGCTGCCGCAGGACCGGGTTCCGGTGCTCTACTGCAAGACAGGGGTGCGTTCGGCCGAGGCGCTGGCCGCGGTCAAGAAGGCCGGATTCACCGATGCCATGCATTTGCAGGGCGGCATCGTGGCCTGGGCCAAGCAACTCGAACCCGACATGGTCATGTACTAACGCTGGGTTCGCCACTGCTGCGCTTAGGCTATTTCGGTGACCGCTGAGCGCCCACCGGACCATGTGCTTGCGGCGTTTGGGCTTTCCGGTGTGCACCCCACGCCTCTGGGCGCGAGTTGGGAAGGCGGATGGCGCTGCGGTGAGGTCGTGTTGTCGCTGGTCGCCGACCATGCCCGGGCGGCGTGGTCGGCCAAGGTCCGCGAGACCCTCTTCGTCGACGGGGTTCGGCTAGCGCGACCGGTGCGCTCGACCGACGGGCGATACGTGGTTGCCGGATGGCGGGCCGACACCTACGTCGCGGGAAGCCCCGAGCCGCGCCATGATGAGGTCGTCTCCGCTGCTGTGCGTCTGCACGAGGCGACGGCCAAGTTGGAGCGTCCCCGCTTCCTGACCCAGGCGCCGGTGGCGCCCTGGGCCGACGTCGACGTGTTCATCGCCGCCGATCGGGCAGCCTGGGAGGAGCGTCCGCTGCACTCGCTGCCGCCGGGTGCGCTGCTGGCTCCCGGAGCGGTCGACGGAGAGAAGCCCGTTGCGTTGATCAACCAGCTGGCCGCGTTGCGCCGGCCCACCAAGAGCCCGAGCCAGCTGGTGCACGGGGATCTGTACGGCACGGTCCTGTTCGCCGGAAGCGCCGCTCCCGGGATCACCGACATCACACCGTATTGGCGCCCGCCGGCCTGGGCGGCCGGCGTCGTGGTCGTCGACGCCCTGTCCTGGGGTGGAGCCGACGACGGACTCATCGAGCGTTGGGAACTGCTTCCGGAGTGGCCGCAGATGCTCCTGCGCGCCTTGATGTTCCGGCTGGCCGTGCACGTCCTGCATCCCAGGGCCGCGCCGGCGGCCTACCCGGGCCTGTCTCGCACCGCGGCGTTGGTGCGCCTGGCCTTGTAGGGGCGGGTTGTCGTCCGGCTGCTGGCTTCCCGGCTGCTGGGCCGCGAACGTGCATTCCCGGTAGCGCCAACCACTTGACTTTGAGGCGGGCGGTGCTACCGAGGAGGCACGCTCGGGGATCAGAACATGTGGCGGCAGTCCCGCAGCGGAATTCGCCCGTCGCGCGCCAGCACCCCTTCGGCGCGAAGTAGCTCCAGCTGCCGCATTGCCAGATGTGCTGCCGGCTTCCCCGAGGCCGGCACCACTCGATGCCAGGGCAGGTCCGAGGAATCGGTACGCATTATCCAGCCGACCATACGCGCGCTGGAAAGCCCTGCTGCGGCGGCGATGTCACCGTAGGTCGCGACCCTGCCGGCCGGGATCGCGGCGACGAGACGGCGCACGGTCTCGACTTGCTCGTCGGTGATCGCGGCCACGGTCAGCTCAGCTGGTCTCGGATCACCGCGGCAGTGTCCGCCGGGCGCGCCTGGGCGACCATGTGGTCGCAATCCCACTCCAGCAGTGTGAAATCGGAGCCGAGACGATCGGCCAGCCCGCCCACCAGCTCGTCGCCGGCGTAGGGCGGATCGACCTTCGTTGCCCGGATCAGGGTTGTCGGGATCCCTTTGGGCGGCCAGACGATCGGACGCGCCAGCTCGCTCCAATACGACAGCATCGCGGGAATGCTGATCCTCCAGCCGCAGCGCCCACTGGGCAGGGTCACGAGATGTTCGTCGAGCTCGCGGTCCAGTTCGCTGGGGTCCACCTCGGCCCAGGTGCCATCGGCTTTTTCGGCCCGCGCCTCGGCGCGGTCGGTGTAGTCCGGTGATTCGTACATGGCGTCGGCAACCTGTCTCATTCGGTCGCCGTCAAGACCTATCGCCGGATCGAGCAGCACCAGCGCGGCGACCAGATCAGGGCGGGCCGCAGCGAGATTCAGCGCGACCGCCCCGCCGAACGAATGGCCGACCACCACCGGGTGGCCGCCGTCACTGTCGAGCAGCGCCGTCAGGGCGGCGACGTTGTGGTCGATGGTCCACGGCGCCACCCAGGTCGATCGGCCGTGCCCGATGAGGTCGGGGGCCGCGACCGCAATGCCGGGCAGATACCGGTCGGCCAGGGTCATCCAGCGTTGTCCGTGTCCGGTCAGGCCGTGGATGGCCAGCACCTCGGCCGGACGGGTCGGGCCGAAGCGACGCACGGACAGGCCGTTGTTGAGGGGGTCGGTCACCACGTCGATGCTGCCAGGCGCTGCGGCGCGGGCCAAGTTGTCGGACCTTCGTGGTGTCATGCCCACATGTCTGCTCCACACACCGCACTCAGCGTGCCTAACCTGGCCCGGCTCGACCTGCGCGGCACGGTTCGGGTGCTGGGTGGGCCCGGAACGGGAAAGAGCAGCTTGCTCGTCGACACTGCGGCAGCTCATCTGGCCGACGGTCGTGACCCTGAATCGGTTCTGGTGCTCACGGGTTCGGCAGGGCTGGGTGTCCGGGCTAAGGCGGCGATCACGGCGAAGTTGCTCTCGGCCGGGGGGCGGGCGGTGGTCCGCGAACCGTTGGTGCGCACCGTGCACTCCTATGCGTTCGCGGTGCTGCGGCTGGCCGCGCAGCGTAATGGCAGCCCGCCGCCTCGGCTGATCACCAGCGCCGAGCAGGACGGCATCATTCGCGAGCTGCTGGCCGGTGACATCGAGGACGGTGACGCGTCACCGGTGCGGTGGCCCGCGAGGCTGAAGCCTGCGCTGGGCACTGTCGGGTTCGCCACCGAATTGCGCGATCTGCTGGCCCGCTGCAATGAACGCGGCGTCGATCCGTTGGCGCTGCAGCGTCTGGGCCGGCGGGCGGGGCGGCCCGAGTGGCAGGCGGCCGGCCGGTTCGCGCAGGCCTATGAGCAGATCATGCTGTTGCGATCCGCAGTGGGGATGGCTGCCCCGCAGGCCACCGTCCCGGCGCTGGGTGCCGCCGAGCTGGTCGGCGCGGCGCTGGATGCTTTCGCGTTGGATGCCGAGCTGTTGGCTGCCGAACGCGCACGCATCACCGTGCTGCTGGTCGACGATGCACAACACCTCGACCCACAGGCGGCGCGGCTGGTGCAGACCATCGCCACGGGCGCCGAGCTTGCGGTGATTGCCGGCGATCCGAACCAGACGGTGTTCGGTTACCGCGGTGCCGACCCCGTCTTGTTGCGCGGCGACGGTCCCGAACTGGCGCTGAGCCGGTCGCATCGATGCGCCTCCGCGGTAGCCGGTGCCATTGGTGCGCTGTCGCGCCGGCTTCCCGGGACCGATGCGGCGCGGGAGTTCAGCGGGGCCGAGGTCGAGGGTTCGCTGTCGGTGCGAATCGCCGCCTCGCCTCACGCGGAATCTGCGTTGATCGCCGATGCGCTGCGTCGCGCCCATTTGGCCGATGGTGTGCCCTGGGACCAGATGGCGGTCATCGTGCGTTCGGTGCCACAGCTGGGCGCCGCGTTGAGCAGGTCGCTGATGGCGGCCGGCGTCCCGGTGGACCTGCCGCAGCCCGGAGCGCCGTTGGCCGACCAACCCGCGGTCAAAGCTCTGTTGAGCGTGCTGCAGGCCACCGCGGACGGCCTAACCCCCGACGACGCGCTGGCATTGGTTACAGGTCCGCTCGGTCGAGTCGATCCGGTATCGCTGCGGCGTTTGCGACGCGCGCTGCGCCGGACCGGATCGGAGCCGGCCGACGGTTTCGGTGGCCTGCTCGTCGCGGCGCTCCGTCGCGGCGGCACTGAATTGCCCGATGATCTGGCTCGCGCGCTGCGCAGGGTGCGCACCGTGCTGGCTGCGGCCCGACGAAGCGTCGACCGAGGTGGAGATCCGCACCACACGCTGTGGCAGGCGTGGAGTCGTTCGGGGCTGCAGCAGCGCTGGCTGGCGGTCAGCGAGCGCGGGGGGCCCGCCGCAGCACAGGCCGACCGTGATCTGGACGCGGTCACTGCGATGTTCGAGGTCGCCGAACGCTACGTCGCGCAGACTACGGGCGCCTCGCTGCGGGGTTTGATCGACCACATCACCGCGCTGACGCTGCCGCCGACGCGCCGCGACGATCAATCAACCCCTGACGCTGTCACGGTCGTCAGCGCGCATTCGGCGCTGAGCCGTGAGTGGGACTTCGTGGTGATCGCCGGTGTGCAAGAGGGGCTGTGGCCCAATGTTGCCCCCCGGGGCGGGGTGCTGGGGACCCAGCAGCTCGTCGATGTCGTCGACGGGATCGCCGAGCCCGGACAACGCGGGTTGTCCAGCCGGGCACCGTTGCTGGCCGAGGAGCGCAGGCTATTGATGGCGGCGATGGGGCGGGCGCGAACCCGCCTGCTGGTCACCGCCGTCGACAGCGGTGATGGCGACGACGCGATGCTGCCGTCGGTCTTCGTCGACGAGCTCGCGGCGCTGTCGCGCGAACCCGGCCGTGAGGCCGCCGCGCCGATCCGTGCGCCCCGCGTGCTTGCCGCATCGGCGCTGGTCGGCCGGCTCAGGGCGGTGGTGTGCGCACCCCGC
Organism: uncultured Mycobacterium sp.; assembly: GCA_964562545.1. Taxonomy (GTDB): domain Bacteria; phylum Actinomycetota; class Actinomycetes; order Mycobacteriales; family Mycobacteriaceae; genus Mycobacterium. The sequence goes on along the minus strand of CAZLTV010000071.1, from coordinate 4,702 downwards.
GATGCTGTCGACGACGCTGAAAGAAATTGTGCCGCAGCACAGTTAGCGCGACTTGCGCAGGGGGGAGTGGCCGGCGCCGACCCCTCGTCGTGGTACGGCATGCGCGAATTGTCCAGCGGGGAGCCGTTGTGGGATGCCGACGACCACGTGGTGACATTGTCGCCGTCGACACTGCAGACACTGTCGGACTGTCCGCTGCGCTGGCTACTCGAACGGCATGGGGGATCGCGCAGCGCCGATGTGCGGTCGGTGCTGGGTTCGTTGGTGCACGCGTTGGTCTCCGATGGCGACAAGACTGAATCGCAGATGCTCACTGCGTTGGAAAAGGTGTGGGACCAACTGCCATTCGATGCGCAGTGGCATTCCGACAACGAGCTGGCACGGCACCGGGAGATGCTGTCGACGTTCCTGAGTTGGCGCACCAACAGTCGCGGCGAGCTCACCGAGATCGGCACCGAGATCGCCGTCGAGGGACAGGTGCTCGCCGGCCAGGACGGCGCACCGGCGGTGCGGGTGCGTGGTCGACTCGACCGGCTGGAGCGCGACGGTGAAGGCAGGCTGGTCGTGGTCGACGTGAAGACCGGCAAATCGCCGGTCAGCAAGGACGATGCGCAGAGCCACGCCCAATTGGGCATGTACCAGTTGGCGGTCGCCGAAGGGTTGATCGCAGACGGTGACGAACCCGGCGGCGGCCGACTGGTCTACCTGGGTAGGACTACCGGCGGCTCGGCCACTGAGCGCAACCAGGATGCGCTGACCCCCGAACAGCGAGGTCAATGGCATGAGCTTGTCGCGAAAGCGGCAGCGGCCACGCAGGGTCCCGATTTCATGGCACGGGTCAACGACGGCTGTGCGCATTGTCCGGTGCGGGCCATGTGCCCCGCCCAAAACAACGACGCCGCTGGAGGGCAGCAATGAGCGCGCGATACAGTCCCGCTGAACTTTCCTGCGCCCTGGGGCTTTTCGCGCCGACTGAAGAGCAGGCTGCTGTCATCGCTGCCCCTCCGGGGCCGCTGGTCGTGATTGCGGGAGCGGGTGCGGGCAAGACCGAGACGATGGCCGCCCGGGTGGTCTGGCTGGTCGCCAACGGCTACGCCAGGCCCGGTGAGGTGCTGGGCTTGACGTTCACCCGCAAGGCCGCCGGACAGCTGCTGCGACGGGTGCGCGCTCGGTTGGCTCGCCTGGCCGGCGCCGGGCTGCTGGTCCCCGGTGCACTCGACGGGCGCGGCATGGCCGACGACCCGGTCACTGTCGGCACCTATCACGCCTTCGCGGGTACCTTGCTGCGCGAGTACGGCCTGTTGCTGCCGGTCGAACAGGACACCCGGCTGCTCGGCGAGACCGAGTTGTGGCAGCTTGCCTATCGGGTGGTCTGCGAACATCCGCGGGCGCTGGAAACCGACAAAACTCCGGCAGCGGTGACCGCGATGGTGCTCAAACTCGCCGGCCAACTCTCCGAGCATCTGGTTGACACCGATCAGCTTCGCGACACCCACGTGGAACTGGAGCGGCTCGTCCACGCGCTGCCCGCGGGGCGTTACCAACGCGATCGCGGCCCAAGCCAGTGGCTGCTGCGGATGCTTGCCACCCAGACCGAGCGCACTGCGCTGGTGCCGCTGATCGACGAGCTGCACCGCCGGATGCGCCAGCAACGGGTGATCGACTTTGGCACGCAGATGGCCTCGGCTGCACGGCTGGCCTCGCAGTTTCCGGAGGTGGGGGAGCAGCTGCGGCGCCGTTACCGGGTCGTGCTCCTCGACGAATATCAGGACACCGGGCATGCCCAGCGGGTGGCGTTGTCCTCGTTGTTCGGGGGTGGAGTCGACGACACCCTTGCGCTCACCGCGGTTGGGGACCCGATTCAATCGATCTACGGTTGGCGCGGCGCGTCGGCGACCAACCTGCCTCGGTTCGCCACCGACTTCCCTCATTCAGACGGCACTCCGGCGCCCACGCTGGAACTGCGGACCAGCTGGCGCAATCCTCCGGAGGTGTTGCACCTTGCCAACGAGGTGTCGGTGGATGCGCGGCGGCGCTCGGTAGCTGTGCGCTCGCTGCGCCCGCGCCCCGATGCGGGGTCGGGGACCGTGCGTGCCGCACTGCTCCCCGACGTGGTCGCCGAACGCGAATGGCTGGCCGATGCGATGGCAGGGCTGTATCGCGAGCATGTCGCGGCCAGCGGGTCTGCCCCGACCGCGGCGGTGATGGTGCGACGCAACGCCGACGCCGCACCCATGGCCGAGGCGCTGAGCCGTCGTGGGTTGGCCGTCGAGGTTGTCGGGCTGGCCGGGCTGCTCGGTGTGCCCGAGGTCGCCGATGTCGTTGCGATGTTGCGGCTGGCCGCTGATCCGACGGCCGGTGCGGCCGCGATGCGAATCCTCGCTGGCCCCCGGTGGCGACTGGGCGGGCGTGACATCGCCACGCTGTGGCAGCGAGCCCTGGTGTTGGACGGTTCCGGGCGCCGCGGCCCCGCCGGTCTCGATGAAATCGTCGCGCACGCCGGTGCCGACGCTGATGCGCCCTGCCTGGGTGAGGCGATCTGCGATCCCGGTCCTGCGGAGGCGTATTCGGCGCAGGGGTACTCCAGGATCGTGGCGTTGGGTCGGGAGTTGACCGGGTTGCGCTCTCACCTGGACTGGGCGCTGCCGGACCTGGTCGCCGAGATTCGTCGGCTGCTCGGTGTCGATACCGAGGCGCGGGCCGCACGCCCGATCGCGGCGGGGTGGTCTGGCACCGAACACCTGGACGCTTTCGCCGACGTGGTCGCGGATTTCGCGACACGTTCGCAGGCCACGGTGCCGGGACTGCTCGCATTCCTCGAAACCGCTGAGGAGGTGGAGAACGGTTTGGCGCCGGCTGAGGTCGCGGTGGCCGGTGACCGTGTGCAGATCCTGACGGTGCATGCGGCAAAGGGGCTGGAGTGGCAGATCGTGGCCGTCCCGCACCTGAGCGGGCGGGTGTTTCCGTCCACAGCGTCTTTGCGCACCTGGCTGACCGACGCCGCCGACCTGCCTCCCCTGTTGCGAGGAGACTGTGCGACGGTGTCTGAGCACGGTGTTCCGGTATTGGACACCACCGACGTCTACGATCGGAAAGCGCTGTCGGACAAGATCTCCGATCACAAGCGCAGCCTCGACCGGCGGCGCACCGACGAGGAGCGACGCCTGCTGTATGTGGCTATCACCCGGGCCGAGCGGACACTGCTTGTGTCGGGACACCATTGGGGTGCCACCGAGTCCAAACCGCGCGGTCCATCCAGCTTCTTGGACGAGCTCAAAGAGATCATTGATGCTGCCGCCGAACAGGGCGCCCCGTGCGGAGTCGTCGACGTGTGGGCCGACGCTCCGGCCGAAGGAGAGCCCAACCCGCTGCGTGAGCGGGTGGTCGAGGCGATCTGGCCGGTCGACCCCGCTGCAGGTCGAGGTGACGATATTGCCCGGGGTGCTGCGTTGGTGGCGCAGGCGATGACCGGTCGAATGGCTGCAACGGCAGAAGCAGGTGCAGAGCCAGTCGGCGCGGCGGTGGGGGACACCAGTGCCGACCCGTACGGCTGGGCCGCCGACCCGTACGGCTGGGAAGCCGACGTTGACGCGCTGCTGTCCGAACGTGAGCAGGCAGCGCGCCCATCCGCACCGCCGCTACCTCTGCAGTTGTCGGTGAGCGCGATGGTCGAATTCGGCCGCGATCCCGACGCGGTGGCCCAGCGCCTGAACCGGAGGTTGCCCCGCCGGCCTGACCCGCACGCTCTTCTTGGCACGGCTTTCCACGAGTGGGTTCAGCGATTCTTCCAGGCCGAGAAGCTGTTCGACCTCGATGACCTGCCCGGCGCGGTCGATGCGGACCGCCACGACCGCGGCGAGCTGGAGGAGCTGCAGTCTGCCTTTGCGCTGTCATCGTGGGCCACACGGACCCCGCTCGACGTCGAGGTGCCGTTCGAGATGGTGATCGGCGCGAAGGTGGTGCGGGGCCGCATCGACGCGGTGTTCGCCGACGCCGACGGCGGGGTGACCGTCGTGGACTGGAAGACCGGCGAGCCGCCGTCAACGCCGGAAGATCTGCAGCGCAACGCTGTTCAGCTCGCGGTGTACCGACTAGCGTGGGCTGGCCTGCAGGAATGCCCGGTGTCGTCTGTTCGGGCGGTGTTTCACTATGTGCGCAGCGGGCGCACCGTGGCGCCCGCTGAACTTCCCGAGGCTGACGAGTTGGCTGCGCTGCTGGACGAGCGGTCTGAAGGCTCGGCCGCATGAGCGGCTAGGAACTGCGGTACACCTTGAGAGCTTCGAGAATCATCGGGATCTGAAGCGGCAGCCTGGCGACGGCGATGATGCGCATCGGCAGCGACTTGGTCGGATCTTGGAACCACAGCCGCACCATGTTGACGTTGGCCGGGAACACCGAGACGAACAGCGCCATCGCGGCCAACGCGCCCATCCGGCGGGTCTTGGGAGCCAGCAGCGCGGCGCCGATGCCGATCTCGGCGGCCCCAGAGACGTAGGTGTAGCCCCGGGCGCTGCCGGGCAACTCGGCCGGAACGATTCCGTCGAACGGTTTGGGTGCGATGAAGTGCAGCGCTCCGATGCCGAGCAGCATCGAAGCGATCCGATAAGCGCGTGTCGGGGACTGCTGCGGTGCGGAAGGGTAGGAGGACATGATTACATTGTGCTGGTGCGGTTGCCTCACACCCTGACAGGCCCCCGTGGTT